>NZ_JAXCHW010000020.1:0-2600 GCF_035984805.1 Chryseobacterium sp. MP_3.2 | reverse complement strand
TGGAAAAAACGCTCAAATTGACCACCAATTTTCGGAGCAAATTGACCACCTGTTCCGGAGTAAACTGACCACCAAGATTCGGAGCAAATTGACCACCTGGATTTTGGTTGATTTTTTCGGGTAAAAACGATTAATTTTTTCATGTTGTTAGCACCATAAATTCGTATAAAAAATACGGATTATGGCCAATAAAACAACAGACATGAGTAAAATTAGAAAAGTCCTTAAATTTTATAGCAACGGAAAGAGTAAGTTGTTTATCAGCAACTATTTATCACTTTCCAGAAATACCGTAAAGAAGTACATTTCGTTATTTGAAGTTCTTGGATTAAGTTTTGAGATCATCAACGAAAAGACAGACGCAGAACTGGAACTTTTGTTTTCCCAAACTACGGAGGAATCCGTGAGTCCTAAATTACAGACTCTGCAGGATTATTTTCCGGTGATGGAACGGGAATTAAAAAAGGTGGGAGTCACTATTTACCGAACCTGGGAGCAGTATATCGCTTTGTATCCCGAAGGTTTTCAGATCACCCAATTCAGGCATCATTACAAAATATGGGTAAAACGGGTGAATCCTGTGATGCACATGAATCACAAAGCGGGTGATAAAATGTATATCGATTACGCTGGGAAAACCCTCTCTATTATCGATAAAAAAAGTGGTGAGATTAAAACCGTACAATTTTTTGTCGCCATCCTGGGAGCGAGCCAGTATACGTATGCAGAAGCCTCGATGAGTCAGCAAAAGGAAGATTTTGTACGTTCGGTAGAAAATGCGATGCACTATTTTCAGGGCGTTCCTGCGGCAATTGTTCCAGATAATTTAAAATCGGCAGTCATCAAAAGCAGTCGTTTTGAACCAACCATTAATGAAACTTTTGCTGATTTTGCGGAGCATTACGGTACTACTATTTTACCCGCCAGAGTTTATAAGCCCAGAGATAAATCTTTGGTAGAGGGTGCTGTGAAGATTTTGTATCGAAGGATTTATGCCCATTTAAAAGAAATCCCATTTTATTCCTTAGCAGAATTAAACCATCAAGTATGGGATTTATTAGAAACTCATAACAATAACAAACTCACGGCGCGTCCTTACTCCCGCAAAGAACTGTTTTTAGAAGACGAAAAGCAAAAACTCCGTCCGCTTCCAGAAGCGCATTTTGAGATCAAATACCAGTCGCATGCAACGGTGATGATGAATGGTCACGTTCTTTTGAGCCAGGACAAAAATTATTACAGCGTTCCGTATCAATATCTGAAGAAGAAAGTCAAACTTTTATATACGTCATCTGCCGTAGAAATCTATCATAAATACAATAGGATTGCGATTCATATGCGCAATTACAAACCTTATGTATATACCACCAATGCTGAACATTTAGCCAGTACCCATCAATTTGTGGCAGATTGGAGTCCTTCACGGTTTATTGATTGGGCAACCAAAATTGATCCTATTATCGGGGATTATATCATCCAAATTATTGAGAGCAGAAATCATCCCGAACAAGCCTATAAAAGTTGTTTGGGAATATTGAACTTCGAAAAAAAGGTAGGTAGAGAGCGATTGATCAATGCCTGTAAACGCGCCCTTGATTTTAAAATTTACAGCTTTAAAACCATTCAGAAAATTTTAGAAAACAATTTAGATCAAATAGACTTTGACCAAAAAGAAGAAACCCAGCAGCAACTTCCAGTCCATGGGAATATTCGAGGGAAACAGTATTACAACTAGAAGTTAGAAGTTAGAAGTTAGCAACATTATCATTTTAATTAAATCATCATTAAATCAAATTAAATTTTAAAAATTATGAACGAACCTACCGTTACAAAAATGAAGCAAATGAAGCTTTACGGCATGCATAATGCCTTTAAAACCGCAATTGAAAGCGGGAAAACAGATTATTACACGCTCGATGAGTTTGTCTCCATGCTGATCGATGCAGAATGGGATGAGCGCCACAATAGGCGCATCGAAAGAAGCATCAAAAACGCGCGTTTTCATTACAAAGCCAACATCGAAAGCCTTAATTTTGAGCAGTCCCGAAACCTCGACCGAAATCTCGTGTTGCGCTTGGCAGGATGTGAATTTGTAGAAAAAAATGAGAACATTTTAATCACTGGAAGCACGGGTGTGGGCAAAAGTTATTTAGGAACCGCATTAGGTTATCAGGCATGTATAGAGGGTTTTAAGGTGAGTTATTTTAACACCACCAAGTTATTTGCTAAATTGAAAATGGCAAAAGCAGATGGTTCTTATCTTCGGGAATTGGCCAAAATACAACGCCAAGAAGTGATTATACTGGATGATTTCGGACTCCAGGCATTAGACAGTCAAAACAGAATAATGCTTTTAGAACTCATAGAAGACCGTCATAATAACGGTTCTATCATTGTAACCTCTCAAATACCAGTTCAGGGATGGTATGATATCATTGGCGAAAAAACCATCGCTGATGCTATTTTGGATCGGCTAATCCACCAGTCTCACCGCCTGGAACTTAAAGGCGAATCGATGCGTAAAAAAAGAGGAATAAATAAAGCCGAAAATTAATTATATTTGAATACAAATTAGCGCATGAAAAACAGTCGTTTTACCA
>NZ_JAXCHW010000019.1:0-5985 GCF_035984805.1 Chryseobacterium sp. MP_3.2 | reverse complement strand
TGAGGTTTTAAAAAAAACTGGCGGCGACCTACTCTCCCGCGTTAGCAGTACCATCGGCGCTAGAGGGCTTAACTTCTGTGTTCGGAATGGGAACAGGTGAGCCCCTCTGCTAAAACCACCCTAAAGTTGGTTTTGTACAAAAGGATGTACAGTATATTTAATTTTAGTAGATAATAGATTAATAGCGCAAAGATGACAGATTTTAAAGTCTATTATCTATCTGTCTATTATCTTTTAGTCTTACTAAAAAATCGATAAAAACGTTCACAAAGAGAAGACCGTATTGCACGATCGAGTACCATAATTAGGCAATAAATCTACGGGTAATTAGTACTACTCGACTATGACATTGCTGCCTTTACATCTATAGCCTATCAACGTTGTCATCTCCAACGACCCTTAAAAGATGTCTCATCTTGAGGCAGGTTTCGCACTTATATGCTTTCAGTGCTTATCCTTACCAAACGTAGCTACTCAGCGGTGCTCCTGGCGGAACAACTGATACACCAGAGGTTTGTTCAAATCGGTCCTCTCGTACTAGATTCAAGCCCTCTCAAACATCTAACGCCCGCAATAGATAGAGACCGAACTGTCTCACGACGTTCTGAACCCAGCTCGCGTGCCACTTTAATGGGCGAACAGCCCAACCCTTGGGACCTTCTCCAGCCCCAGGATGTGACGAGCCGACATCGAGGTGCCGAACCTCCCCGTCGATATGAGCTCTTGGGGGAGACTAGCCTGTTATCCCCGGAGTACCTTTTATCCTATGAGCGATGGCCCTTCCATACGGAACCACCGGATCACTATGTCCTGCTTTCGCACCTGATCGACTTGTAGGTCTCACAGTCAAGCACCCTTATGCCATTACACTCTACGCACGGTTACCAAGCGTGCTGAGGGTACCTTTGAAAGCCTCCGTTACTCTTTTGGAGGCGACCACCCCAGTCAAACTACCCACCACGCAATGTCCTTCCTTTTGAGAAGTTAGGCTCCAAATAAACAAAGGGTGGTATTTCAACGTTGGCTCCACCGACACTAGCGTGCCAGCTTCAAAGCCTCCCACCTATCCTACACATTGTTTATTCAAAGTCAATACGAAGTTATAGTAAAGGTTCACAGGGTCTTTTCGTCCCATTGCGGGTACTCGGCATCTTCACCGAGACTACAATTTCACAGAGCTCATGGTTGAGACAGTGCCCAGATCGTTACACCATTCGTGCAGGTCGGAACTTACCCGACAAGGAATTTCGCTACCTTAGGACCGTTATAGTTACGGCCGCCGTTTACTGGGGCTTCAGTTAATTGCTTCGCATTGCTGCTAACAACCTTCCTTAACCTTCCAGCACCGGGCAGGTGTCAGACCCTATACATTATCTTTCGATTTAGCAGAGTCCTGTGTTTTTGATAAACAGTCGCCTGGGCCTCTTTACTGAGGCCAATATTGCTATTGGCGTCCCTTCTTCCGAAGTTACGAGACTATTTTGCCTAGTTCCTTAACCATGATTCACTCTAGCACCTTAGGATTCTCTCCTCGAATACCTGTGTCGGTTTTGGTACGAGTTGCTTCACTTCGGCTTTTCTTGGAAGCACTTTCCCTACAACAACTTCGCCCGAAGGCTAGGTCTTGACTATTCCGTCAGTCTCCAGTAAGTACGGCACTCCGTCCCCTTTTTAGTGTGAGCAAGTATGGGAATATTAACCCATTGTCCATCCACTTCCCCTTTCGGGTTCGCGTTAGGTCCCGACTAACCCTCAGCTGATTAGCATGGCTGAGGAAACCTTATTCTTTCGGTGAGCGGGTTTCTCGCCCGCTTTATCGTTACTTATGCCTACATTTTCTTTTCTGTCCGCTCCACGAAATCTCACGATCTCGCTTCTGTGCAAACAGAATGCTCCCCTACCAGATATAATTCAAAAATTATAAATCCATAGCTTCGGTACTATACTTATGCCCGATTATTATCCATGCCGAACCGCTCGACTAGTGAGCTGTTACGCACTCTTTAAATGAATGGCTGCTTCCAAGCCAACATCCTAGCTGTCAATGCAGTTCAACCGCGTTATTTCAACTTAGTATAGATTTGGGGACCTTAGCTGTTGGTCCGGGTTCTTTCCCTCTCGGACATGGACCTTAGCACCCATGCCCTCACTGCTGCGAAACATTTATTAGCATTCGGAGTTTGTCAGGAATTGGTAGGATTTGACTCCCCCGCATCCAATCAGTAGCTCTACCTCTAATAAACTTGTCGCAACGCTGCACCTAAATGCATTTCGGGGAGTACGAGCTATCTCCCAGTTTGATTGGCCTTTCACCCCTACCCACAAGTCATCCGAAGACTTTTCAACGTCAACCGGTTCGGTCCTCCACTTTGTGTTACCAAAGCTTCAACCTGCCCATGGGTAGATCACAAGGTTTCGCGTCTAATCCTACTAACTAAGCGCCCTATTCAGACTCGCTTTCGCTCCGCCTCCGTACCTGAAGTACTTAAGCTCGCTAGTAAAATTAACTCGTAGGCTCATTATGCAAAAGGCACGCCGTCACCCAACTTGTGGGCTCCGACCGCTTGTAGGCGTACGGTTTCAGGTTCTCTTTCACCCTTCTATTCGAAGTGCTTTTCACCTTTCCTTCACAGTACTTGTTCACTATCGGTCTTTCAGGAGTATTTAGCCTTGGAGGATGGTCCCCCCATATTCAGACAGGATTTCACGTGTCCCGCCCTACTCATTTATCATCTATGTATGCCTTTCAAATACGGGGCTATCACCCTCTATGGCTGTTCTTTCCAGAACATTCTTCTAAACATATAAAGACTTTTGGGCTAATCCGCTTTCGCTCGCCGCTACTTACGGAATCTCTTCGATTTCTTTTCCTCCGGGTACTTAGATGTTTCAGTTCTCCGGGTTTGCTCTCTAAATAAATTTAGAGTGACTGGTCTTCAACCAGCCGGGTTGCCCCATTCGGACATCTGCGGATCAATTCGTGTGTGCCGATCCCCGCAGCTTTTCGCAGCTTACCGCGTCCTTCTTCGCCTCTGAAAGCCTAGGCATCCGCCATACGCCCTTAACGATTTCTTTCCTAATAATATATTAGTTCAGTATTTTTTGTCTAACACAACCGTGTTAAACTAGTTTTATTTAAACTCGGCACTCGAAAGTGCGCGGTTTTCTCTTTGTGATGTTCTTATCGTTAATGTCAATGATCTTTGTTCTTCTTGAAAAACTAATGAACAGATGTGTTTTTGGCTCCATCCGTAACTTTTAAATTAGTCCTTCAAAACTGTGAATTATAAGGTCTCGAACCTCTAAATAAACTGATTGCTCAGTAATCTCTGCCCCATTTGGCATCATTCTAATCGTAATTTTCTTAAATATCTTCTGTTCTTGTTGTATTGCTACAACTTTGTGGAGAATAAGGGAGTCGAACCCTTGACCTCCTGCGTGCAAGGCAGGCGCTCTAGCCAACTGAGCTAATTCCCCTCTAGTTTAGACTCTCAGATTTAAAATGCTAGACACAAGATTTTAAAGTCTTGCCTCTTGGCTCTTTTATCTTCCCGTCTTTTTATTAGTAGTCTCGGGCAGGCTCGAACTGCCGACCTCTACATTATCAGTGTAGCGCTCTAACCAGCTGAGCTACGAGACTGTCTTTTTAGACTTACAGATTCAAGATGCTAGATAAAAGATCATAATAATCTAATGCTCTGGCGCTTGCCTCTTGTATCTCTTCCCTTATACTAATTCTAGTGGGTATTTTTTAAATATAACAACCAAGAAAAAAAAACTAAAGCTAACTTTGAATAAGACAATGATACTTGCGTATCGTTTTGTTTGTTTATACTCTCCTAACGAAGAGTCTCAAAAATGAGATGTTCCAGCCGCACCTTCCGGTACGGCTACCTTGTTACGACTTAGCCCTAGTTACCTGTTTTACCCTAGGCAGCTCCTTTTACGGTCACCGACTTCAGGTACCCCAGACTTCCATGGCTTGACGGGCGGTGTGTACAAGGCCCGGGAACGTATTCACCGCGCCATGGCTGATGCGCGATTACTAGCGATTCCAGCTTCATAGAGTCGAGTTGCAGACTCCAATCCGAACTGAGACCGGCTTTCGAGATTCGCATCACATCGCTGTGTAGCTGCCCTCTGTACCGGCCATTGTATTACGTGTGTGGCCCAAGACGTAAGGGCCGTGATGATTTGACGTCATCCCCACCTTCCTCTCTACTTGCGTAGGCAGTCTCACTAGAGTCCTCAACTTAATGTTAGCAACTAGTGACAGGGGTTGCGCTCGTTGCAGGACTTAACCTAACACCTCACGGCACGAGCTGACGACAACCATGCAGCACCTTGAAAAATGTCCGAAGAAGGGTCTATTTCTAAACCTGTCATTTCCCATTTAAGTCTTGGTAAGGTTCCTCGCGTATCATCGAATTAAACCACATAATCCACCGCTTGTGCGGGCCCCCGTCAATTCCTTTGAGTTTCATTCTTGCGAACGTACTCCCCAGGTGGCTAACTTATCACTTTCGCTTGGTCTCTGAGGCTTGCGCCCCAAAAACGAGTTAGCATCGTTTACGGCGTGGACTACCAGGGTATCTAATCCTGTTCGCTACCCACGCTTTCGTCCCTCA
This sequence comes from Chryseobacterium sp. MP_3.2, assembly GCF_035984805.1. Classification (NCBI taxonomy): domain Bacteria; kingdom Pseudomonadati; phylum Bacteroidota; class Flavobacteriia; order Flavobacteriales; family Weeksellaceae; genus Chryseobacterium; species Chryseobacterium sp. MP_3.2. The sequence goes on along the minus strand of NZ_JAXCHW010000019.1, from coordinate 1,357 downwards.
GCGTCAGTTAAATCTTAGTGACCTGCCTTCGCAATTGGTGTTCTAAGTAATATCTATGCATTTCACCGCTACACTACTTATTCCAGCCACTTCAAATTTACTCAAGACCGACAGTATCAATGGCAGTTTCATAGTTAAGCTATGAGATTTCACCACTGACTTATCGGTCCGCCTACGGACCCTTTAAACCCAATAAATCCGGATAACGCTTGCACCCTCCGTATTACCGCGGCTGCTGGCACGGAGTTAGCCGGTGCTTATTCGTATAGTACCTTCAGCTAGATACACGTATCTAGGTTTATCCCTATACAAAAGAAGTTTACAATCCATAGGACCGTCATCCTTCACGCGGGATGGCTGGATCAGGCTTTCACCCATTGTCCAATATTCCTCACTGCTGCCTCCCGTAGGAGTCTGGTCCGTGTCTCAGTACCAGTGTGGGGGATCTCCCTCTCAGGACCCCTAAAGATCATTGACTTGGTGAGCCGTTACCTCACCAACTATCTAATCTTGCGCGTGCCCATCTCTATCCACCGGAGTTTTCAATATTAATTGATGCCAATCAATATATTATGGGGTATTAATCTCTCTTTCGAAAGGCTATCCCCCAGATAAAGGTAGGTTGCACACGTGTTACGCACCCGTACGCCGCTCTCTCTCTTCCGAAGAAGAAATACCGCTCGGCTTGCATGTGTTAGGCCTCCCGCTAGCGTTCATCCTGAGCCAGGATCAAACTCTCCATTGTATGTTTGTCTGACTCACTCAAAGTTATTTATCGCCTTAGTTTTCCTTACTTTTTTGGTTGTATATGTTATGTCAATGATCTCTATTCTTCTCGCTGTATTATCAGAAACTCTTTCTGTCGTTGGTTCTGATTAGCGAGTGCAAAAGTATAAACTTATTTCTAATTGACCAAATGTTTTTGAATAAATTTTAAAAGTTTTTTTTAACCCCTAATCTCTTCTTCTCACCACACTTAATCCGTTCAACTTCGCTCCCCGTTTCTCTCGATTTGGGATTGCAAAGATAGAAACTTAATTTTAATCCGCAAGAGTTTTTTTGAAAAAATGTGATAAACTTTCATCTATCCTCATTCTCTAATTATCCCCTTACATCTACTTCGCTACCCTGTTTTAGAGTGGTGCAAAGATATGCTAAACTATTCCACTCCCACAAACTTTTTTTGAAGAAAATTACCAATTGTGAATAATTCAACCCCTAAACATCTGAAACATAATCCAATATTAACTCAAACAAACTTATCCACATTACTCATTTTAACCTCTTTTAATATCAATCTGCAGTCTAATCGCAATAAATCCAACTTCTACTAACTAAATACCAAACAAAAAACACA
>NZ_JAXCHW010000018.1:0-6060 GCF_035984805.1 Chryseobacterium sp. MP_3.2 | reverse complement strand
GTCGTTTTACCACAAAAAAGAGGTGGTCAATTTAAACCGAATTTACATGGTCACTTTAAACCGAATCTAGGTGGTCAATTACACCGAACTTTGCAGGTATATCAAGAAAAGAATAAATGGTACAAAATCTCATCTTCTTCACAACATTGGGTTTCTTCCGTTTATACAAGAGGAGTAAAAAGAGCGTTGGTTAATACAGACATTCTTAATGTCCGTTCAGGAGCGGGAGCTGACTTCCCAAAATTGGGAATACTTTCCAAAGGAACCGAAATTTTTGTCTATGAAGAAGAAAATGGATGGTCGAAAATAAGTATCGAATCTAAATGGGTAAAGAATTTTTATCTTGATTTTAGAGATTAAGTGATTATAAAACAAAATTATGCATTTCTTTATCGACAATTTACAATTAACAGAGCAAAGCATCGCGGATAGTTTTGGAATCGAAGACATTAATCAAAATTTGTTTAAAGTAACAACTGAATTTCAACTCACAACAAAAGCTAAAACTTTTGCTTGCCAAGATGGAATGATCATCATTCAACAATCTACAATTGATGAAGGTTTAGTAAATATTATGCTAAAACCAAGAAAAAGTTTAAATATTTCATTAAGTTCTGTGAAATATTATATTTACAGAGGAGTTTCAAAAGACAGTTTGTTTATAAATGACAAAATTATTCCCAATTCTCAAGCGCCAGAAAATTCTTTTTTGAAAAGAATATGGCAAGAAGTAGCCGGCCTTAGAATTGATTTTGATTTACCCGATTATCCTGACCCAACTCTCGGAAGTTTTGGGTATGACAACGATTTATTAAATGATTTAGAAATTGAAAAAATATTTAATAATTCCCAATCAAATACATTTCCAATTTACGTAAAAGAAGGAGAATGGATTGGGAACTTTGAAGCAAATAAAAAAATTGGTTTTGAAGTCATTTTAGAAAATGATAATTTGGAAATACCATCATTCAATAATCAAATCAATTTAGAGTATTTAAGAAAACAAAATCACGTAATAGATGTTTCAGGTTTAACAGGTTTTGAAAAAAGAGCAAAACAAGAACTTGCGTTATCGTATATTGATCCATGTGCTTTTTTTGGTTTGCATTATGATGTTGGAGTTAATATTTCAGTTTTTTTGGCGAATACTAAAACCATCGAAAATAAAAAGCAAGCCGAACTTTATAATGAACTATTGGATAAATTCCACAATAGAAACAAGGTTTATCTTGATATCAGAAGTGAAAATGGTTATTCCTACAATTTCTATAAAAACTATAAAGATGTAAACAATAAAAATATAAAAATGGAAGGCGAATCTTTGACTTATGAAACCGATTCTTGGCCAATATTAATTCTTGATTCACCTAATAAAGATAAAATAAATCTAAACCTGCGTATAGATGACAACTTAAAACCCATTCTGTTTTCTGAAAACAGAGAATTATACGATAATTATAACAACTCTTGCTTTATTGATGATACGAAACTATTAAATGAAAATCCTACAGATTGGAGCAAGGATATTGCTCTTAAATTCCCATTGACAGATATAAAAAATGTATCCTATTATGCGAAATTATATTATTACAGGCAAGAGAATACAACTCATCATCGAAATGCATCTTTGAAAAGTCAACCAACTTTCAATGCTATTTTTTGCCCTATAAATTTGGATAAAATCGCTGATAATAATAATGAGTTTCAGCATTTGATTTTTTCGGAAAATCTATTCAGCAAAGGAATACTTCCGAATATTGATATCAAATTTAGTTACGGAGCCGAGGCTGGAGTTTATTGGGATGCTTCACGAATTTTGTTCTATACAAAAGCCGTTTTTAAAAATGAACGAATAGGAAAATTTTTCAACAACACAATAAATAGCAATAATGGCTTTGATTTGGAAGGAAATTTCAATAAAACCTCTTTTCTATCCTCACGAATTTCGCTTAATGTAAACATTTTGCAAGAAACTGTTTCATCAAATGTTTATGAAGAAGTTAAAGTTTTAGACATTATCCAAAATAAAAATTCTACAGGAGCAATAGAAGATTTAATCTGTTTTGGGATTACAAAAACAGAATTTTCTGAACTTAAAAATATTACTGGCTTTACGGATTTTCACCATCGTTATATTTATTTGGAAGAACTTGAAAACTCTCCCTTTACAGATAAATATGGTATAGATTTCAGAAAATATGAAATAAAAACACAAGGTTTAGATGATGATGGCAAATCACTAATAAAAGGAAGCGACAATCCTATTTTTGTCTATTCCCAAAACGGATTGGTATTTGCGAGTAAGGAGTTTGCGAAGGATTATGAAGATTTTACAAAGGAAAAATATTTTGCACTTTTTTTACAATTTTTAAATATTAATCCAAAAACAACGTGGACACAGTTTGCGAGTTGGTTTATAGAGGGAGCGTTAGATTATAACAATTCATTTGACGTTACTTTTGCCGGAGATTTATCAAATATTATGTATGATTTGAAAGTTGCCAATTCCAATAATACATTAAATCAGCTAGAAATAAATTGGCCGAATTGGCAGAAAATAAAGCAAAACATAAAAAATGCTTTTGCTGACAATATACATAGTGGTGCAAAAGTTGTGAAAACATTCTATGACGAAATAATAGGAAATCCGTATGTTAATAATACTGTATCAATAGTGGTTCTAAACATTTATATTGATGAATTAAGAAATGAAATAAAGCAATCAACCAACATAAATAAAGATACCATGAACTGGGATGATTTATTTAAAATTTGGCTGTTTGAACTTTCTCGCCCTACTTTTCCGAATGATAAAATTAATTTCACTTGGGATTCTAATGTTATAAATGGAAGTAATATTTACAATCCTGATACTAATGCGGTATATAATTTTCCCAAAGGAAATCCAAGTATGTTATCCGATATTAAAAAAGGGCTACTCAATGGTGCATTTAACGAAGGGAATACTATGAATAGATATTTTAAATATGATTTTGCAGAACTTTATGCCACACTTTCTGATAAGAATATTGGGATCCAGATGTTAGGATCTTATGATACAAAAGCCACAGTGATTTCAAAATCTGGAAATGTAGCTGTTATTAAATTTTTTATCTCAAATATATTAGGATGGGAATCCGCTACGAGATTCGTTCAAACTAAAGAAGGAACAATTGGAGTAATCAAAGATAAGCGAATACATGATGGTTTACATTTAGGAGGCAATTTAAAAAACACCTACACATGGACAGAAATAGTAACATATTAAAAATAATATTTTTTGTATTTGCTATTAATATTTGCTTTTTAGCATTTAAGCTTTTCTCATTTATAATATCAAGCTCAAACAACCAAAATGAATATCCTGATGCTTTGCCAGATTATTATATTCCTTTAAAAGAGGCGGTTGGTAGATACATTTATATCCCTTACAAAAATAAAGAATATGGTATAGATGATTATAAATATCTTAACCTTAAAAAAGGAGATACATTAACATTAGAGATAAAAGCAGATTCTACATTTATATTTAATTATTTTTATCATGATAAGGCAATAAAATCAAAAAATTTCAAAGATAAATTCACAACTTATCCTTCATATAAAAACATATTAATACTAAAAAAATATCCAGATAGTTCACAATATCATGGAGGAACAAGTGGTTTTAAAAAAGGTGAAAAAACATATTTTTATTTACGTTTAAAAAGTCCTAATGATGATTCTGAATATGAGTATAACTTGTATTATGAAAAAATAAAATAATTAGGAATCTGGAACAAGGTGGTAGAATAATCAAGACAATAACCCAAATAATGATAGTATTCTAAATGACAAACCAAGAGGAACGGGTATTCATATAAGAGGTGCAATTGCTGAGACATTTGGTTGGAAAGAAACCCATACCGTAACCCCATAAATTCTAAAAAATGAAAAATAATATTGTACGCACATTAATAATAGTTATTTTTTTAGTATTAATCGTAGCGTATTTATCATCAAAAGCAATATCTATAATACAACAAACACAAGCGTATGATAATTTTATACCTGCCGATCCATCAGAAGAACTTCCTTTTGAAAAATTAGTTGGCAAATACGAGTTGGACGCAAACTCTAAAAAAAGATATAATATACCATATAAAATAAATTTAGCTTTAGAAATCGAAAAAGATACAACCTTAGTTACAGAAAAATATATAAATCCATTCAATAGAAAAATAGAAAAGTTGTAAGCTCCCCCGAAAACAGTACGATTCAAAAGTATAAAAATTATTAACTTTAAATCGTAATTATTATCATGAAAAAAAGCATTTTCAGTCCTGCCAAGATCGCAGGAATTTTAAAGGAGTTTACCGGTGGTCGTAGTGCCGAAGAATTGGCCAGAGAAAACGGAATCAGCACCGCAACGTTGTATAAATGGCGTCAAAGGTATAACGGAATGGAAGCCAGTGAGCTTAAGAGGGTAAAAGAATTGGAAGAGGAAAACGCCCGGCTTAAACGGATGTACGCCAATCTGGCGATGGAACTCGATGTTGCTAAATATATTATCGAAAAAAAGCTCTAAAGCCTTGTCGGAAACGCGAGATCTTGAGGGAGATCAAGGAACTTCAACCGAAGGATTCCGGCAAGGCTTTACGCATACTTCAATTAAGTAGAAGCAGTTTTCACTACCGCTCAATCAAAGATGATTCTACGGTAATGATGGAATTGGAACAACTCACGCAGGATTACCCGCGCGAAGGCTTCTGGAAGTACTATTATCGCTTGCGTAACCGGGGCGGGAAAATCAATCATAAACGACTTCACAGGATTTATAAGGAAATGAAACTTCCTTTGCGGCGCAAGGTCAAGAAACGTCTTCCTGCAAGAGTTGAAGTGCCATTGGAAGTGCCTAAAATTTTTACCCATACCTGGAGCATTGACTTTATGAGCGATGTTCTGTCCAATGGAAGGAAATTCCGCAGTTTTAATGTGATTGATGATTATAACAGGGAAATCCTGCATATTGAGGTAGACTACAGTTTGAAAAGTTCGCGGGTGATGTGGATATTGAATCATCTGGTGAACAGATATGGTAAACCCAAGAAGATACGTATGGATAACGGTCCGGAGTTCGTTGCCAATATTGCTGCAGTGTGGAGCACGCTTAATGAAATAACATTTGCTTACATTCAGCCGGGAAAACCCACGCAGAATGCCTATATCGAACGCTTTAATAAAACCTACAGGGAGCAAATCCTGGACGCCTATATTTTTGAAAGTCTGGATGATGTAAGGAGTGTGACGCAGGAATGGGTTACAGATTATAACCACGAAAGACCACATGACTCACTAGGCGGATTATCACCTGTGATGTGGAAAAGTGGACAGCAAGCCACCGCTACGGCCAGCGCTTTTCCTGACCACTTTCCCACATCCGATAACAACAGCACCAAATTATCAAGAAAAAATTCTATTTTTGAACCGTACTGAAAATGGGGAGTCTACAAAACATGTCTCATTATTCGTATTTCGTATTAGTTTCGTTAAAAAACCAATTATGAAACGAATGCTATGATTTTATATAAGGTGGTCAAAAATGATTGGTATTTTTGGGTAAGATTACACTATTTGAAAATATCCGATTGCTCATTAAGTTTTATAACATATTAAACTTCTCCATCGCATTTATCTTCGTTTGATCCGCAATATCTATATATGGTTTCATCGCAGAATAATCGCTATGACCAGTCCATTTCATTACAACTTGTGGTGGTATTCCGAGTGATAAAGCATTACAAATAAAAGTTCTTCTACCAGCATGAGAACTCATTAAAGCATATTTAGGAAAAACTTCATCATATCTTTGATTGCCTTTATAATAAGTTTCTCGCACAGGTTGCAAAGTTCGGTGTAATTGACCACCTAGATTCGGTTTAAAGTGACCATGTAAATTCGGTTTAAATTGACCACCTCTTTTTTTTGGTAAAACGACTGTTTTTCATGCGCTAATTTGTATTCAAATATAATTAATTTTCGGCTTTATTTATTCCTCTTTTTTTACGCATCGATTCGCCT
>NZ_JAXCHW010000017.1:0-18683 GCF_035984805.1 Chryseobacterium sp. MP_3.2 | reverse complement strand
GGTCGGGGGTTCGAATCCCTCAGGGCCCACCCAAAACTCCTCAAGAAATTGAGGAGTTTTTTTTATTTTTAATAAATTTATGTTTAATCTTTACATTCTTTATTCAAATATCTTAAATTCTTATTATGTAGGAGTTTCAGCTAATGTTGAAGAAAGACTGAAAAAACATTTATCAAATCATAAAGGATACACGGCTAAAGTTAAAGACTGGACGGTTGTTTACATAGAAACTTTTCAAACTAAATCAGAAGCGTTAAAAAGAGAGAAACAAATTAAGACTGGAAAAGCAAAGTTATGATTGAAAAACTAATACAACCTTAACGCAGTTGGTTCAGAGCATCCCGATTTAAATCGGGAGCGGTCGGGGGTTCGAATCCCTCAGGGCCCACCCAAAACTCCTCAAGAAATTGAGGAGTTTTTTTGTTTTAGGGCTACTACTTCTGCTCCTTTAAAATTTATTAAACAGAGAAATCATCTATTTTCTAGGCTACCATTTAGGTTACCAAGATTATTTTTAGGTTACCATCCCAAACATCCATTAACACAATGAAACTATCAATACTACTTGTTTTAAGAAAAAACAGAATTAATGTGAAAGGTCTTTGTCCTATTGAATGTAGAATTACATTTAATAAAAAAAGAAAGCCTTTTTCCACAGGATTATTTGTAAAACCTAATTATTGGAATGCTTCCAGACAGAAAGTAGTTCCACAAGACCCAGAGAACACCCAAATAAACACTCAATTGAGCCTGATTAGACAAGAACTTAATCAGGCTTTTTTATTGCTTCAAATCCAAGAAAAGAACTTTGATACAGAAGATATCTACAGACAGTATGTAGGCGAAAATATCAAGCAGGACAAAACCATCATAGAAATGTTTAATCTCCACATCAGCAAACAAGAGAAACTAGTTGGAATAAGTATAACTCAAGGATCTGTGAGTAAGTTCTACCAGACCAAGGCTCATGTAAAGAACTTTATAAAATGGAAATACAATAGATCAGATTTTCTTCTTCAAGATTTGAAAATGAGTTTTATAAATGAATTTGAGTACTACCTTAAAGCTGAGAAACAATTTGAGCAAAATACCATTCATAAAACTCTACAGAGATTCAAGCAGATTATCAAATTAACAGTGGGATTAGATGTTCTGGAAAAAGATCCATTTTTACTTCATCAGAATAAGAAACCTAAGAAGGAGATAGTTTTTCTAACAGCAGAGGAATTAAGTAGTCTTGAGAAGCATGAATTTGCTTCAAATAGACTGCAACAAGTTGCTGATCTGTTTATATTTTGCTGCTACACAGGACTTGCTTATACTGAAATGGCAAACCTAAGACCTAAAGACTTAGTTATGAGTTTTGATAATAACATCTGGATCAACATCACAAGGCAAAAAACCAGTAGAACTTACTCCATCCCCCTGCTTAATAAAGCAAAACTAATTTTGGACAAGTATAAAAGTGATGAACATATTTTACCTGTAATTTCAAATCAGAGATTCAATGCATATTTAAAGGAAATAGCAGAGATTGTTGGCATAGAGAAAAAACTCACTCATCACATTGCCAGGAAAACCTTTGCTACAACGATACTGTTATACAATGATATTCCTATGGAAATTGTCTCAGAACTACTAGGACATACTGAAATGCAGACTACACAAAATCATTATGCTAAGGTTGTTCAGAAGAAGGTGAGTGAGCAGATGATTAACTTAGATAATAAATTAATAAAAAAAGGTTAAGCTACCTCCTCCCAGCTTTCAAATTTTAAAGTTGGAGGGATACCAATTGCATTTTGAAGTACATTGAAGAGAATGCTATAGACATAATCTTCATTACCCCTGGTTGTAATTATGGAATCGTGAAGAGTTAGTATCGGAATGTCAGGTCTCTCATTACTAATAATTTTACAAGTTTCATGCAACACTAATTTTGCTTCTAGATTTTGTAACAAACAAGGTAAAGTTCTATGTTCATTCTGCTTGATGCATCTGTATATTTCATAAACATCTGGAAAGTATTCCTTGAAAATTTGCATTTCTTTGTTATATGATATGGAACTATTAGGGCTGAATATTGAACTGAATATTATTTCTTTAGCTTGTTTTCTGATAGGACGATCATTATTTATCAAATTTCTTTCTAGTAATATTTTTCCAAACTCTTCATACAACTGCCCAGATTGTACCAAATGGATATACTGTTTTACATTTTCAGAAGTTTGGGCATTTTGTACATTTTTACTAAGATAATAGGGCTGGGGATTATAAGTATGATATTGTAAGAATGTATTATTGTATTGTTGAATTATATGCAGAATATTATTTTTCTTAAATTTTTCAAAATCAAATAAGGTTGTTGATAAGTATGGTTGAGAATTAGTTATGTCAATTGCAACTAAAGTGCTATTGTCGTATTTTACAAACTGTCTCAATTCTGTTTTTAGTTGACATAAAACAGTATGCAATCTACCCGCTGTTCTATCTATCGTATAGTTAAACTCTTGTCTTCTAAGTTTCAATACGGCTATTCTCCTTCTATTTAACTTTGTCATTGCATCACAAGGCTTATCTGAGGTGAAAAAATTATAATTTTTAATATCTTCTTCATAAAGTTTTGAAAGGTAGTTTTCTGCTGCTTCATAGTCAATAGTTAGATTCTGATTAAACCACTTAAGTAGGTATGACAATTCTTGTGGTTTATTAGAGTCAATTTCTGCAACAATTTGTCCATTATCTAACGTAATAAATTTCAGAATACTTTTAATTAAAGTAGCCTTTGTGATATTGGTTTCTACAATAGGAGTTTCATAACCAATTGCAAACTTAAATGACCTAGACTTCTTTGATACTACGTACTGTCTGTTTTCAATTAAAACACAATGTTGTACCAAATAATTCAAACACTTTCTATAATTTCTGATTCTTCTCTGAACTAAAGCACTGTACAATGGAACAAATTCCATGTCAGCATCTTTTTTTCTACTTGGAATATCAGTGATCAGATGCACTAAATAAACAAAATGGTCTCGATGATAAGGGAAATCAGGGGGGTAATCTTCTACCAACTGATCTATATTAAAATTATTAGGGATGAATAGAATTAACCTCTTTGGCAATTCAAACTTGTTTACCTGCTTTACACTGTCAGGATTTTGTTGTGTTTCACTTCCACTGTGATTCAAGGGTGTAAAAAGTGTTGATGTATTCTTCAACATGAACCCTACTGATGAGTAGGGAACTGTCTTAAAAAAGACAGGCTATGAGAGATATTTAGGTAGAATCACAACAAACAGACCTAGATATGTATCAAATGCTTCTTGTTTTGTCAGTTGACATTAACAGAACAAAAGTAAACATTTATTTAAGACTTACACTAAATAATGCTGTTAAAATCATTATAAATAACTGCCATACAGTCTATTACGATAGATAACCACAGAGATAGAACACGAATTAGAGTAAGAGATAAAGTTCGAGGAATTACATCATTTAAAATGAATTTTACTAAATGAGTTAACATTAATTATTAACCTTTAAATATGAAATATTATGCAATTAAGAAAAAGTGAAAGAAAAAAAGCCAAGATCAAAATGGCTTTACAAGGAAGTGCAGGAGCAGGGAAGTCATTCTCTGCTCTTTTGTTAGCACAAGGTTTAACAGATAATAACCTTGACAAAGTAGCAGTCATAGATACTGAAAATGGAAGTGCAGATTTATATGCTCATCTAGGCAACTACAATGTTCTAACTCTTAAGCCACCCTATACACCAGAATCCTATATTAAGGCGATACAAGTGTGTGAGGATGCAGAAATGGAGGTAATTATAATAGATAGCGTAACTCAATGCTGGGAGGAATTACTTGATTTTCATTCTAAACTAGCAGGGAACAGTTTTACCAATTGGGCAAAGGTAACACCAAGACAAAAAATGTTTGTAGATAAGATTTTACAAGCTGATGCTCATGTTATTGCTACAATAAGAACAAAACAAGATTATGTGCTAAATCAAATAAACGGCAAGTATGTTCCAGAGAAAGTTGGATTAAAGGCAGTTCAAAGGGATGGCTTAGACTATGAGTTCACCTTAGTATTTGATGTGGATATTAAGCACTTTGCTTCCTCATCAAAAGACAGAACTGGACTGTTTATGGGTGCACCAGATTTCATTATTTCTGCTGAAACAGGCAAAGAGATCTTAGAATGGTGTAACAGCGGAGCTGAAGTAGATGGATCAATTTCAACGACTTTAGGTTTATCACAATCCACCTCAGTCAGTGAAGAAAGTGTGAAAGGTAAGATTGCTTATACTAACAATATTCAAGAATTGATTTTACTGTACAAAGAATATCCTGAACATCAGGAAGCCTTAAGAGCTGATTTTGAAATCAGAAAGAGTTTCCTAAATAATCTATCTAACCCACAAAATTTTTCTAGTAATGGACACACAAATTAGACCAGCTTCTTTGGAAGAGGCTTTTGACTTAAGAACTGTAAAGGATGGCTATAGACCTGGAAATGAAAAGAGGTATGATCCTTTTTTAACTTCAAGTGAACTGCAGATATTAAACAATGAACAAGATTCTCCAAGTGCTTTTGTGCAGAAACCATTTATTGAAGCAAATACTCAAGAAGTGAACCTTAGCCACTTGAAGACTGACTGTATAATTCCTGTCTTTAGCAAGGACAATGAAAGGACAATAGCTCATCAGGAGTTTATACAAGTCATCATAAATGCAGTAAAAGAAGTGTTTCCTATGCAGTCTTTGGCTCAACCTGAAATAAGAGTAAGCCATCAAATTAAAGGTAGAATTCCTGCTGCTATTTACAAGAATGCAAAGGATTTGCTAGACCATGAGAAAACAATCTACTATGAAAGAATGGCTTTCATTATAAAGATTCCAGGTATTAAGGACTTAATCAATGGGAATGAGTTGACTTTAACTGTTGGCGGTGTAAGAGCTTACAACCAAGAAAATCTCTATGGTAAAAAGTCAATGGAGAAGTTTAGGTTTTTTATTGGTTTTCAAAATATGGTTTGCTGCAACATGTGCATTACTACTGATGGGTTTTTAGAAGAGCTCAGAGCATCTACCATTGAAGAACTTCAAACTAAAGCTTTAGAGGTGATGCAGAACTACAATGCAGAGTTACATTTGACGCAAATGAAAGAATTCACACAGGAGTATCTCACAGAACACCAGTTTGCTCAATTAATAGGTAAATCTAGGTTATATGGTTATTTACCTAAAGTGGAAAAGATGACTGTTCCTGCTTTAAACTTCAATGATAGCCATATTAACACCATTGCCAAAGATTATTACGAAGATGAAAACTTTTCCAGATTAGAAGATGGAAGGATCAATTTATGGGATGTTTATAACCTCTTCACACAGGCTAATAAGTCCTCTTATATTGACACTTTCCTAGATAGAAATCTGAATGCCTTTGAATTTTCAAAAGGTATTCAGAAAGCACTCAATGGTAATTCACCATACCATTGGTTTTTGAGTTAGGTGCTCTTACTCTGTTTAGGCAGAGTAAGTTTTTTTTCTTTTTTTAAAGTTGGTAATGCTTTTTTATTTACTGAATTCCCCTTATTTATTTCAAGTTGATTTTTTAGTTTATAATTCTCATTTTGAATACCATCAACCTTGCCCTTCCAATAAAACAATGACAAAAGAAATATTAAACCCAATACATAAAACCCTACTATATATATCCAAAATTCTTTCATTTTTTGAACACCCTTTGTAGAACTAAAAATTAATAAGACAAAACTACTTAGAGATAATGAAAATACAGTAGTGAAAATTAAAGCATTAGGTAGTGTGTCAACAAATTTAAATCCTTGTATTGTTCCTACTAAGAATGCAATGACTGCACTGAAAATAGTTAATGTCTCAATAGACTTTTTGTCAGAATCTTTATTTTTATCATACAATTCTTTAACTACATTGAATTCTTTTTCTAAAGTTGCAAATATCTCAACATTATTAAAGTTATTTTGATAGTCCCTTTTTAGTTCATTGAAGTCATGGTAAGCCTGTTGAACTGACAATGGTAATAAAAATGAAGAAGCATAGTAAACATCATTAATCTCCGCTGTATTGTATGGGACAAGGGATTCTTCATAGGGAAGTTGATAAAGTAAATTATGATGATTTTCTGACCAATCTATTTTCTTTTCACAATCTTGGATCAGAGCTCTAATCAAATCTATTCTGATTTTGATAAGATTACTATTAAATTCTAGTGGTTGTCTGTCATCTACAATTTTCCTCAATTGAGACAAGTTGTATTTAAGAAATTTATAGTCTACAAAAAAGTTATTATAACCAATCTTGTTTTGTAGCGAATCAATCTTCTGTTTGAGACTATTTACTTCGATATCACATACATTATCTTTTTCTATGAGTAATGAAAATTGATTGTTTAAAGCGTAGTTATAATTTTTATAAAATGTTTGCTTATCATTAGGGAATTCATCTTTTCTCTTACTGAGAACTTCAACAACCTCCTTTAAATTTTCGTAGTTAGGATTTATATCTTTGTAATATCTAATCAAAAAATGTATGTCTAAGAACGTATAATTTTGCTTTTCTTCAATTGGCAAAATGTTTTGAATATAGTATTCTTTGCTGTTGTTATATTCATAGTGGTTGTCGAGATGCTCTTTCCAGCTTTTAAGCTTCTCATTTGTTAAAGCAAAATGAGGGGTATCACTAAATGAAAATATAGAATTGTCAACGATGTAGATTCTTTGTGCGTGACTTACATTAGCAGCTTGATTGCTAATTTGCCTCACTAACCATTTATATTTTAAAAATAATACTTTATCATTTAATGCACCTATATATGGTATTTCTATTTCATTTTGACCTATTCTATCTTCAAGTTCTAGCAATCGTTGAAAATACTGTATACTTTCCTCAAAAAAATGATCTAATATTGTCAACTGTAACAACACAGCAATCCAGTCTGCATTTAGTCTGATATGCTGATCAAAAAAGTTAAACGATTCTAAGAGTTTATCAGATAAGGCTATAGTTCTTTTTGAAAACACAACCTCTACGGTTGGATTTTTTGTATGCAATTCAATTTGCTTCTCAACATTTATATACGTGTTAAAAATGTCTTCGATAAACCCAGTGAAATACTCCACTGCATTTGCTAAGTCAGCATCTTCTTCAAAAATAACATCCTCATAAATTTGATTTGTAAATTTTAAAATTGATGATACATCCTCCTTAAATTTGGTGCTATCTTTGATATATTCGCCGGATAAGATTGAGATTGAAATATTCTTAATAATCTCAATGAGAACTTCTTCTAAAAAGATTTTTATTTCATTATTATCGTTATTAAAATGGGAGAACCATTTCGGCTCCCCCATGAATTTATTATGCAGATGAGATTGAATATTTTGAACCATACTTATCTTATTGAAAAATCTTTATTTCATCTTTAATTTCTTGAATTTCAATGCTTTTGCTAAAAGAGTTAGTTGTCTTAGCTATGTTATAGTTCTTTTTCCATGAGTACCATTTATGACTCAATTCAACTAACTCAAATGGTGAATAGTTTATTAGATTAGGATTTATTGATTTGAGTAATAAAACCTGTTCATCAATAAGTTTTCTGTCTAAACAATCATTATTTTGATTAAGTATCTCACTACCAGCAGTATTTATTTTTATGTTTGAAAATTCATTCAATTTTATAATTGAGTAAATGTCACTTTCCACTGGACCATATGGCATAGCAGTAAACTTATTGAATACTTTATCTAATAAAGTGTCTTTTGAATCTGTTGTAGTGCCAGCAGCACAAGTAAAAAATAATAATTTTAGAACTTTTAACGTACTCAAGTCATTTGCCGTAGAATTGGGGTTTTGCTCCTTATACCATTGGTGGAGTGTAGATAAGAAGTACTCAAATGCTTCTTTTTTTTGTTTATGTACTTGAATTGCCATAATCTTTAGAATTCAAAGTTAGTTTAACTATTTAAATATACGCAAAAAAAAAATGAAAATGTTATGTTTTTTTTTTTCTACAATCTCCTTAACACCTCCATTATATTCCCCTCATTATAACACCCCTCAACACTAGCTTTTTCAAATACCATAAAATACTTGTAGTTTGATCCCGCTTTGTCAATCCAAAGCTTACCTAACTTATTTTTTTCTTTAGTATCATCATTTATCAAGTGATCACCTTTGGTTTCTAACAGGATCAAATTGTTTTTACTGGTGTAGATAATGAAGTCTGGATAGTGGTTAGAACTGTAGCCATTAATGAAGAATCCTTTCCCTCTTGTCATGTTCCTGTGCCAGAATACCACATTGTCCATAGAAGCAATTTCTAGAGCCATTCTATGCTCAAAGTTGTTCATGTTGTCTTCTTGGTGGTACAAAGATTTTGAGATGGGTGGAGAGGATATTATAGGGGTGATTGACTCTCCAAATTGGAAATTAGGCTTCACAAAAATTTCATTGGAATCTAGAAGTTGTACAAACTTATCCTTGGCAAAACCATCTGTGAGGCTCTTTATTTTTTCTTTAATCTTATAAGTGTAGAGGTAATCATTGTTGATGATATCTCTAATTTGTTCAGAAGTTAGATTTTCAAAAATTCTACTAACATACTTTTTTAAGTCTTGATCAGAGATTGGAGTCATATCTCCCAACTTGCCTACAATGATACCTGCTACTTGTCTTATCTGACTATCTTTAGGCTTAGCGAGGATGGAATCAGTTAAAATATCTACTGCTTTTTTAGACAGTTTATTCATAGTAGAAGTTCCCTTGCTTTCATCATAGTCTACCTTATAAACCTCTGCTGCTGCATCATCAAAATTAATTTGAGTGTCACAGTTCAGCAGGTTAAACCCATCCAATAAGTTGAGTTTATTTAGCAGTGTTTCTTCTTCCTTCAATTCATCAAACAAAATTCCATCACCCATTTCATCATTCACTTTAATATAGAACTGTGGCAAAGTAATGTCAGAAACGATACTCTTATACTCTTCTTCCATCACATACCTTTTAGGAGTTTTCTTCATTACTTCTGTCATTAAGGTTAGATTACTATCAATGTCTAGGTTTTCAATATTCTGTTCAAAATTAGTGGCTTCAACTGTAGCCTTTTTAGTTAGTTCACTAATAACAGAAAGCTCTTGTTTAGTTTGGTAATCCTCTAAAGTGACATTTTCATTGGGATCATAATCTACTTTTCCAATATCAAATTGCTCTGTAGAATCAGGTTCTTTTTCAGGTTCATTTTTTCCAAATAATTCATTTTCTAAAATTTCTTCTCTAGTTTCAGGTATTTCTTCTGCTTCCTCTGCATAGTAATCCTCTTTACTAAACCCGGCATCTTGTAAACCTTTTACTATATTTTCTAATGTTTCTTTGAACTTAGATGAAGCAGTTAAAACAAAAGACATATTCAGTAATGGCTCTTGATGTTTAGTCACATAAGGCTGTCTTAACACCCTACCTAAAATCTGCTCTACCTCTACAGCAGAAGACTTATCAGCTAAAGATGCAAGAATATATGCATTAGGACAATCCCATCCTTCTTTCAAAGCATTTACAGTGATAATATATTTTACTGGACAAATTCTGTCCATCAAATCAATACCCTTCAACTCATCTATGCCACTCACCTTAATCTTTATCTGCTCTTCAGGAATCTGCAACTTGATAAGTTGTTCCTTGATTTTCTGAAAAGTAGTATTATCCTTTCCTTTGATGTTAGATTGTGCCTGAAATAGCACTATTGGTCTAATGTACCTGCCAGTTATCTTCTCTTCTTCTTTAGCATGTAACTCTAGTTTTCTTTGAAGATGCAAAGCACTAGAGATAACCTCTTCTTTTCTATGGTGATTAAAAACTACTACTGGTAGTTTAACCATGTTATCTTTCTTTAATTTTAAAGCACTTACAAAACTAATAATATTGCTATTCTCCTTGGGAGTTGCAGTAAGATCCAAGACCATACTTGGGTTTAGATTCTTTAGCATTTCTACACTCAAATCACTTTCAGCATTGTGGCTTTCATCTACTACTACAATAGGATTCAGGTTTCTGATGATATTGATCAGTGCTGTTTCATCTGTACCCTCAAGACTTAAATCTTTGTCTGTCCAATCTCTAAAAGATTCTAATGCACCATTCTCCTGAAATATCTTCCTATCTTCTTTCTTAGCCTTGTCAATTCTCAAACTGCTAAAGTTCAAAATGAAAATATTCAACTGCTCTGTGGCAGAGCTGGGGTTGAAATTGGCTCCTTGTAGCAATTGGTCTTTCTGATAAACCTCCACCTTGTTTCCAAACAATGAATTCAGTTTCTCCCTGTAAGGATGGTTGGGATTAGAGAAAGCATTATAAGTCTGTTGCAGAAGATTAGACCAGGGAACTAACCAAACTACTGCTTTAGGATTTCCTTGGTTAAAGTATTTGTTGAAAGATTGCAAGGCATTAATGGCAATGAAAGTCTTCCCACCTGCTGTAGGAACTTTTATGGCGATATGAACTGCATTAGGAATGTTGTTTTTATAAGGTTTCATTCCACTATTGGTGAGTGGATTGTATTCTCCTACTCTTTCTTTCCAATAGGTGTTAAAAGCCTTAGCAGGATTAGAGTTTTGATTTAGAGAATCCAAGAAATTTTCTAGGTCATTGATTACATCCTGCTGGTATGATTTAAGCTCCATAGTTTAAAATCTTGTTATATCTCTTGGGATTTTTTTGAAAATGATATTGTACTTCTGCATCAGTTTCTTGGTCAAAAGACAATTGTCTGCATAGATGATGTACTGACTAGCTTTGGTCTTCAAGGTTCTTAAAAAACTTTCATCAAGTGTGGTAATACTGCTTGGATCATAGTAGAAATAATACGCAGTTTGGTCTTTAGTACCTAAAAGATAACTTTCTTTTTGTGACTGATAAGGTAGTTTAGTCTCACTGAACCACACATACTCTTCAATTTTTTCTCTGCCTATTTCCTCATTGAGCATTTCATTCTCTAAAAACACAGGCTTTCCTAATTCATAATAACTGAAGTCTCCACCAGTACCTTCAACTGCTTTAGTGCCTTCTCCATAGCCATTTATAACCCTTTTTACTCTTTCAGCAGTTATGCTATTGGCATAATCTTCCATTTCAATCAAAATGAATTTCCTATTCCCACCATCTTCTTTGTTGAGGTTTAAAACTCCATGCGCTGTTGTACCTGAACCTGCAAAGGAATCTAAAATTATATCATTTTCATTAGTTCCAATTTGAATAATTTTCTCAATCAATTTAGAAGGCTTAGGAGTATCAAAAACATTTCCATCTATTATAGAATTAAATTCTGTTTTTCCTTCCTGACTATGAGATACATCTTCATACTTCCAGATAGTTTGAGGAACTATTCCATCATTTACTTCTGCTAAATATCTTTTAAGTTGGGGCTTACCCTTACCATCCTTTCCAAAATAAAACTTATTATTTGACAATAATTCTTTAGCTTTATTTTCACTAAATCTATAACAGTTTCCTTTTGGTGGAAAATGAATGACTCCTGTGGTAGGGTTTTCTATACCAAAAACACCACTTAATGAAAAAGATTTAACTAAAACATTATCAGGTCTCCACCTACCTCTTTCATCATTATCATCATATTTATAATACTTGTTTTGTTTTTCACTCCTGGGTTCAAGGTTTCTCTTCCAGAGAGATTTGGTTTTTGCAAATACACTTATAAAGTCATGTGAAGCAGAAAAATATTTAGCATCATTTCTTGGAGAGTAGTTCTTCTCCCAGATTATATTTGTTATAAAATTACTTCCACCAAAAATCTCATCACAGACCAGTCTTAAATTGGCTTGTTCATTGTCATCTATAGAAATAAAAATCGCACCATCTTGTGCTAGTAGTTTATGCAGCAATTTTAATCTTGGGTACATCATACAAAGCCACTTGTCATGCCTAGATAAATCTTCACTTTCTTTCCCTACAACCTGTCCAAGCCACTTCTTAAGTTTAGGATCATTGTTATTGTCATTGTAAACCCAACCTTCATTTCCAGTATTGTAGGGTGGGTCTATGTAGATGCACTTTACTTTACCTTCATATTCAGGTAGTAAAGATTTTAAAGCTTCAAGGTTGTCTCCATGAATGATTTTGTTCTCAGAAGGAGCATCACTCTCTTGCCCATCTTTGTAGGTGTACTGCTTCTCTAAAATTCTATATGGAACATCTTGGTGATGATTAATGACTTTGTCTTTTCCAATCCAATGTAATGTGGGCATTCTAAATATGAGTTTGAGCAAAAATAGGGAATTTATTGAGTGAAAAACACACTGACATAACTCATCTCATAAATAGTAAATGGCAAAAAGTGGAAATTAGTAATTTTCAAATACTTAAATTTGAGTTACCTCTAATTAGTAAACGTATGTACTACATTTCAAACAACCTTAGCAAGAAAGAAATCAAGGATTCATTTGGTGTGGAGTACAATGCTCTAGACTTCAAAGGTTCAGTGTTTCTGAATGGATTCTCCTTTCCTAAAACACCTGTTATTATGGATGAAAATCCAGATGTGGCAGTCTTGGGAGACTGGGGATTAATTCCTTTTTAGGCTAAGAATAGAGAGGTACAGAAGATGACACTTATGCAAGAATAGAAACTATAACAGAAAAACCAAGTTTCAAAAATTCAGTTTCTAATAGATGTTTATTAATGGATTCTTTAAGTGGAAATGGCTGGATTCCAAAGGCAAGAACAAGGAGAAATACTTTATCCATATAGACAATGGTAATCAACCTTTTGCTTTGGGTGGTATCTACAATATGTGGACTGATAAGGACACTAATGAAGTGCTCACAAGTTTTTCAATTTTTACTTCTAATGCTAATGAGTTAATGGCTGAAATCCACAATACAAAGGACAGAATGCCTATGATCTTATCCAAAGAAGTAGAGGAGGCTTGGCTATCTGATAGACCTTTAGGTGACTTTGCATTTCCTCATTACAATCCAGAATTGCTTGCCTTGAACTTAGATGCTGCAAACCCTACAACTCTTTTTTAACTGGATTAAATATATAATCTACAAAAGCATTTTTGGAGTATTTAGTATAAAAATTTATTTATTTCCTGCCATTCTGCGTTGAGCCCAACCAATTGATTCTTCTTCTTTTAATTTTACTTCAGGTCTTTTAATTGGACTAATTATAAAGGTCAACCAGCATCTAGCCAATTTCTCTCCACCCAAATCCACAGATTGAAGCTTTATGGACAGTTTTACCATTTCATGTATGACAATCTCCTTGACAGCAAGTCTATTTGCCTTGGTGTAAAACACATCTATGTTCTGCTTTTTATCAGTTGTTTCTAACCTGATTAAGGTCTCTGTGATTTGTAAAACTATTCCTGCTAAATCCATGGTGTAAAAGTGATACAATTTGGAACAATCTCAAAAAAATCAATGCTATAATCTGTAGCAACATTAAATAAGAGACCTTAAAACCCTTAAGAATTCTTTTGGAGTATTATGCACTATTTATTTTTTTTAAAAAAAAAATTAGTGCGTGTATCCCCACAAACAAACCACCCACACTTATTTTCAGTTTGAAGCCCCCTCCCCACTTTTTATATAGCTGCAAAGATTAAGGGAGGAATTTAATTGTAAAGTAATCTCTAGGCTTTCAATTCAGTTCAGGTAGAATATGTTCATCTAATTCTTTACTTTCTATTCTCTCATTGCTAAGTTCCTAACTTCTTATACTTCTAAACCTTAAGGTCTACTTCATTCAACTTTAATTTTATACAATTTTTTACAATACAATTTACTATTACGTTTTCTTACCAGACAAACACCCCTTAAAAACCCTCACTCATGTTGAGCAATGAATGACTCATTGTGTTATCGTAAAATACCTTAAAGTTTAAAAGTAGTCTTACAAGTTGATAGTTGTAAACTCTTTGGCAATAGTGTTTAATGATAACAAGTCCTAAACTAACTCAAAAATTAGAAAAAATGGTAAGAATTATTAATTACAAAAAAAGACAGTCAGAGGATAAGGAATTCTTTGTACTGGAAGTAACAGGTGGAATAGAAATGGTTAAAAGCAAAACTACAGAACTGTATTATGCTACTGCCAAAAAAGCAAGTATCACTTCCACATTTGATGAAGAAACTTGTAAAGGTTTAATAGGATCTGAATTTCCTGGTTCTATTGCTAAGCAACAATGTGAAGCCTATGAGTTCACCTTAAAAGAAACAGGAGAGGTGCTGACTCTGAACCACAGGTATGTTTATCTACCAGAAGAAAGTAACAGTCCTTCACAATCTGCAGCAAACTACGAATCACCACAAAGTGCAAGTGTATTTTCGAAAGAGGAAGAATTAACTCTGGCTGACTAATTATAATAAGAAAATCCAAAATTTACCAGATACTGTATATATAGAAAGGTAAATTTTGGATTTTTTTTGTTTTTTGTCCACTAATTTTTTTATTTCTTTTCTGTAAACCTTAAAATTCTTGAAGTATAATCTTATTAATTTTAAGGTTTTACACAATCAGCAGAAATCTAGTCTTAGAAACTTTAAGGTATGTGTTAATTAGTAACAATTAGTGTAAACCTTAAGATTTATAGAAAGATACACTTAAGACATTTAAGGTTTTTTCCAATGAGTGAAAATCTTGTTTGAAATTTTGAAAACCTTAAAGTTATAGGAGTGTACCTGAAATGGGAGTGATTTCATGTAATCTGTACAGTAGGATAACTGCTAGATAGTATTAATAGCGAAATTTTAAACTTCATCAACTTTCAAGAGATCAGATAAACTAACCTCTAGGTTCTGAGCAATTTTGTATAAGGTGAAAATGTTTGGACAAGTATTACCAGCTTCTAGTCTGCTAAGATTTGATTTCTCAAAATTACAAGCAGAAGCCAGTTCAATTTAAGAAAGATTCTTTTCAATTCTTAACTGCCTAACTTTTTGACCAATCTTGGTTTGAAGTTGCTGTTTATCCACTTTTTTAGTTTAATTATAAAAGTGCTTCTAAAACCTACTTTGATGGTTATCAATAATGATAACTTTGATATATTTGTAAAAATTAAAATTGTATAGCATGGATATTTTTGAGAGAAGTAAAAGGGAAAAGTTGCATTACATCAGAATTTTGATGGAATTATCGAGAATAGATGGTGAAATGCACAAAGAAGAACTAAAAGTAATAAAGTATGTTGCATTGACCCTTGGTTTAAAACAGGAAGAAATCAGAGAAGTTATAGGCTTATTAAATACCCCAGTAGAATTACCATCTGAAGATTATCACAAGATTGAGTTATTAAATGACTTGGTTATGTTAACGGTCTCTGATAACAAAATCGAAATACAAGAATTTCTTTTTTGTAAAAAGACTGCATTACAATTAGGAATACATCCTGAAATAATTAATGATACAATTGAATCACTTTTGAATAATAAAAATATACTTCCTCACTTAAATAGGAGACAGATTTTTGACACTTATATGAGTGTTAAATCACAAGATAAAAATGTCTATCCTGATCTACCTTAAGCATAATTTATTGGTTGTTAACTAAATGACAAAATCTTTAGAACAAATAAATAGATGGTTATTGGAAAATCAGGGATACTACGATAGTATCAAATTCATCAGACCTTTAAGGTGTGAAGATTGTGAAGAGAATAACTATCCCTTAAGAACTGGTCCAAATTGCAAACATCGCATTTATGCAAAGGAATATGAATTTTTCAACTATTTCAACTCCCTAGTAACTTTTCTTGAGACTTTTGAAGTAAATAAAAAGTGTCTACCTCTACTCCAAATGTATGATGACTTACCATCAAATGACAGTAAAGCTTTGGATGCCTGGTGCAGTAAACTACTGGAATTTGAAGAGGAAAATCTTACTACTTTTATTCTTTCAGATCTTAAGGTTTTAGATGCTGAAGGCAAAATTATTGGTGTAAAACCCAACCTAACAAAGTTGTATAGTAATGATCCCTTTGTAGTTCCAGTAGAGGGTTTTGAAAATCTTCTCAGAATTCACAAACTCTTTCATGAGCATTTTACAATTCAAAATAATCTTAATTTATAATTGCAAAAAAACAAATATGGAAAAAAACAACAAATTTTTGATTAGTACCTGCTTGCTATTTTTAATGTCTTCACTATTTTTAGTTTCCTGTGGGAAAGATGATGGTGTACCTTCTATAATTGCACGATTACCTAATGAAATGAATGGAGTAGGTGGATTCTTTAAAATTACTGGAATTTTATTGGTAATTCAAATTTTACTAAATGTGCTAGCTGCATTTTTCACGAAGTCAAGTGTATCTTTTTTGGTGTCTTTGATACTTTGTATTGTTATTATAATAGTTAAAGACTATGGGTTTTTCACAACTTTATTGTCTTTTCTAATACAGTTTATAGTGATTAAAGTTATTTCATTTATTATCGCAGATTTTATGTAAAATGTAACAAACTTCTCATCAAATCCGATGCTTTCAAAAAGCAACATTTCAAATTTGGAAATATGAAAAAACAATATTTTTTAACTGCCCTAATTACTTTAATGTTATTTAGTTCTTGCAAAGATAATGCTGTTGAAAAGCTAGAAAAAGAAAGACGTCATGCAAAGTATAAGAAAGAGAGGGTTTTAAAAATGAATAACGATTTTTCATACATCTCTGTAATAATTGCTTTTAGAACTAATCTGCCAATAGAGATTGTTAAAAAAGTTTTAAAAGAATATTATATTTCTAAACATGATTTCATTTTTGAGCCAAATTCTCTTTTAGTTAAAAATGACTACAATCGTAAGAATAATGAACATCACAATTTAGATCTCATAGAAATCACTTCTAAAAAATATTCCTTCCAATACAAAGATGTAGTTGCAATTTATAGTGAAATAGAATCCCTCAAGATAATTGAATTAACTGATGAAATAAGTAGTTTATCAAATAGAATAGAAGATCTAGAAGGAGTAGTAGAGAATAAGTAATTAAACAATTTTTGCTGATTACTTGAATGGTAATTAGAGTCAATTTAATTTTAACCACCAATTTCTGGTGGTTTTTTAATACCCCAAAAGAAGTACAATGGAGGACATCTACCATTATCTAATTTTCAAGTTAGACAGTGAATGTGCAGACTTTGAGTTTGATCTAATACCTATACCGCCATTTGAATTTATAGAAAATAACCTTTCACTTGAACCTTATGAATACTTTGGAGAAACTGTTAGGATTTTTGATAGGATACCCAAGCAGATAGTCTTGTATTATAATGCAGACATACTGAGGAGAGTGAGGATCACTTTTAAAGGTGATGTTACTGACTATTTGACTTGTCAATTAGACAGGATCTCAGTTGAACTTCCTAATGGAATGAACCTATCAATTTCTTACTTTTCAGGTTTTAGGCAAACTATTTTACTATATGAAAAAGGCATGCTAGGAAAGAACTAATAAGAGTCAATCAGAGCAAAACAACCAATCTTATAGAAATAGGGTTGGTTTTTTATTAACCAAAAAATTAACCATAAATGAATACTAGTGTTTCAGAAATCCAGGTCTCTTACAAACCTGAAAAAATTGTAGAATTCAGTATCAGTGATAGTAGAAAATCATTTGAACTGATGTTGCAAAGTTGGGAGCAGAATAGAATCCAGATGCAAGAAGAAGTTAAGCTAATCCTACTCAATAGAAATAATAAAGTTCTTGGAGTCTATTCTCTCGCTATGGGAGGAATTACAGGTTGTGTAGTGGATGTTAGAATTATTCTTGCTGTAGCATTAAAGACCTTAGCAACTGGTATTATCCTGGTTCATAACCATCCTAGTGGGAATTTAAAACCCAGCAAAGAAGATATCAAAATTACAAATCAATTAAAATCTTCAGGTGACATAATTGGCATTACATTACTTGATCATTTGATCATTACTAAAGATGATTATTTTAGCTTTGCAGATGAAGGAATTTTGTAAGTATTGGAAAAATAATTTAAAAAGTGATGTAGTCTACATAGACTACTATCATTAACACTTCAATTCTACCCCTTTCTTTCCAGCCCTATTATGTTAGTAAATTTTAATATTCTGTATTACTATCAATTTGACTATGCCACATTTAATCGTCAAATATTAAAAGGCATCGTTTTAGGCATACCCTACTAAACACAAACTCACAAATCACTAATAATCAATTATCAAAGAGAACAGGTTCGAATCCCTCAGGGCCCACCCAAAACTCCTCAAGAAATTGAGGAGTTTTTTTTATTTTTAATAAATTTATGTTTAATCTTTACATTCTTTATTCAAATATCTTAAATTCTTATTATGTAGGAGTTTCAGCTAATGTTGAAGAAAGACTGAAAAAACATTTATCAAATCATAAAGGATACACGGCTAAAGTTAAAGACTGGACGGTTGTTTACATAGAAACTTTTCAAACTAAATCAGAAGCGTTAAAAAGAGAGAAACAAATTAAGACTGGAAAAGCAAAGTTATGATTGAAAAACTAATACAACCTTAACGCAGTTGGTTCAGAGCATCCCGATTTAAATCGGGAGCGGTCGGGGGTTCGAATCCCTCAGGGCCCACCCAAAACTCCTCAAGAAATTGAGGAGTTTTTTTTATTTT
>NZ_JAXCHW010000016.1:0-29442 GCF_035984805.1 Chryseobacterium sp. MP_3.2 | reverse complement strand
ATATAGTCGAACTCGGAAGGGAGGATGGGCAGTCGCACAAAGTCCTATTTTAGGAACAACAATCACTATTTCAAGGCTAAAGAAGCGTGGTTACACCGCAATGTTAGAACTTCATCTATCACTTAACCCATCAAGATGCGAACCGCCGTATACGAGACCCGTACGTACGGTGGTGTGAGAGGCGTACTCCGTTCAATTATGGACGGAGCCGTCTACTCGATTAGCAGAAGTTATTTTTTTTCCGTTTTAAATGTTATTTTATATTCCTGTTCTATGAATTGAAAACCGTCTTTTGATTTTGTTCCTCGGTCAGTTATATAGAAGTCATATTGTGTATCTGCTTTTAATTCTGTTGTTTCAATTGTTAGGAGTGTTTTAGTTTCGTCTAACCCTACAATATTTTTTAAAGGAAAATGTTCTTTCCCAAATTTTGAAAAGTTAATCGAAATATTATCATTCATAGGTTTTGAAAATATAATTTTAATTTGTTTTAAATCTGATTTTACATTTTGATCGCCATTTTCAAACTCTAAAATTTTTATAACCTTTGGTTGTTTGTCTTTATATGCAGATTTTATTTGCTCAATATTTATTTTTTCGTCAAAGTATTTTGATTTTTCTAAAAATTGCATAACGTCAAGTTCATTGTTAAAGTCTAATTCAATGATGTCTTTAATTGCTTTCTTTTTGTCCTTTATGTTTTCATAATATTTTTTAGAAATTACGTAGCCAACAAAATATCCTAAGTCTGGATTTTTATTCACATCGCTATTGTAAAACCAATTACTGAAATTTTGACTAAACATTTCACTTTTAAAATTCGTTTTTACTTTCTCATAGTTTTGAAAGCCATAATCAAGGTAATAAGAATTGAATTTTTTGTTTAAGCTCAATTCCGCAACATAATCACAAGAACCTTCTTTAATTGCCTTTGATAAAACATTAATTTCTCCATCTTTCTGAAATGTATGAACAAATTCGTGAAGTGTAACTTGTTCAAGTGTCGTAGTATTTGAAAATTGAAACATTTTTTGAAGATTTTCATTTTCAAATTCTGAAACTATTGTGTTTTTATCTCCTACGATTTTTTCAATGCCTAAAAGTAAGTCTTCAATATTAGTCGTACCACCTGATTTTAGCGTTCCAATTGTGTAATAAATGTTTCCTTTAGAATTATTTGGATAAAAATTTTTCAGTTTTTTCAAAGCTTTATTTATGGTATTGATTTTTTTCTCATCAATTAAAGTGTTTGGTCTGATTGAGTTCCAAAATTTTGGATATTTTTCAAATGCAGTTAAATAATCGTTCTTGTCAAATATTTTGATTTTCATAAACGCTTTTAGCCCATCTGTTTTTTTACTCAAAAATAGGTTTTCGATAATTTCACTTTGGTTGTTTTTTACTTTTTGAATACTGTCATATGCTGACCAAAAATTATTGATGTCAGAGGTGAAAATTTTTTGAGCATTTGCGTAATTAAAAAATGTCAAAATAATTAGTGTCGATATAATTTTTTTCATTTATTGTCGTGTTGTTCTATAATTTCTGCTAACTCGTTTATATGTATGACAGAATCATATAAAGCCACCCCAATTTGGTTGTATATGTATGATAATAGTGATACAATTTTACGCAGCTAAAATAATAAAAATTTCTTATAAATCGTCAAAAGGACTTTTTATTTGCTGTAAGCTTTTCGTGCTTACATGCGTGTAAATTTCTGTTGTTTTACTGCTGTTATGTCCAAGTAATTCCTGAATGTAACGTAGATCTGTCCCGTTCTCCAACAAATGAGTAGCGTAACTGTGACGAAGCCAATGTAGAGTTACAGGCTTTAAAATTTTGCACTTCTTTACTGCAGATTTTAAAACACTCTGTAAACTTTGCTCCAAGTAGGGCTGGTTTTCAAATTGTCCTTCGAAAAGCCATGTCTTTGGACGATATTCTTTATAATATTCTCGGAGTAATTCTAAAATTTTATTTGAAAGTGGTGTTATGCGATCTTTCTTCCCTTTTGCCTGCTTGATTAATACGATATTCCTTTTAGAATTTATATCCTGCGGTTTTAGATTAAGCAATTCGCTGCGGCGTAAACCACAACTGTAAATTAAGCACAGCATCGTTTTGTGTTTGATATTACTGTGAGCTTCCAAAATCATTTTTATTTCTTCTTTACTCAAAACATTAGGTAATATTTTAGTCTTTTTAGGACGGTCGATTTTATCTACTTCGATTTTGGTATCGCGTACAGTTCTAAAATATAATTTAATTGCGTTAGTTACCTGATTTTGGTAGGATGCAGATAAGTTCCGCTTTAAGATGTAATCATTATTAAAATCAAGAACATCTGCATTGGTAATTTCGGAGACATTTTTCTCCCGGTAATAAACTAAAAATGATCGTAATGCGTCAGAATAGGTTTTAATTGTGTTCGCGCTGTACCTTTTGGCAGAAAGCCAACGAATGAATTGATTGAGATGTTCCTGTCCTTCCAGGGAAAGTCTGGTATCTTGTTTCTGTTCGATGTGGAAGCGTTCTCTATTTTCCCGCGTGTTCGGAACATGCCAAAGTTTTTTTTGCTGACTCCATCTTGCGCCGTTTATTAGTTTTATTCGTTGGATCATTTCTTTATCCTTCTCGAATTCTACACCAATTCTGTCTTCACTTCTATGTTTAATTAATTTTGCAGACCAAATCATAATACTCTGATTTTGAAAGATAAAGTTATATAAATAAACTTTGTAAAGTTTTAATTAGTAAAGCAATTTTTGCTGATAAAGCAGTGTAATTTATGTTAAACTACGAACCAAAAAACTATTATGTATTATATTCTTTAAAATTCGTAATACAGCAATTTATTAGATCGCGAAAATAGATCATTCAACAGGTGTTGTAAAAGTAAATATTGATAAATCCTCTCAATAAATGTTGATAATATGATACGAAGTTGGAACACGCATTCAAAATTTCTTTAAACTAAAAATTAAAAAATCAGGGATGTTAGTCTTTGATTTTGTTCCTGGGTAAAATTAGTCTTCGATTTTCAGGTTTGTTTTCGTGGGAGAATGCTAATCAAAAATATGCTTAGGAGTAATTTAGCAATAAATATGTACAGTTTACACAACAAAAGAATCTGTATCGAAAGCTTGGAATCAGAAACAAACAGATGGCATTCTTAAAATTCTTGACACTGTTTTTAAAAAATCAGTTTCGATTTCAACAAAAATAAATTGCAAGAATTAACTTGATATGCTTTTGTACTTATATCTAGTGACAAAAAAAATTTCGGAAACAAACATAACAAATGTTTTCGGAAAAAGTTTAAAAAAAAGACTTATTTGCAGTCCAACTAACTGCAGAGATTGACCATAACCATAAAAAATTTATTAACAAACTTCTTAGTAAATAGAAATGCGGACAAATTGCGGACAGAACATACGCATTAAAAATACAAAACGCTGATAATCAATATATTATCAGCGTTTAAAGTACCCGGTGCCGAAATCGAACCGATTTTACATTAAATATTGCAATTTAATTTATTTTCAAATAATGATTGAAAGTTCAATAAAATCTATGAAAAAAAACACCCAACCTTACATTTATGGGTGTAAAATTGGGTGTTGTAATTATAATATACTGATTTACAGTACCATTTGTAGAGAGGATGGGATTCGAACCCACGGTACAGTTACCCGTACACTAGCTTTCCAGGCTAGCTCCTTCAACCACTCGGACACCTCTCTAATTGAAGACTGCAAAAATAGCGTAATTAATTGAATTCTAAAAATTGAAAACCGATATTTTTCAAAATAAAATTTTTATGCTACGTGTTTTAGATTTGCTTCTTTCGTGTACTTTAATTGTAATTATTTTTCCTTCAAACTTTTGTGCCTTTTGTGGTTTGAAAAATTATTCAGAAACTTCCCCACATAAATTCTTCGCAAAATTTTTCGCAAAACTTCCTTCGTTATTAGGATTGTCCAGCAAATGCATCGATTTGGTAATGGCACTTTCTGCCGTGATATCATTTCCACTGATCGCGCCGATTTTGGTAAATATATTAGAATTTGAGTATTTTCCAAAACTGATCCCACCCGAAACACACTGCGAGATCACCACAATTTCCGTTCCTTGATCCCGTAATTTTTGTAAAGTATTCTGCGTTTTTTCGGTATTGAAAATCGTTCCCGAGCCAAAAACCTGCAATACCAAAACTTTCACTTTCGGGATTTCCGAAAAATGGTTCAGATGCATTCCCGGGAAAATTCGCCAAAATAAAACATCCTGCGAAATATGAAGATCCACAGAAAATTCCTCGCCAGATTTTGGGCGCCACAATGATTCTTTGTTGACATTCAGATGAACACCAGATTGGCCTAAAAGCGGGTAGTTTGGAGTTTGATAGGCATCAAAAAACTCCGCAGAATATTTCAACGTTCGATTTCCGCGCAGCAATTTGTATTCGAAATAAACTGCCACTTCTTGTACCACTGCCTCGTCATTTTCATATAAACTCGCATAATACAAACTCGTCAAAAGATTTTCTTTTGCGTCCGTTCGTAAATCACCGATCGGCAATTGAGAACCTGTTAAAATTACAGGTTTCCGCAAATTTTTAAGCATAAAACTCAACGCAGAAGCCGTATAAGACATCGTGTCTGTTCCGTGAAGAATTAAAAAGCCATCATATTTTTCGTAATTTTTACCAATATAATTCGCAATAATTTTCCATTCTTCCGGACCCATATCCGAGGAATCCAGCGGTTTTTTAAAAGGATGCACAGAAACTTCGCACTCGATCAACTTCATTTCCGGCAGTTTTTGAAAGATATTTCCAAAATCAAACGCTCGCAAACTGCCCGTTTCGTAATCTTTTTCCATACCGATGGTTCCGCCCGTATAAATCAGGAGCACTCTTCTTTTCATAAATCCAAAAATACGTTATTTCGTATAATTTCATATTATTTTGGGCGCCTATTTAACTTCGTTGAATAGAAATTTATAATTTTCTGGGGCGCCTTTTTCCGTCTTCCACTCCCTCCCGATTTTACATCGGGATCCACTCAAGCCGGGGCGCAGATTTCGCTTCTAAACAAAACTAGTTATCATGACGAAATTTCATCATAAATCTCAGCGCAGCAAAAAGCTCTTGCGCACTTTTTATTCCATTAATTTTTCCCCTAAGATTATGTGACTGCTGCGTCAAAGAAAGACATTAGTAAAAAGTAAAGAAACTTTGTGTATTTATGGTAAAAAGATTCGCTTTATTTATTTGTAAAATTCCCTATTTTTGAACTCATGAAAGACCAGAAAGCCTTCGAATATCTTCAGCAATTTCTTACCGAAGAACGCCTTCAAAAAATAAATCATTACGCCGCAGAAAGTTCAGATTTTGTTTTGCCCGTCATTGAAGATGTTTTTCAGTTCCGAAATGCAGCTGCTATCGTGCGCTCTGTGGAAGCTTGCGGATTTCATAAAATTGTGGCGATGGAAAGTGAAAATGATTTTGTGCCCAATTTGCGCGTTACCAAAGGTGCAGAAACTTGGGTAGAAGTGGAGCGACTTCCCCATAATTTGGATTCTATCCAGGAAATTAAAAACCGGGGCTACAAAATTGTAGCCGTATCTCCGGAAAAAAATGCGACGCTTTTACCAAATTATCAAATTACAGAACCCGTTGCATTGATTTTCGGGACAGAAGCAGCCGGAGTGACGGAAGAAATATTAGATTTCGCGGATGAAACTCTAGCCATTCCAATGTATGGATTTACACGAAGTTTCAATGTTTCCGTGGCCGCCGCAATTTGCGTGTATGAACTCAAGCAAAAACTGCTGAAAAATAATATTGATCACAGACTTTCCGAAGAAAAACGCTGGAAAATGAAAGTTCGTTGGGCAGTAAATTCTTTGCAAAGTGGGGAACAGATTTTAGCGAAATATTTAAAAGATCAAAAAATTTAGAAAAATGTTTGCTCTTTTGCTGGAAGATCCACTTTTCAATATTACTTTTTTTGGTGGATTAATCTTTGTGACTTCAGGATTTATTCAATTAAAATTTCCGCCGAAAAAGATCAATTCGCTTTACGGCTACAGAACAATTCAGTCCATGAAAAATCAGGAAAGATGGAATTTTGCGCAGAATTTTTCAGCAAAAGAGTTGATGAAATCAGGGTTTTTATTAACTCTATCTTCTGCACTTGCTTTGATTATTGAGTTTGCCGAGAGCACCAATTTAATGATCGGCATAAGTTTAATGATCACGGTTGTAATTTTTCTTTTTCTAAGAGTCAAAAAAGCGATTAAAAATAAATTTGGTGAGTGAGAAATGCTAATAAACGTTTGCTGGTTTCCATCTAATCTAATTATTGCATTATCATATCGTCACATCATCACATCGTCACATCATCACATTAACAGATCATCACATCAAACCGTAATTCCAGGCTGCAACAAAAATTCCTGCCGTTTCTGTACGCAATCTCTGCCTTCCGAGCGAAACTGCTTTCACCCCTTTTTCTGCTAAAAGCTCAATTTCTTTATCAGAAAAATCTCCTTCCGGACCAACTAAAAAAGTAATTTTTTGCTCTTTATTTTCAAGATTGTGATGCTGAGCTTGTCGAAGCATCTTCAAATCAATTCTTTCCAAATTTTCATTGCAGTGCGCTACAAAAGTCGTTTCCGGATTAATATCTTTTATAAAATCAGAAAACTTGGTTAAGTCATTTACAATAGGAAAATGAAAACGCAGACTTTGTTTGGAGGCAGAAATGCTTTGTTTCCGAAGCTTTTCGATATTGATGTTTTTGCGTTCAGTTTGCTCAGTTTGCAATAAAGTAATTTCAGAAATACCCATTTCCGTGGCTTTCTCTATAAAAAATTCGATGCGGTCAATATTTTTTGTTGGCGCAATGGCAATATGAAGTTGTGGTAAGAAATTGGGTAAATTTTCTTTGATTTCTTTAATATCCAACAAAACTTTTTTTCCTTCGAAAAGAAGATTTCCTTTTGCCAGATTTCCCTTTCCATTAGTCACAAAAATTTCTTCCCCAGATCGCATGCGTAAAACTTTTGCAATATGCGTTTGCTCTTCATCATTGATGATTACTAGATTATTTAATATTTCGCCGTAAAACAATTTCATGAGAAGCTCTTAATAATTTTCTAAATGTTAGAGAGAATCGATTAATGTTCATTGGTTTTGGCATTTCCAAATGATTGCGATTTCATATTATTCTCGCTCAAAAATGCGACTCCCGTTTTAATGGTCGTATAAATATCTGCGTCGCAATCTCTGATACTGCACGTATAAATCTCTTCAACCCATTTATTACTGATGAAAATCAAATTGAGATATTCATATTTTCGCAAGTTATTTTTCAGAGATAAATAATCTCCTTCTTTTGGCTCAAAGGGAAAACTGAAGACGTTTTCTGAATTTATTTTTTCTAAGATTTCTTCTTTTATATCTTGCAGATATCCTTTTTCAGAAGTTGTGGGCATAAATTCTTCATCACCTCCGGAAGCTTCCTGTTTACCGGTAATGGTTTCTAAAACCCAATAATATTTTGAGTTTTTTTTGGAATGGGAACCTAATATTTTATCTTCTAATAATATTTTCATGCGGAGTTGTTTAGTTTTTTATTCGTTAAATAAGATTGCCAATTTTAGTAACGAACTGTTTAATGGCATATTCATTTGTGGCTTTCTAATCTTTTATGTCAGTGTCTTTTTTAAAACTTTCCTCAATATCATATCTGGAAGTTGCCGAAACAGACAAATCCGCAAATTCACCACGGTCAAATTTCAACTTTGCAACCATCGCAATCATGGCTGCATTATCTGTGGTATATTCAAATTTTGGAATGTATACTTTCCACCCTAAGCGATCTTCATTTTTCAACATCGCTTCTCTTAAGCCAGAGTTCGCAGAAACACCACCTGCAATGGCGACTTCTTTAATGTTCAATTCTAAAACTGCTTTCTCCAGCTTTTTCATGAGAATTTCTACCAAAGTTTTTTGAACCGAAGCACACAGATTTTCTATATTTTCTGTAATGAATTCTGGATTTTTTTGAACTTCTTTTTGAATAAAATAAAGAACAGATGTTTTAATTCCACTGAAGGAATAATTGTAATTTTCGATTCGCGGTTTGTTAAAGGTGAAGGCAGCTTCATTTCCATTTTTCGCCAGTCTGTCAATGATTGGACCTGCAGGATAATCCAGACCGAAAATTTTTCCAATTTTATCAAAGGCTTCACCTGCCGCATCATCAATAGTTTTTCCGATGATTTCCATGTCAAAATAATCTTTCACCACGACGATCATGGTGTGACCACCAGAAACCGTTAAACATAAAAATGGAAATTTCGGTGGATGCGGATTGGCGTCTTCGATAAAATGGGCTAAAATATGTGCCTGCAAATGATTAACTTCTATTAACGGTACATTTAAACTCATAGACAGTGACTTGGCAAAAGAGGTTCCCACCAAGAGTGAACCCAAAAGTCCAGGACCGCGTGTAAAACCAATCGCAGAAATATCTTTTTGTTGTATATTTGCTTTTATCAGAGATTGATGAACCACGGGAATGATGTTTTGCTGATGCGCGCGGGAAGCCAGTTCCGGAACTACACCACCATATTCATTGTGTATTTTCTGAGTAGCGGCGATATTAGAAAGGATTGTATTTCCCCTAATCACGGCAGCGGAAGTGTCATCACAAGATGATTCTATTCCTAAAATTATTGAGTCGCTCATAACAATGGCAAATTTAGAGAATAATAACGATAACGAAAATAAAAAATCTGTTGCAGAGAATATTGGCGACCAGATTCAGAACACGGCAGAAAATGTTGGTGATAAAGTTTCGGAAACCGTAAAAGATGCTACGCAACTGGCTTCAGATGCCATCAAACATCCGGTAGATACGGCAAAAGAATTTGGTGAGCAAGCTGCAAAAGACGTAACCAATTACAAATGGTGGGCAAAATTGTTGCTCATTGTTTTCTGGACTGCCTTATTTCTAGTGGCTTCTTTTTTCGTTATAGTGAGTTTGCCTGCAACCAAAAACTGGGCAGCTCAAAAAGTAATTTCTAAACTGAACACAGATCTTAAATCTCAAATGTCTTTTAAAAGTGTGGATGTCAGTTTTTTTGGAGATATCAACATCAATGGCGTTACCGTAAAAGATCACAAGAATTTTAATTTTATCAAAGCGCGTCAATTATACGCCGATTCTGATTGGTTTTCTATCATCAGCAACTCCCGAAATTTACAGTTTCAATCCTTGTCCTTAACAAATTTAGACCTAAAAGTAATCACCTATAAGGGAGATAGTATTTCTAATTTTGTGCGGTTTGTTGATTTGTTTAATACGCCTTCTCCCACCACGCCAAAAGAAGCTTTTCAGTTAAAATCTAGGATTTATATCAAAGATTCCAAAGTTTCCATCATCAATAGAAATAGCGAAGGTGAAGGGGGACGGTGGCTTTATGCGAATGACGTGAATGTGGTTGTTCCAGAGCTTCGCGTAAATGGGAGCGATGTTTTTGCGCAGATTAATAATATGCGCTTCACCACAGAAAGATGGGGCAAAAAGCATGTGGTAGATACGTTTTCTGCAGATTTGGCTTTAACAAAAGAGTTTCTTTCCTTAAGGGATTTAACCCTCAATACGAACAGTTCTCTACTGCAAGGCGATGTGAAATTCAGTTTAAATAATGGTTCTTGGGCAGATTTCGCGGACAAAGTTCGCTGGGATATGGTGTTGCAGCCTGGAAGTCAGATTAGTGGATATGACATTAGTTATTTTGTGACAGATTGGGATAATTACCAGCCGATTAATATTTCTGGTAAGATGACGGGTCCGCTGAATAAGTTTTATCTGGACCGCTTTTTAGTGAGAAATTCCAAGGTTAATATTCGGACAGAAACCATGAAAGTTTCTAATATTCTGAAAGGCAATTTCCAAATCGAAACCAACACTTTGGCTACAGATTTTACGTATGTGGACTTGAAAAAAATGATGCCTACTTTCATTTCTTCCAAGATGAAAAATTTTGCAGATGATTTTGGTCGGTTAAAATACAACGGTGCAATTCGGGTTACGCCAAAGCAAATTTATGTGCCTAATGCTCGACTGATCACCGGAATTGGTCAGGCAAAAATTAGTAATTTTTATCTGGAGGATTATAGTACAAATGTTCCAAAATATCGGGGTTTTGCTGAGGTTAATGATCTCAATTCCGCGGTCCTCACGAAAAATGATGCAGTAGGTTTAATCTCGGGTCGTTTTAATGTTCAAGGTCAGAGTTTTGATGTAAACACCATGAAAATTAGAACCACTTCTCAAATTTCCAAAATTGAGATTATGGACAAAGAAATTAACAATGTCTATTTGAATGGTGTCTTGGATTATAGAACCTATAATGGAATCATCAACGTAAATGATGAACAGGCGAAAGCGAATCTGAAAGGCTTCATCGATTTCAGAACCTCTAAAATTGCAGCGGATATTGTGGCAGATATTGCCTTTTTAAATCTGAACTATTTTACGGGTGGCAAAGGAAGACAAGTGGTGAGCGGACAAGTGGAGGGAAAAATTGCCATGACGAATCTGAATGATCTTAATTTAGATGCGGACCTTAGAAATATAAGTTTTTCAAATGCAGCTCAAAAATATTTAATTCCCAATGCAAAAGTAAAAGCCTTTTTCGAAAATGGAAAACGCGTAGTTTCTGTAGATGCTCCAGGTGCGGTGAATGGAACAATTTCTGGACGCTTTAATCTAGGAGATTTAACTGGAATGGTTCAAAATGGAATTGGAAAAATACTTGTTGGCCCACCGCCAAGAAAATTATACCGCGGTCAAAATTTCACCATGGATTTTGCAGTGAAGCAAGGTCTGGTGAATTATTTCGAACCAAATCTTATCATTCCGCAAGGTGCGGTAGTCAATGGTTCTTATAATGGAAATTCCAACGATCTCATTATGAACATTGATGCGGAAACACTGAAATATGTGATGACGAAAAAATCTGAAATTACGGAAGCAGATATGGCTCTTGCACGAGCAAATCCTGCTTATAAAATTACAGATCGTGATAAAATAACCCGAGACAGTGCGATGATTGATAGTTTAAGGGTGAGAATTAATACCGCTAATCTTCAGGAACAGATTTACGCAAAAGTTGGGAGGATAGAATACAATCAAAATATTTTAAAAGATATTACGCTACAGGGTAGAAATGAAAACAACCAAATCTTGCATATTGCCACTAATTTTAAACTCGGAACTCCGCAGGATGAAATGAAGCAAACGATGAAAGAATACGCCGTGAATATTAATCAAAGCACTAATAATGCAGGAGATTATGTTTTCAGATTTGAGCCTACCTCCATTAAAATTAATGACGTAGAGTGGAGCGTTGACACCTCCATGGCCTTAAATCATTCCATCACGTATCGGAAAAATACGGCCGATTTCCTCATACAAAACCTGCGGATTTCCTCAGATAGCAGTGAATTGTTTGTGAAAGAATCCGTCTTTAAATCCGCCAAAGATTTTACAGCAGCAGGTGAAGTTCGGAATCTAGATTTATCAAAAGTTTTAGCGCTCACCAACTCAGATAACGCACTTGATTTAAAAGGAATTGCAAACGGAACCTTTGATATTAAGATGGATAAAAATAATCTAGAACCGCTCATCGATCTTAATATTACCGATATCTTCATGAATGGAAAAGATATGGGTAATGTGGTCATCGCGGTGAAAAAAAGTGCTATACCAAACGTTTTCGATGTGAATGCGAAAGTCATCTCGGCCGGAATTATTGGAAATAATAATCTGCAACTTACGGGAACCATCAATAATAATACGTCCTCGCCAACCTTAGATTTAACTGCAGAAATGCGGGAATTTGATCTTGCTTTTGCGCAAGAATTTGTAAAAGGGGTCTTTGGCAATTTAAGAGGGAAAGCTTCTGGCGATTTAAAAATTTCTGGACGATTAAATGACGTGGATTATAGTGGAGATATTGCCTTAAGTTCCTTTGGATTAAAATTGAATTTTACGGGCGTAGATTATTCCTTTGATGATACCGTAGTTTCCTTATCGAGAGGGTTAGCAATTCTGAATGACATCGGCGTAAAAGATGGCCGATCAAACTCCAAAGGTTCTATCTCTGGGGCGATTCAGTTTGAGACGATTTCTTCTATGGGAGTCAATTTAGTAATGCGGGCAGATAATTTGTTATTGCTGAATACGACGCAAAAAGATTTCGATTTATTTTGGGGTAGAGTTTATGGTTCTGGAACACTCTATGTAGATGGACCCGTTTCGGCTTTGAATATTTCTACACCAGAAATGAAGGCCTTGAACAACAGTGTATTTACTTTCAATTCTAATTCTACCAGCAATGTAGAAGAGTTTAAAATGCTGCGCTTTTTGAAAAAGGATGAAGCCGGCTTGGTTACCGTGGAAGATAAAAAACGATCCAGCGCCAATATCAATGTAGACTTCACCCTTTCTGTAGATCGCGGAACTACGGTGAATGTTTTGGTGGGTGATGATATTGGAGATATTTCCGTACGTGGTGAAGCGGATAAACTCCGATTCTTGATGAGTAGAAATGGCTCGATTGGAATGGATGGTGATTATTTTGTGGACAGTGGAACTTTCGTCTCTAAAGCGATTTTGAACCGAACTTTTAACATTACCAAAGGCAGCAGTATTCGGTGGGATGGTGATGCGCTTTCCCCGGAACTAGATATTAACGCTACGTATTTGCGTACAGTAACAAATGCGGGCCAATATCTGAATATGGGAAGTTTGCAACCCGTTACTGTTTTGCTATCAACTAAAATAAGTCAGACCTTAAACAATCCAAAAATTGAGTTGGGCGTTTCTGCACAAGATGTCTCCAGTAATTTACGGGAAACTTTAGCGGAAAAAATGAGCAATGAGGATGAAAAAATTATTCAGTTCGGCTCTATATTGGTGCTGAATACCTTTAATGTCGGTAATTCTGCTTTTGATTTAAATCTGGGGAATACTTTAGAAACTTCCGGATATAATCTTTTATTCAAGCAATTGGGGTCTGTGTTAAACACCATCAGCAATGAATTTCAAGTCGATTTAAATTATTTGAAAGGAGACAGTAATTCCAATTCAGGGGATCGCGCCAATGCAAGTGTAAGTTTTGCGCTTTCGCCTCGTGTGAAGGTGAAAACAGGATTAGGAATCCCCATTTCAAAATCTGACAATACCAATGCAGATTACCTTTCCGGAGAAGGAATTATAGAATATGATTGGTCGAAAAACAATGATGGAACGCGTTTGTTGAGAGCTTATTCTAAACCAACGAACATTGGATTAAATGGAACCGCGGCTGGAAATTCTAGCGCAAATCAAAGTTATGGAGTTGGGGTAGTGTATAGTAAAAGCTTTAACACAATCTTCAAAAGAAAGAAAAAAGGCAAAAATGTTCCGGCTGAGAAAACTGAGATTAAAAGAGATTCTATTAAAAAAGATACCATTAAATAAGAATAAAAAGGTAATTTCTGAATAAAAGGTTAAATATTGTTAATATTTGGGTAAAATTTCTAGTATTAATATTTTTTCGTAAATTTGCAAAAATATTGTACTCCCATTATTAAATTTACAAAATCAGATATGAATTACCAATTAGACCAAATAGATAAAGAAATTTTAGATTTCTTAGTAGAAAATACACGGATGCCCTTCACGGAAATCGCGAAACAAATGAATGTTTCTGCAGGTACAATCCACGTGAGAGTAAAGAAAATGGAAGACGCTGGAATTATTTTAGGTTCTTCTTTAACCATTGACTACGCTAAATTAGATTATCACTTTACCGCATTTATTGGAATTCTTTTAACAAAATCCAATAGAACTCAAGAAGTTTTGAAAGAATTGACTACCATTCCAAATGTGATTGAAGCCAGTGTAATTTCAGGAAAATATAACATTTTCTGTAAAATCAGAGCCAAGAATACAGAAGATGCGAAAAGAATCATTTACCAAATTGATGACATTCAAGATGTGATGAGAACAGAAAGTATGATTTCTATGGAAGAATATATTTCTGACAAAAATAGATTGATTGACGCTGTTTCTATTTAATTTCTACCCGAATTAAGAATAATAAAAACTTTTGAATTTATTCAGAAGTTTTTTTAATTTTACCCTATGAATAATGAATTTGCTAATGAAAGTCCCAAAAAAGACATGGGATTTATACTCTCTCTAATTGCGCTTTTGATTTTTACTTTTATGGGAATTGGGATTGATGTTGATGAGTATCTTCAGCAGCAGGAGATAAATATTCCTTTTTGGTATTTTATCCTCATTTTTTCCGTAGATATTTTAATGATTACTGGTTTAATTCTCATCTTTTTTTATCGAAAAATTGGGGTCTTCCTTTTTCCTGCCGCAGTGATTTCTCATTATATGATCCACCATTATTATCTGAATACTTTTTTATATACCGATGTAACCAATCTGTTTCTTTTTGTATCCATCGGATTACTCGCCTTCATTCCGAAATGGAAATTCTTTAAATAATATTCTATGTTTTCTAAAGCCTGTGAATATGCCATCAAAGCGTCCATCTACATTGCGCAGCAAAGTCTGCAGCATCGGAGTGCGAATGTAAAAGATGTTTCTGCCTCTGTGAATGCACCCGTGGCTTTTACCGCAAAAATTCTGCAGCAACTTTGCAGAGAAGATATTTTACGCTCCATCCGGGGAAAACAGGGCGGTTTTATGTTCGACATCGAAAAGCAAAAAGCAGTAACCATTTTCCGAGTAGTTGAAATTTTTGATGGAGATGGATTGTTTACCAATTGCGGTTTGGGACTTCATAAATGTTCCTCGCTTAATCCTTGTCCTGTTCATGATGATTTTAAAGTAGTGCGAGATGGATTAATTTTGATGACCCATAAATATACTTTTCATGACCTCGCTTTGAAAACGCAAAACGGGTTAGCTTGGCTTAAGTAGCGTAAACCATCACTTCTTTTCTTTTTTTTTAAAATTTTAAATTACAAAATATTAACTTCATCAAAATTAAAGAGGATAAAGTTGTCCGATATAAAATATTGTTTTACCTTTGAGGCATCATTTAAATCAAAGAATTATGTTAACGAAAGAAAAAACCATCGGAGAATTTGTTGCAGAAGATTTCAGAGCAGCACAAGTTTTTAGAAAATATAAAATTGATTTCTGCTGCAAAGGCAATAGAACAATTGAAGAAGCCTGCGAAAATAAAAAAGTAGAACCTGCAGATATTTATAAAGATTTAGAAAATATCTCTGACCTGCAAGCGGGGGGAATTGATTTTAATTCTTGGCCTTTGGATTTGTTGGCAGATTATGTAGAAAAAACGCATCACCGCTATGTTGAAGAAAATTCTACGGTGCTCCTTCAATATCTGGATAAGCTCTGCAAAGTGCACGGTGACAGACATCCGGAATTATTTGAAATCAACAGTGTATTTATCGAAATTGCTGGAGAGTTAGCCTCACATATGAAGAAAGAAGAGTTGATTCTTTTCCCTTTCATCAAAAAAATGGTAAGTTCCAAACAAAAAGGTGAAGACTTGGTCATTCCACATTTTGGAACGGTAGAAAGTCCTGTTGCCATGATGAAACATGAGCATACTGTAGTAGGTGACCTATTTGTAAAAATTGAGAACCTGACTAATAATTATCAATTCCCCGCAGATGCATGTGGAACCTATCAAGTGACTTATAAAATGCTCGAAGATTTTGAAAAAGATTTGCATACCCACATTCATTTAGAAAACAATATTCTTTTCCCAAAAGCTATTGAGCTGGAAAAGACGTTTAAGTAAATTTTCTGTTTTTTATTGAAATCCACTTCAAATTTTTTGAAGTGGATTTCTACTTTTAAACCATAAACTTTCTCAATTTTTGCCGCAATAGTCACAAAAGTTTGAGGTTAATTAATAGCCAAAAAATTAAAAAAAATTCCTAAGAAGTGACTTGTTGTGCACTTTTGCACCGAAATAATTTCCACCTTTATTTTGTGACTTTTGTGGTTAAAAAAAGTCAAAGTTGAAGTTATTGAGATGAGGTTTTAGAATTTAAATAGAAATCATAAGTATAAACATTATACGGTAAAATCCATTTTGCAACGATACAAGATATGAAAAAGCAAACCAAAATGGGCGCAAATAAAACATATCCATTGGGTAAAAGATTACAAATTGAAACCACCGAAGTAAAGGGCGCATAAAGCGAGGCGGACAAAGTTGCGGCTGCGCCGATCAGCGCAAAATTGAGCGAAATCAATTGCAGTCCGAAATAATTATTTCCCACAAAAGCCACCAGTAATCCGAGAAAA
The DNA here is from genome assembly GCF_035984805.1 of Chryseobacterium sp. MP_3.2. Lineage (NCBI taxonomy): Bacteria > Pseudomonadati > Bacteroidota > Flavobacteriia > Flavobacteriales > Weeksellaceae > Chryseobacterium > Chryseobacterium sp. MP_3.2. The sequence goes on along the minus strand of NZ_JAXCHW010000016.1, from coordinate 13,051 downwards.
GCGCCCGCAACAATACTAGGTACGAAAACGCCCCCATCACCGCCTGCTCCCAATGTTAAAGAGACAGCTAAAGGTTTTAAAAACGCGATTAGTAAAAGAAAAATCACCGATAAGGTAGGCGCCGCTAATGGTTGCGCTAAGATTTCTCTCAATCCATAATAACTGTCACCGTACAAACTAGGAAAAAAATAAATTATAGTTCCCACTGCGATTGCGCCAAGATTCACCCGGATAAAATTATTAGAAATATTCCCGAAAATCTTTTTCATTCTGGTGACTAAGAGCTTGAAATAAACAGAAAGGATTCCACCCAAAATGCTCAGAATAATAAAGTAGGGAATTGCGGAAACGGTCCATTCCGTGATTGGATTGGTTAAAATGGTTTCGGAATTAAGAAGTTCAATGAAAATCCAACTGACCAAAGCTGAAGTGGTGCTGGCAATGATTAAAGATTTTCTAATTTTCCGCGAAATCACTTCCATCGCAAATAAAAATCCTGCCAAAGGACTTGTAAATAAAATGGCAACTCCCGATACGACTCCCGCACAAATGAGTTCGCGTTTGTACATTCTGGCGGAAAATTCTTTTTCGTACGCATAATTTCCAATTGTTGCGGTTGCCACTATCGTAGAAACTTCGATTCCAGTGGAACCGCCAAAAATAACAATCAAAAATCCATTGACAAAATGCGACGGAATTTTGAATAAAGGTAAATGATTTTTTCGCTGATCCAGGGTTTTATAGATTTCAGCAATTCTTTTATTCTTGCGGTTTTGAAAAAAAATATTTTCTTCAAAAAAAGAGGGCGGTAATTCCAATAGTCGGCAGAACGATGAAGAGTGCGGAATATTTTCCTTGAATAAATTTGAAAAGATGACGTTCAAAATATTCCGTTAGATATTTTAAAGTAAATGCCAATAATGCACATGCCAAACCAACGAGCATTGATGCAGTGATGAAGCGAAAATAATGTTGGGTAAGGATTTTTTTTCTTTCCAAAGGAGTCGTTTAAAAAAAATTAAAGATCGATTTTGACGATCCATCAAGAGCTCAAACCAATTTTTTTTAACGTGGGTAACTTATGAAATCTGGAAAGAACGACGTGTAAAATGAATTTTTCGTAAAAATATTTTCTCTGTCATGTGGAACGAAATGTAATGTAGTGAAGCATCTCATTTTGTTTTGATAGAGATTCTTCCTTCGTCAGAATGAGAACTATTTGGTGATTATTAAATTTTAGAGTTTAAAAAGGACCACCGATTAATTTAAAAGAATGAATACAGCTCTCTTTGTGGTGGAACTAATAATACTACAGATGGTGGGGTTTTCTGGTCGGTTCATTGTAAATAGTATTCCTTGTCTTTGTCAAAGTTTGAAATCTTTGACAAAGTTTATCGCATTTCTTTAAAGAACCTTGTCAAGATTAAGCAGGATTTTCTGGAGAATAGAAAACTTGATTTCCCACAATTCTTGCGGGAGCTGTATACGGATGTTCCGTGGCTTTTATTTCAATTTCTTTTTATCTTTTGCAGGCGGTAAAAAATTTTCGCCAGTGATCACCTTTTTTCCTGTTTTTGATTCTAATTCTTTTCTGGCATTTTTTGCAACAGTCCCACCTTTTTTGCCAGCTTTCGCATTTTGTATAATGCCTTTTGCGATTTCTGCTTCGGCGATTTGTCTGGTGGAAAGTTCGGCTAAGGCTGTGAAAATTAATTCCGCTTCACTCATGTGATCCCGCAAATTTTGCGTTTTCAATCCTTTCAGATTTTTGTGATTTTTTACGGTCAGTCCTGTCCATTCTTGATGAATGACGTTCGTTAAAAAAGCAAATTTTTCGCCGATTTATATTTTTTTAATGGAGCTCAAGAATTCCGCTTCTCTCCATTTCATCAGATTTTGAAACTTCGTTTTCTTTCCAATAATCAGTGAGTTTATTTCGCGTATCTTGACCCGTCATTCTTTGCTGAATCCATTTTTCGCTTCTCCGTAATTTTTGCCAATTTTCTCGGGCGCGATCTAAACCCATTTCCGGATTTTGAATTTCCTGCATTCTTTCATAACCCACTTTTGCTAACCATTGTTTGAAAGGTTCTGCCTTCGGGGAAGAAATGGATTGAATGAGGCGAAGTAATTGCTCTGTATCTGCAACATCTGTCATTCGCATTTTTCCATCTGCAGCTTCCATTTTCAAAGCGTTACAATTTGTAACGGTTTCATTTCCTTCTGCCAAAAGACGCTTTTTCATCACTCTCCAATAAACCTGCAGATTTGCACTTTCTGTAAGAATTGCTATTACATCAACAATGGAGAAAAACCATGTTTCATTTTCTTCATCCCAGTGAGAACGACCTTTTTTTTCTTCAAATAGTTTAATATTATTCATGGTGATTTCTGTTTTTTGAAGTAATACAGATAAGGATTTTCGAAGGATTTAGGAAAATATTGAGCCGATTATGGATTTTAATCGGCTCAGTTTAATGGGTAATTCCGGGATAAAAAACGCTCTAATTTAAAGACCTTTATTTCGAAGAATTTTCTACGATGGCAATTTCTTCTTCGGTTAAATCATTCAATTGATAAACGAGTTGATCGATTTGGGTTTCTAAATCTGATGTGTCTAAAGAAGGATTTTCTTTTTTAATTTCTATAATATTTTCAACAATTTCCCTTATCTGCCGCACGAATCATTTCGTGTACTCATCATTAAAAATGAATGATTAAAATTATAATTGAGAAATTATGTATTCTGTATACCACACGATGGAATCGTGCGGCAGCAACGTGGTCTGGCCTTATTGTTTTATTTGTTTAAAAGTCATTTCGTAGGACATTGTCAAGCTTGATTAATAAATTTGTTTCAATTTCATAATGGTCTACCGAAGACCAAAATGGAACATCAACGATTTTGATTTTTATTTCCTCATTTTCATTTGATTTCTGAATTTTGAAGACATAATCTTCGGCTAATTTTTCAGAGGTGTTCGGATAAATTAGAATTACTTTGTCTGTTCCTCTTCGATATGCGTAACTAATCATTTGATACAGGTCTGCCTGAGAAACACCTTTTTTGTTATCGGATGATTTCAAATCCCATCTAGTCTTATACTTTGTGTCGATAATTATCTTCTCTTTAGTTTTCTTATTGGTTAATAGAATATCGTGTTGTAAGTTAAATGTTTTAGGATTTTGATGAAGATATAGTTCCGATTTTTGAGATTCAATTTGAAAGTCGTTGCTAAAATGGTTTTTTAAAAATCCTGAGATGAAATCTTCAAAAACATATTCCATTGGAAATAGCAAACTCCAATTCTTCATTTCATATTCCGCATGAGAATAAATCTGATTTTCAAGAATCATTCTACAGCATTGTATAACCTCTTCGTATTCGTAAAATAGAGTTGGTATTCGGATTTGATTTAATTGGCTTATTGAATAGGTTTGGTCTTCAACTTCATCAAGTATGTGTATGATTTCATAAAGTATTCTTTGTGTTTCAGGTATTGTCGTTTGTGTCAATAACAGTCGAACGCAATGTTTAATAATTCTATTGACATTATTGTCATATACGAAAGGCTCATAATCGCAATCAATAAATTGATGTCTGCCATAAGATAAGCTTGCTGTATATCTATTAAAGTTAATTTTTCCTCTTGGAGTCGATAATGCATCTTCTACTTCCTCATATGCAGAGAATAGTTTTGCAGATACAGTTTCATTGATTTGCTTTCCGATTAAATAAATAATTAATTCAGGGAAACGGTCAATTTCAAAGTTGTCAAGAAAAGATTGATTAAAGGGGAATTTTATTTTCCTACAATAGCTAAACCAATAGAACAAATGCCTATGCATTAAATCCTTATTTGGATATTGCATGTTTTGAAAGACTTTTGGATAAATTTCCAATGAGTCATTATTACAATTTATGAAGCCGACAAAATTGTTTGCTTTAGCTTTATTGCCATCAAAAGCAATGAAAGGTTGATAATTTGAGCTATTTATATTTTCCGTTTCTTGATTTTCATCAACCCACAAGTTTTTATAATCTTGCCATAGAAAACGTAAGTATTCTTCAAGACCAATTCTGTCTTTTACTGAAATTTGCTGGCCATATTCAAAAAGAGTAAACATTAGCTTGCAGGTTGAATAATCCAATCATACTTTTCAATATCGTATTTTACTCCCCACGAACTGTTCTTAAAAATCTCTTGAACAATCTCCGTTTTTCCTGAAAAATACTCCATTAATAGCGGTATGATTTTGTTCTTGATAACTTTAAAAGTATCAAGACCTGTCATAAAATATGCGTGTCCGATTAAATAATCGGCAGATTTTTTACGATAATATATTTCTTTATTGATATGCTTTAGAAAGTCGCCATCACTTTCTTCCAACTTGCTATAATCAGGAAAGTATCCAATAAATTCGAAACGCCTCCTAAGAGCAATATCAATCAAGGCAATTGATTTATCAGCAGTATTCATTGTACCAACCAAATATAGATTTGGTGGCACACCAAATTCTTTATCTCCGTTTGGCAATGTAAGACGCAACTCGTTTTTAGCATCAATTCTTTTGTCTTCTTCCAAAAGTGTAATTAATTCGCCAAATACCTTTGAAATATTTGCGCGATTAATCTCATCAATTATTAATACAAAATTTTTGAGTTTTTCCTTTTCTCCGCTTCCTGACGGTTTTCTTTTTTCTAGTATTAGTTTAGCTAATGGATTGTAGTAAACAGAAAGTCCAGACGTTACTTCTTTAATTTCCTCAACTACATCTTGAAGCGTTTGAATACTTAAAGTGTGTTGATTACCTCCAGATGGTTTTGTAAAATGAATTGTCGTGTCACTTACATCAGTGATTTTATATTTAAGTCCTGAAACCATTGTGATTTCAATATTTTCATTTTTTTCTTCAATTGGTTTAATTATTTCATTGAAAACTTGATCAAAGGATTTTGCTAATGCAGTTTGCTCTTTTGAAGCAGAATAATTCTCCTTTGCTCTTCTTGCTATCTCATAAAAAATTCCTTTATAGGGTTTGAAACGCAGATGTTCGAACTCAATATCTGGTCTTATTCCAACCATAAAATCTTCGTAGGAATAGTTTTGATGAAATGTTACAAATTCTATTTGACCTTCTTTTTTTAACTGGTCAAAAATTACTTTACTCTCCTCATGATTACTTTTAATACCATTAACAATTTCTACTGCTTTGTCAATGCTATTGTATGTTTTTCCAGTTCCAGGAGGTCCAAATAAAATAATATTGTTTGGATGCTTCTGTAATTCGCCATGAGTTTTAATTTTTGTTGAACCTTCTGAAATAAATTCCACACCAAAATGAGGCGTAAAAATGTTTTTGTTTACTTCTTCTATTCTATCTATTTTCACTTCAGTTAATGTGCTGTTGCCACTGGGATAAATATCTCCTCTTAAAATCTTCAAGTTGGAAGTATCAGTATTAATTGCTGATTTTACATATTCCACTTCTCTATATATCCATCCGTTTTCATTTGTTATGTCTTCCGGAACATAACCCCATGAACCTGCCTTAACTTTTGCAATTGTAAATAATTTATTTCCTCCTATTGTAATATAAACATAATCTCCTTCTGTTAAATCATTTTTAAAGGATTCTGCTTGACCTTTTCCAGTATTTTCGTGAATTACAATCCACTGATTTTCTTTAAATATATCTCTAATACTTTCATTAGCTTTTGTTTTAAAGGATCCATGTGATATTTTATAAAGTCTTTTTTGATTAAGTGGAATAGTCACCAATTTATCCTTTATCGGCTCATCATCGATTATCAGTTGTTTGTTGTCCGAATACAACTTTATCATCTCTTCAAAATCAAAATTTTCTGGAGATACTTCAATTGGACCTTTTATATATGATTCGTCTGAATGTCTATAAACACCGTACTTAATTGTTCCATGATGAAAGTCTGCAAAAATTTGTAAGCCTGTCGATTGTGTTGCTTGTTTGTTGTTGAATATTGCAAACCAAAGTCTGTCACTTCCTTGTTGCCTTGCTCCTTGAAAGTCAAAGTATATTTGCTTGACTTTTCCGCTTAAGTCGAGGCGATTGATTATTTCAGAAATAAATTCAGAAATAAATATTCTTATTGGATTGTGTCCGTAAAAAGTAATAATTGGAAAAAAAATTGAAAAATAGTTTTTGTAGGCACGATATTGATTTTCCTTTCCAGTCTTGTGCTTTACAATAAATCCTTCAAGAGTTGCTAGGTCAAGTTTATTGCCCTCTGTAAGATATTTTAAAACGTCTTTTCTTAAATCTACAATAACGCCAGAACGAGAATCATAATAATCTGATGCCTTTTGTAGTTCGTCTTGTGGGACTGAATTTAGTTTTGCTACTAAAGCATTATTGTCGGCATAAAGAGTTGCTATTTCTGTCGAAATTTCACAAACATCTTTGATTCCATTTTTAATTTCTTGTTCTGTCATATTGTAGATCTATTTTATGTTGATTTTGGTCTCACAAGCTTGCGGTTAATTAAGTTTTATGTGTAATAAAGTAATATAAAACCACGCAAATCTAAGAGTGTATTTATAATAATAGTGTATTATTATGAAGCTAAAATACCAAATAATTCTCAAAAAAACTGCATAGATTTTTTTAGCGTTTTAAAATAATCTTTATTATAATTTAAATAAAAACACGCCAATAGACGTGTTCATAAAATTATATTTTAAAAGAAACTATCTCTCCATAATTCTCTTCACCGCTGCAATCACCGCGTCAGAATCAATTCCGTATTTCTTCATCAATTCTACTGGAGTGGCAGATTCTCCGAACGTATCATTTACGGCTACAAATTCCTGAATGGTTGGTCTTCTACGGGACAACATTCCGGCAACGGATTCTCCTAAACCTCCGATATAGTTGTGTTCTTCGGCCGTTACAATTCTTCCGGTTTTTTCTACAGACTTTAAGATGATCTCTTCGTCTAAAGGTTTGATGGTGTGAATATTAATGACTTCACAAGAAATTCCTTCTTTCTCCAAGGCATCTGCAGCCAGTAAAGATTCCCAAACTAAATGTCCGGTTGCTACGATGGTGACGTCGGTTCCTTCCTGAAGCATAATTCCTTTTCCGATCTCGAAAGGCATATCTTCTGGAATGAAAACTGGAACAACTGGTCGTCCGAATCTTAAATAAACGGGACCTTCATAATCTGCGATGGCAAGTGTTGCTGCTTTGGTTTGGTTGTAATCACAAGTGTTGATGACGGTCATTCCGGGAAGCATTTTCATCATGCCGATGTCTTCTAAAATTTGATGCGTGGCGCCATCTTCACCCAAAGTTAACCCTGCGTGAGACGCACAAATTTTTACGTTTTTATTGGAATAAGCGATCGACTGACGAATCTGATCGTACACTCTTCCGGTTGAAAAGTTGGCGAAAGTTCCGGTGAACGGAATCTTTCCGTTGATGGTTAATCCTGCTGCGATTCCCATCATGTTGGCTTCTGCGATCCCGACCTGAAAAAAACGTTCGGGTGCTTTTTCAATGAATTTCTCCATTTTCAGAGAACCGATGAGGTCTGCGCAAAGTGCTACGACATTTGGGTTTTTATCTGCCAATTCTGCTAATCCAGCGCCGAATCCGCTTCTTGTATCTTTTTGTTCTGTGTATGTATATTTCATGACGACTTTTAAATTTTTTTTAACTGAGTCATGGAACCTTGCGGTTTCATGAGGAATTTTAAATTTTGAATTTTAAATTTTAAATTGTCCGAATGTCTCGGATTAAAATAACGAGTTTTCTAATTATAACTCATCTGCAGCCCGACTTGAACGGAGCTCTTTTTTATTGGTGACTGAGCTTGTCGAAGTTGCCAATAAAAAAAGCGGGAGTGGAAGGCGGAATTGTCTGCCAATATGAGTTTAATAATCAGCCGGAGCTTCTAAATACAATTGTTTGAACGCCGTGTCGAGTTGCGCATCATTTGGGGCTTTTCCGTGCCAAGAGTGACTTCCCATCATGTAATCTACGCCGTAACCCATTTCGGTATGGAGTAAAATACACACGGGTTTTCCGTTACCAGTTTCTGCTTTTGCTCTTTCAAGAATCGCTATAACGGCTTCTAAATCGTTTCCATTTTTTTCATTCAAAACGATCCAGCCGAATGCTTCCATTTTGGCGTGGAGATTTCCTAAATCTAAAACATCATCGGTATCGCCATCAATCTGACGACCGTTGTAGTCAATAGTAGTAATTAAATTATCAACTTTTTTAGCGGCGGCAAACATAAAGGCTTCCCAGTTTTGGCCTTCCTGCAATTCGCCATCGCCTTGTAAAACATAGACCAAGCTTTCATCACCGTCTAATTTTTTACCTAAAGCTGCGCCAATCGCAACTGACAGACCTTGACCCAAAGAACCTGAAGCGATTCTGATTCCGGGTAATTCATCATGCGTAGTTGGGTGACCTTGTAATCTGGTTCCTAGTTTTCTAAATGTTGCCAATTCTGCAACGGGAAAAAAATCAAATCTCGCTAAAGTGGAGTAGAACACGGGCGAAATATGCCCATTGGACAAGAAGAATAAATCTTCGTTTTTGCCTTCCATTTTAAAGGGTAATTGATAGTTCATTACTTTGCCATAAAGCGCGGTAAAGTATTCTGTACAGCCCAAACTTCCACCCGGATGACCGGAATTTACGGCGTGAACCATTCTCAAAATGTCTCTTCTAATTTGTGTGGTAAGAGATTTCAGCTCTTCAATTGATTTACTCATTATATCGATTTATTTGCACGCGAATTTACGAATTTTTGATGGGTTTAAGAAATCAAAAATCCGAGTTTGTAGCTCGGATTAGTTTATGATACAGAAAGAAGTTCTTCTCCTAATTGATGAAAAGCTGCCACAATTTTTTTTCGCTGCTCTGATTTTGGATTTCTATATCCCGAAGCGTAATGCCCTAATTGTCTTTCATTAATTCCGGTTATTCTGGATAATGCTGCGCGCGTAAGAATTTTGTCAAAACGGTGTAATAATGCTTGAGCGGTCAGTTCAAATTATAGTTCGTATTTTCGAGAAAATTCTTTTGGGATTTCCCATTTTTCTAAACCTTCGAGGTGAAACTTCAAAGTAGAAGCATAATTCTCTTTGATCTGATCAAATGTTTTTCCGGTCGCAAAACAACCTTCTACTAAATCGGAGACTGCGCCAAAATTTTCGTCCCAATCAATAATCACTTTTATTTTTTCCACTGTTCCATTTTTAATTATTTCCAGGCAGCTTGCTTGAAAATACTTTAAAAGCATCTGCGATAATACCTCACTCGGTTTACCATTGACAGTTACCGTTCCTTTTTTATCAGAATGTTTAAATTGTCGGTGACTCCATTTTTGTCTGTGAAGAAACCAACTGTCTTTTTCCAACATCTTTATTATTTCACTGACTTTTAAGCGTTTTATCTTTTCGCATTCTACATTTAAAAGAAAGTAAAAACACTACCAAATAAATGTATTTTTCTAAGATTTAATAAATCTTTAGTAGGTGAAAAATCCGAGTTTGTAGCTCGGATTAGTTTATATTTTTTCAATTCATGTTAAAAATTCTTTCATTTTTTGAAGTGATCTGATATTGGTTTAGCCTGCGTTGGATCTTGACTGTTGAAATATTCGATTACGCGTAAACTTGTTAATCCATGAATCACAATACTGAATAAAACTACGTAACTCACAATTCCGAAAAGCTGTGTGAAATCTTCAAAATTACCATTGAGCAAAGCAAAACTGAGATAGAAAAAACTGCCAATCCCCCGAACACCAAAAAAGCTAATGGCCCATTTTTTTGCGGTGCTGAAATTGGTCGTCAACATGGCGACATATCCAAAAACTGGACGCAGTACCAACACAATAACTAAGCTGAAAAGAATGCCTTTCCAATCTGTATAAGTGAGAATTCCCGAAAGCAATGACCCACCAAAAAAGATGGCCCACAAGACGACGAGCATTTTTTCCGTTTCTTCTACAAATTCCAGCATCTTGCTTTCTACACGATCTTCCGCCCGGTTTGCCTGGTAAAATTGGATAAAAATACCTGTTGTGAAAACACTGATGAAGCCATAAGTATGCGCAACTTCTGCAATGCCATAAGAGAAGAATGTTAGAGCCACCGCAATAAAGCCACCTAAAATTTTTGAGGTACTTTCTTCATCATGTTTATGAATAAAATAACTGTAGATAAATCCGATAATTGCTCCAATGATTGCTCCCACGGCTAATTTATAAATGATGTAGTACCAAACAAAGTGTCCCAAATCTATGCTGGAAAAACTGGTCGTCTGGGACCATAAAATGGCTAAGAAAACAAAAGGAAAGGCGACACCATCATTAATCCCTGCTTCGCCCGTTAAAGTATAACGTAAACCAGTATTTCGCTTTTTTTCATCTTGATGTTCTTCCAGTTGAATGTCACTCGCCAAAACAGGATCGGTTGGTGCTAAAACTGCCGCCAAGAGCAATGAAACTGGACCATTTAATTGTAAAATATAATAGGAAATCAGAAAAATTGCAATCATGCACAAAGGCATGGTGATGGCAATTAAGGAAAGTGGTTTTTTCCAATCCTTCCAGGTGTAAGTGGTTCCAATTTTTAATCCAGCCGTCATTAAGCTGATGATTACAATAACTTCTGCCACAATTTTGCCCGTCTCAAATTCCCACGCAGGATTTGGCCAAGGTAAAGGTGCTCCCGATAAATAAAGAATCATTCCCAACAAAAGAAGCGGAATGATGTACGTGATTTTTAGCTTTTTGGTATAAATCGGCATAAAGGCAATGAGCGTGACCGCAAAACCTAAATATGCAAAGGCAATAATATAAGGTGGAGTCTGATCCATGGAGTGAAGTTTCGGTTATATTTTTGTTGTTCGAGAAAGGTTTAGGAAAATAAGGGACCAAACCTGTGGAAGTTAGTCACGACTAAAGCAAACATTTTGCCGTAAAAATTTTAAGAGAAGAACAGGCTTTAATTTTAGCCCCGGTTGCAGCGGCATCCTTTTTTGGCGCGCTCGCAGATCGCACAAAAAAAGATAAAGCGGAAAACGGGTCAGGTTTTTCTAAAGAAAACCGACTTGCAAAGCTTCTATAATAGAATATTCTAATTTCTACGCAATCTTTACCTGCTCTTTCGAACGGATGAGCCACAATCCAATAAATGTAAGCAAACCATTGATGATAATTAGTTCCACCCCAATTTTGTAATCGCTGTTATGCGTCACAAAATAGTTGATGAGGTAGGTTAAAACCGGCGAAACCAAAGTCACCACCAAGATTCCATATTTTTTAACAATCTGAAATTTCGTGAGGATTCCAAAAGCGAAAAGTCCGAGAAGTGGTCCATACGTATAACCCGCAACTTCCATAATGAGATATACAATGGATTTGTCATTGATGGCTTTAAAAATCATAATTAAAACGAAGAAAACAACGGTAAAAATCAAGTGAATTTTCATTCTCAATCTTTTCTTTTCCTTTTCTGTTTTGGTTTCGTCTTCATTAATGTTCAATAAATCCACACAATAAGAACTCGTAACCGCAGTTAACGCGCCATCTGCAGAGGGAAATAAAGCAGAAATTAATCCGATAATAAATATGACAGAAATAAACAAAGGGAAATAACCATTGAGGGAAAGGGCTGGAAATAAATCATCACCCATAATGTTATTAATGCTTCCTGTGGCGGCATCTTTGAATCCGAAAACATTGGAAATGCTTTCTTGACCGTTGACGATATTTACAATTTGGCTGTATTCTGCGCCGTTTGCCATGGAGAATAAGTAGAGGAGACCACCCAAAAATAAGAAGGCCAAATTCACGATTAACAAAGTTCCTGCAAACGTGAGCATATTTTTTTTCGAGTTGTGAAGGTTGTCTACAGAAATATTCTTCTGCATCATCTCTTGATCCAAACCCGTCATGGCAATGGTAATGAACATTCCACCCAAGATGGTTTTCAGGAAAAAGGTTTTGGAATTGACATCAAAGTTAATGAAGTGTGTATAATTTTTCTCCGCTAGAACGGTGTACGCTTCACCTGCAGAAAGATTTAAACTGGATAAAATATAAACGATACAAGCAATTAAGCTGATGATCATAAAAGACGTTTGCAAGGTATCTGTAATAACAATTGTCTTAACTCCACCTTCAAATGTGTAAAGTAAAACCATCAATAAAATGATGGCGGCGGTGACCCAAAAAGGCACTCCTAAAGCGCTTAACAAAAATATTTGCAACACATTCACTACCAAAAATAATCTGGCAGTGGCACCAATTGAACGCGAAATAATAAAAAATAAGGAGCCGATTTTGTGTGCTTCTACGTTAAATCTTCTTCCCAGATAGGTGTAAATCGACGTCAGATTCATTTTGTAATAAAGCGGTAAAAGCACGAAAGCCACAATAAAGTAGCCGATAAAGAAACCGATAACGAGCATGTAATATTCAAATCCACCGAAAGGATAATCGCCAGAGGTCATTTTGCCCACCGTTCCCGGTACAGAAATAAAAGTGACACCGCTCAAACTGGTGCCGATCATTCCAAATGCCACCAACCACCATTTGCTTTTTTTATTTCCGATGAAGAATGATTGGTTGTCTGCATTTCTGCTGGTAAAATAGGAGATGACCAATAAGCCAATAAAGTAGGCGAAAACGAATGAAATAAGAATAGTTTCGGTGCTCATTTTTGAAAAAATTATGGGCAAATATAGTTTTTTTTGTAAGAATTTGGGCGCACAATTCCGCCCTCCGTTCCCGCTCTTTTTTCCTTATCCTAACCTTGCTCACAAAGAGAGGGTTAGGCTAGGAAAAAAGGAGCTCCACTCAGGTCGGGGCGCAGAATTCGATTTTATAAATAAATTGGGCACAAAAAAACCTTTCTGTGTTGCCACCGAAAGGTTTTCTTAAAATTACTATGTCTAGTCCTGAAATAGCGATACACAAAAAGTATCATTATGAAAGAACAGGAAGTTACGCGTTATGTAAAGCGCACTCAAAAGGATTATTCGA
>NZ_JAXCHW010000015.1:0-48195 GCF_035984805.1 Chryseobacterium sp. MP_3.2 | reverse complement strand
CCTACAAAAGAAAAAACACTAGCGATAACGTTATCGCTAGTGTTTAATTATTTAATTTTGTTTAATAATCTGTATCGCTTTTTTAGGACGGGACACTACCTAATATTTTTGTCAATTAATTGTCAAGAAGTTAACTGCTAAAGTTCCTATTATTTGCAATTCAAAATGTTTTATCGTAAATCTCTAATTTTTTTGATAAACATCTGTAAAGCTTGCGTCATCCTCAAAAATATCTTTGGCGAAACTGCAGGTAGCACTGATTTTCTTCTGATTATCTCGCGCATATTTTACGGCCGCATCAAGTAATTCTCTGCCATATCCTTCGCTTTCAAATTCTTTATCAACTACTGTACTGAAAATATCAAATTTCGATTTGTTCAGCCAGCGGTATTGCATTTTGCCTATCTCTTTTCCATCTTTCGAAAGGGTCCAGCGACCATTCATTTCTTTTTCTGTTCTTTCAATATTTGTCATAATTTCTATTTTTAAATCATTAAGTTTTGTTAAGATTGATCTGGTTTTTACCTGACCACTAATCGCAGTAAAACATAAAGTTACTAAAATTTAAATTGAATAGACTAGAAAGAAGCTACTCTAAAGCTTTTTTGGCAAACGTTTTATGTTTTTTAGTGTTGTTATTAAACATGCGGAAATTGAATAAAATGACCTTCAAAAATTTTTTGAAAGTCAGCTTTTTACTCCATGTTATGCTAAAAAGATATTGTGATATTCATCTTCCTTTGAATAATCACCAAGCTTTAGCCCGTGTTCGTAATTGGGAATTTGTCTGATTTTATCCAAAATTGATGATTTTAAATAATTGCATTGATTTCTTCAAATATAATTTCAGCAAACGCTAAATAAACTCGTTAGATATCATAATTTTTCATAATTACTTGATGGCCAAAATGTTGAAAAATTCCTTCAGCGATAAGATGTTTCAATTCTGGCGAATTATTTTTTTGGGCATCTTCAACTGCCGCTTTTACCAACTCTATTCCTAAACCTTTTCCACCGAATTCTGGATCAACTTCGGTCTGCATAATTTCTAAAATACCTTCTTTGTTTTTATTGTATTGCATTTATTCTTGATGTAAGATCGATAAGTTGCCGGATTATCTAAACTTCTGAACGCATATTTTCTCCATCCCGGAAGTGTAATCTTCTGAAGACAAATCCAGACAAAATCGTCAAAAATCCTACAATAAAAAAAGTATAGCGGAACGCCAAATGGGTACTGGAATTTGTTATAGCCACGTTGTTTTCAAATAATTTCAAAACAATTAAACCAAATGCAATCCCAAATCCTACAGCCAATTGCTGATTCACAGCCAACAAAGAATTTCCACTGCTGGTGTGAACTTCTCGAAGATCCGCGATGGCAATAGTATTCATGGCTGTAAATTGTATCGAATTGAAAAAACCGAGAATGGCAATAATGGGAACAAACCAATAAATAGAAGATTCAATACCGGGAATTCCCAGACAGGCAATGAGAAAACCGATAATGAAGGTATTGGTCATCAAAGTATTTCTGTAGCCATAAGAATCTAAAATTTTAATGACAAAAGATTTTCCTAGCATTGCCGAAAGTGCCATTGGTGCTACGATCCAGCCCGAAATTACGGCACTCGCACCGTAAGCAATTTGAATCATCAAGGGTAAAAGGAGTGGAATAGAGCTAATTCCTAATCTCGTTGCCAAATTGCCTAATATTCCGACGCGAAAAGTCCTCACCTGAAATAAATTCAACGGAAATATGGGATTGTCTACGCGCAAAGCATGGCGATAATAATAGTAAATCATCAAGAACCCTAAGGTGAAAATGAGTAAAACGATGGTGGTGTGTTGCGTATTTCCAAATAATTCTAAAGAGATAGAAAGTAAAAGGGAAGCAGAAGCGAATATTAAAAATCCCTTTAAATCAAATTTCATCTTCGTAGATTTATAATCAGGCATGTATTTTATGCTGAGCAAAATGCCCATTAAACCAATCGGAATATTAATGAGAAAAATCCAGTGCCATGATAAGTAATCCACCATGTAACCACCAACCAAAGGTCCCAAAACTGGCCCAATCAACGCAGGAATGATTGCAAAATTCATGGCTTTCACCAATTCATTTTTTTCAAAGGTTTTAATTAACGCGAGTCTTCCCACGGGCGTCATTAAACTCCCACCCAAACCTTGAATTACGCGGGAAATTACCAATTGATTTAAATCCTGAGACAAGGCGCAAAAAAGGGAGCCGAGACTGAAAATAATTAAAGAGAGAATAAAGATCTTTCTCGTCCCGAATTTATCGGCCAAAAATCCACTGACGGGCATAAATAAAGCCAAGGTTAAAACATAACTGATAATCGCATTCTGCATATTCAAGGGCGATTCATTAAGATCCTTAGCAATAGAAGGCAGAGAAGTATTTAGAATAGTAGAATCCAACATCTGCATGAAAATTGAAGTTGCCAGAATTAAAGGCAGAAATTTTTTTACAGAAGGAGAAGCATTTATTGGCATCCGACAAATTTAGCCAATCTGCTTGCAAAGAAGTTGCCACCGGTCCACCAATTTATATAAAGCTGTAATTGATGAAATCTTTAAAATGAACGGTTGGAGAAGAATAGAAATAGTTCGTTATCATTTTAGTGAAAAAAACAATTTAGAGGTAGTATATTTTTTAGTTTTGGCTAAAGTCAATTTTTTATTCCAAAAAAAAAACGGGCTTTAGCCCGTTCCTATTATATATTTAATGAAAAATATTTGATTAAAATATAAATTTATTGGTCGATTAAAACCATACTTAACTAGCTTTAACTTGGCTCTTTTTCCTTTTTCCTTGCCTCTTCTAATAAGAATCCTCATGAACCGATAAAACTGCTCTTCCACTTGGATCATTGGCATTTTTGAAAGCTTCATCCCATTCCAAAGCAATTGGCGTAGAACACGCAACAGAAGGAACAGATGGAACCGTTGCTGCGGCAGTTTCACTTGGGAAATGTTCTTCAAAAATAGTTCGGTAGCGGTATTCTTCTTTGTTTTGAGGTGTATTTAAAGGAAAACGGAATTTAGAATTCGTCATCATTTCATCCGTGACTTCTTTCTCCGCAACTTCTTTTAAAGAATCGATCCAGGAATAGCCAACGCCGTCAGAGAATTGTTCCTTTTGTCGCCACGTGATGCTTTCTGGCAATAAATCTTCAAAAGCTTTTCTTAAAATCCATTTTTCAATTTTCGGTTCGTGCGCAGTGACCATTTTGTCTTTCGGGTTCAGACGCATCGCAACATCCATAAATTCTTTATCTAAAAATGGAACACGACCTTCAATTCCCCAACTCATCAATGATTTATTCGCTCTTAAACAATCGTAAAGGTGAAGTTTATTAAGTTTTCTCACATTTTCTTCGTGGAATTCTTTTGCATTTGGCGCTTTGTGAAAATATAAATAGCCGCCAAAAATTTCGTCGGCACCTTCCCCAGAAAGCACCATTTTTATGCCCATCGATTTAATGACTCTTGCCAATAAATACATTGGGGTAGAAGCACGAATCGTGGTTACATCATACGTTTCTAAATGATATATAACGTCGCGAACAGCGTCTAAACCTTCTTGAACAGTAAAATGAACTTCGTGATGAATGGATCCGATATGATCAGCTACTTTTTTTGAAGCAACTAAATCCGGACTTCCTTCTAAACCAACCGCAAAACTGTGCAAACGCGGATACCAAGCTTCTTGCGTATCGCCACTTTCAATTCTGTTTCGGGCGTATTTTGCCGTAACTGCAGAAATAATGGAAGAATCCAAACCGCCGGAAAGTAAAACTCCATAAGGAACATCGCTCATTAATTGTCGGTGAACTGCGTCTTCTAGAGCTTTTCTTAGTTCAGCAATATCAGTCATATTATCTTTTACATTTTCGAAATCTTCCCAATCTCTTGTGTACCATTGCTGCATTTCATAACCATCTGGACTGTAAAGAAAATGTCCTGGTAGAAAATTCTCTATGGTTTTGCAAACGCCTTCCAAAGCTTTTAATTCCGAAGCCACATAATAATTTCCGTTTTTGTCCCAACCTTGATACAGCGGACAAATTCCCATGTGATCGCGCGCAACGAAATAAATGTCGTTTTCGATATCATAAATCGCGAAGGCAAAAATTCCGTTCAATTGATCCACGAAATTTTTTCCATATTTTTGGAATAGAGGAATAATCACTTCACAATCGGATTCGGTTTGAAAATCATAATGCGGGAATTCTTTTCTTAATTCTCTATGATTATAAATCTCGCCATTTACGGCTAAAACGAATTTTTTGTCTTTTGAAAATAAAGGTTGTTTGCCCGAAGTTGGATCCACAATCGCTAATCTTTCGTGGGAGAAAATTACTTTTTCATTCTGAAAAATGCCGCTCCAGTCTGGGCCACGGTGACGGATTTTTTTAGACATTTCTAAAACCTGAGGTCTTAGAATTTCAGTTTTTTGTTTAGCGTCAAAAAGACATACAATTCCACACATTTTTTATAGTTGGTAAGTGATTATTAATATTTGATAAAAATTATATCGCAAAAATATTATAAATGTTTATAAAACGGAAGTAAAACTTTCAAATGGCGAATATTTTACTAAAATTAATTTTATAGAAGAAAAAATTTAAGTTGAAATGGAATTTATTGGGAGATTGGTTAATTTTTTTTATTCTTAAAGTTAATATTTTTTAAGGTGAGAGAAAATTTGACTTCATTAAATTATCCATACAATATTCCGCAATCGCTGTGATCGTCACGATAGGATTCACTCCAATTGTGCCCGGAATTAAAGATCCATCGATCACATATAAATTTTCATGGCCATTTAAACGTCCGAACTGGTCTGTCGCTTTTCCCAAAACAATTCCACCCAGGGGATGATAACAAACATCCGCACCGAAACCGTTATGAAAAAGTAAGTGGGATCTTGTTCCGCCATTGGCTCTGTTCATTTTTCGGAGAAAATATTTTGCGTTGTCTTTCATGTGCGCAGTATGAGATTCATTCCAGTTTAAATCCAGTTTTTTTTCCTTTAAATCATAAGTAACTTCTCCAAATTTCTCTAATTTATTCACCATCAGATAAAGGGATGTTGCCACATTCATTCCCATCGGCAATGGTGCAATTTCCACATAAAAGGGATGTTTTTGATCTTCCCAATGATCAATTCCACCCACAGGAATGGTCGATTGCTGAATTCCAGTTCCACCCGAAAAAGCTTTGACCCAGTTTCTTCCCGTCATGAAATTCCCATTATTTCCCTACATTTTTATCGATGGGAAATTGGTTCACGGCTTCTGACTTTAATAATAACTCTAGCGAACCCATTGTTCCGGCGGAAAGAATTAATTTTTTAGTATTAATGATTTTGTGCTGAATTTCTTCCCCTTTCGTGTTGAGCACGGAAATATCCAGAGAATAAGTTTTGTCGGGATTTTGTTTCAGGTGATTTACTTGGTGCAGTTCCAGAATTTCTAATTTCCCGGTTGCGGAGGCTTTTTTCAAATACGTTTTGTCCAGAGAGTTTTTCCCGTGATTGTTTCCATAAATCATTTCGCCCGCCAAAGCAGAACGTGGAACTTCCATTTTGTATTCCTTTTCCATGTACTTAAAATCATACACATTCGGAACGCGAACGGTTTTAAAGCCAGCTTTTTTTGCTTCTTCTTCGCCAACTCTGTTGAATTTATAAAAGTCACAATCTTCCAGAAATTCTTCGGAGGCCACATTGGATTTCAGTTCTTTATTGGCTAGTGGAAAATAATGAGAATAGAATTTTTCGGTATCTAAAGTCGGGAAAATTTCCCGGAAATATTCTTTTTTCGGCGTCACAGCCATTCCGCCATTTACGAGAGAACCACCACCAACACCACGACCAACCCAGATCTTAATGGGTGCAAAATCCAAACGATCCAAAGCACCAGTAAATTTTTCTAAAGGAAAGAGATTGAAGAAAGGAGCAATTGTTTTGGTCTTTAACCAGGCTGCAGATTCTCCTGGATTAATCATACTCGAAAATTTCAAGCCAGATTTTTCCCAGTTTAATCCCATTTCCAAAAGGGTAACTGGAACATTTTTTTCACAAAGTCTTAAAGCCGCCACAGAACCGCCATAACCGGAACCCATAATGACAACGTCTTTTCTACAGTTGTAGGCGGTAATTTTTCAGAAATCCCGTGCGGATTTTTACCAAAAAAGCTGCCCATTCCTAAAAAGAAAAAGGCAGCTGTTCCTAAACCTGTCTTTTGTAAAAATTCTTTACGGTTCATAAATGAGCTCAAAAAAGAACTGTACTACATTTCAGATTAAAACTGTAATCGATGTGTGCAGCATTTGACTTTAAGGCTTTCTTTCGATTAAAGCCATATAAAATCCATCAAAACCTTCACTTGGCAACATGTTAACTTCTTTTAGCAAGGTGTACCCTTCATTATTTTTTAAGAAAGTTTCTACTTGCTCATTATTTTCACTTGGTAAAATGGAGCACGTTGCGTAAACCATTTTTCCGCCTTTTTTCAAAATCTTCGCGTAATCGTTAAGAATTTTTTCTTGCTCTTTGCGAATTCTGTCTAAAAACTCCTGATCAATTTTCCATTTAGAATCTGGGTTTCTTTTTAGAACACCCAACCCAGAACACGGGGAATCTATTAATAAACGATCAGCTTTTTCATGCAATCTTTTAATGACTTTATTATCATCAATAAATCGCGTTTCAATATTGTGCGCTCCCGCTCTTTTTGCGCGACGTCTTAATTCTGCCAACTTCCACTCGTAAATATCGAGTGCTATGATTTGACCTTTGTTCTTCATCAATGCTGCTAAATGCAAGGTTTTTCCACCCGCTCCGGCGCAAACATCAACTACGCGCATTCCTTCTTTAACTTCTAATAATTCTCCTATTTTTTGAGAGGAAGCATCTTGAACTTCGAACAATCCATCTTTAAAAGCTGAGGTTAAGAATACATTTTTTTTCTCTTCCAGCTGAACCGCATCTGGATAATTTTTTACTAAAAAACTTTCTACGTTTTCATCTTTTAAATCAGAAACCAATTCTTTCGCGGTGGTTTTTAGCGTATTCACACGGAGAATTGTGGGTGCTTTTTCATTCAGCGCCGTCATTTCTCTTTCCCATTTTGGACCCAATTCTCTTTCCAAAGTTTCCGCTAACCATTCTGGAATAGAGTATTCTATGGCTTTTGTGGGAACGGTTCCTTTTCTTAGTTTGGTGATGATATCGGCGGATTTTACACCGTCAAATTCCTCAAATTTTTTGTAGTGAATTTTTGTCCAGAGGCAATAGGCCAAAATCATTTTGTAGATATTGGTGGGTTTCACACCTTCGCCCATGTAATATTCTAGGCGTTTTTTCCATCGGATGATGTCGTAAAAAATCTGTGCAACTACGCGTCGGTCTTCGCTGCCCCATTGTCTGTGCCCTTTTAGCAATCTTTCAATTACTTTGTCCGCGTATTTTCTGTCTTCGAAAAATGTTTCTTGCAGTGCATCGTGAATTCCGATGAGTAAGTTTCTGTGTATGAGTTCCATTTAGGATTTTTTAAAGTTCATTTATCCTCGAATTTTCGGGATTAAATTTTTGCAAAAATAAGGTTTTTAAACCGAATAAAATGGTGGATATTGTGGGCGCCTTTATCCGGCTTCCGTTCTCGCTTTTTTGTTACGATGCGCCACAAAAAGAGCTCCACTCAAGCCGGGGCGCAGATTTTTACCTCTTAAGAAATTCCAGATGCCAGTGAAATGATAAGTTTCCACCATTCCATCTTTTAAATAATAATATCTTTGTAAAAATTAAAACCATGAGCGATACCGTTTGCTGCCCAAAATGCCAGTCCGAATTTACCTACAATCAAGATGATAAAATGGTGTGTTCCCAATGTTTTTATGAATGGACACCCGGGGAAACTGCAGAAGAAGACAAAATTTTTGATGCTCACGGACATGAATTGCAAAATGGAGATTCAGTGGTTGTCATTAAAGATTTACCCGTAAAAGGCGCTCCAAAACCAGTAAAGTCTGGAACGAAAGTGAAAAACATCCGTTTAAGACCGGGAAGCGATCACAATATTGATTGCAAAATTGAGGGTTTTGGCTCAATGGCTCTTAAATCGGAGTTTGTGAAGAAGTCATAAAAAAGGGAAAATCCCGTTTAGAGATTGGTTTCTGAGATGCATTGAATCATTTTATAGATTCCAACTTTGTCTTAATTCTTCAAAAGAAATTATCCCAAAATTTCCTTGTTGTAAAGAATAAAGCCACCAATTTGATTGCAAGATTATAATCTAGAGGAAAATTATTTTTACGCTATTTTCTAATTTTGAATCGGTGTTCATGATGAGAATTTTATCCTGAAACAGAACTTTCGTCCAAAAATATTCTCCCGCAAAACGGCTTTCTAAAACGTTTGCTTCTTGCCCGTTTTCATCAATCTTAATTTGGTGCGGATAATAGAAAATTTTCTTCAGCTGAAGTTTTTCTTTTTCAAGCTCAGAAAAAACATTGACTTCCCCAAAAAGTTTTGCTACATATTCATTGTAGGGAAATCGGTACGTTTCTTCGGGATCATCATTTTGAATCAATCGTCCTTCTTGCAGAACAATAATTTGGTCTAACCAGGGCATCACCTCTTGAATTTCGTGTGTAGAAATAAGGAGAGAAATATTTTTCTCTTTTACGTAATTAAAGAGTCGTTCCCGGAGTTGGATTTTTCTGGAGAAATCTAAATTACTAAAGGGTTCATCGAGCAATAAAAGTTTCGGCATCACGGAAAGCGCTCTGGCAATGGAAACGCGCTGTTGCTGACCACCACTTAAATATTTGGGTAAAGTTTCGGAAAATTCTTCCATGCCGACAACCCGCAAGAGTTCTTTTACGGTATTTGATTTTTCCTGCAAGTCTATGTTAGAGATGTATTTTCCTACATTTTCTGCAACTGTAGCATAAGGCATTAAGTCATAATTCTGCGCCACCAGTTTCATGTTTTCTTCGCCCGGCACCAAATTTTTCTTCGGTCCCAAAGTATGCTTTCCTTCAAAAATAATTTCACCCTTTTCCCAATCGAGCAAGCCATAAATTAAGCTGAGTAAAGTAGATTTACCGCAGCCACTTTCTCCTGCCAATGCAATAATTTTTCCTTCATCTACTTTTAGATTAAGATTGTGAAAAAGTTTTTTATCTGGGGAATAAGAGAAAAATAAGTTGTTAATTTTTAATAGCATTGTGCAAAAATAATATTTTGAAGCGAATAAATTTATTTTCGTTATTTTAGCGTTTAATCTAAACAAACGGAAGTAATGAAAAATGTAATTAAACTATCAATGATTTCTGCATTTATGACAGGAATGCTATTGGTTTCTTGTGGTAAAGATAAGCCATTGACAAGCGAAAGTAATGAAATTAGCACAACCACTGAGGGAAATATCTATGAAATTGATACTTTAAACAGTAGAATTGAATGGAAAGGCTTTAAAGTTGTAAAATCTGATAATACGAGTCACTTCGGAACAATTCAATTTGAGAGTGGTGATGTTACCGTAAAAGATGGAAAACTGGAGTCCGGTAAATTTGTAGCAGATATGGGAACTTTAACTTCTGTAGATTTGAAAGATGACGCAGAACAATTGGCTAAATTAAATGGACATTTAACGAGTGGCGATTTTTTTGAAGTAGAAAAGTATCCCACAGCGTCTTACGAGATCACGAAGGTGACAGAAAATACTTCGGGTGGCGATTATAATACGTTGCTTGATGGTAATTTAACCATAAAAGGAATTACAAAGCCTGTGCAGTTTAATGCCAACGTATCCATTAACGACGGTGAAGTAAGCATTGCTACAGAACCAAAAGATATCATGCGGGAAGAATTCGGTGTTAAATTCCAACTTCCAGTAGCGAACGGATTAATTAAAGATGAAGTGAATCTTCAGATGATGGTGAAAGCCTTGGAAAAGAAATAATATTATCTTCTTTATAACTATAAATAATCCGTCTCTTACTAAGGGACGGATTATTTTCTTTTAAAACTGATGTTTTACTATTTACTTGGGAGCGGATTTGCATTTCGTGCCTCTTCAAAAACAGAAAGCGGAATGTGGCAATAACCATTTGGATTAGAAATCAAGTAATCTTGGTGATAGTCTTCAGCTTTGTAGAAATTCTTTAAAGGAATGGTTTCTACAACCACTGGTTTACTATAGTTTTTCGCCAATTTCGCAACTTCATTTTTTATAATTGATTGCGTGGCTTCATCTGTACTGTAGATTCCACTTCTATAATTATCTCCTACATCATTACCTTGTCTGTCAAGAGTTGTAGGGTCAATTGATTTAAAGAATAGATTAATCAAAAGTGGTAAATCCACTTCATCTGCATCATATTGAACTTTTACCGCCTCTGCGAAACCAGTTGTATGACTTACAACCTGCTCATAAGTAGGGTTTTTAATATTACCATTCGCATAACCCGTTTCCGTGGCCGTCACACCTCTTACCAATTGAAATAAATGTTCCGTCCCCCAGAAACATCCGCCTGCGAAATAAATTTCTTTAATGTTTTTTCCTTCCGTATCCATTTCCATATTTGATTCTACTTTATTATTTTCTTCTTTTGCCTGAACTTTAGCTTTGGAACAAGAAAAACCTGTTGCGGCAAATACGCCGACTCCAAATACAAAAGCAAGGAGTGTTAAAATACTTTTCATTATATTTTTATTTTTTATCATTATACTTTGATTTATTTTTCTTGATTCACAAAAATCAGGCTGAAAATAGGAAATTTTAAAAGTAATTTTCTATCACAATCATTTTTCCTGCGTAGGGAGAATCTGCCCAATTATACTTACGAGAATTACTGTGAATTGGATTATGCTCAATTTTAAGAATAGATATAAAAAATGCAATGATTATCTTACAATAAGCCAAAACAATTGTAGAACATCATTTCAAAATCATTAAATTTGCGCATTGATAGATAAAGCAAGAGCCAACCGCTAAAAAGCAAATTAGATTATGACTTCACAAGAAATACGTCAGCAATTTTTAGATTTTTTTCAGTCCAAAGAACACCTTATTGTTCCGTCTGCGCCCATCGTTTTAAAAGATGATCCTACTTTAATGTTCTCCAATTCTGGAATGACGCAGTTTAAAGACTACTTTTTAGGTTACAAAGATCCGAAAGCACCTCGAATTGCAGATACTCAAAAATGTCTTCGCGTTTCTGGTAAGCATAATGATTTGGATGATGTTGGTCGCGATACGTATCACCACACCATGTTTGAAATGTTGGGAAACTGGTCTTTCGGAGATTATTTTAAGAAAGAAGCCATTGATTATGCCTGGGAATTATTAACTCAAGTTTATGGAATTCCAAAAGAAGATCTTTATGTTACCATTTTTGAGGGAGATGCTTCCGAAAATTTAGACCGTGATCAAGAAGCCTACAACTTCTGGAAAAATCATGTTGCAGAAGACCGAATTATCAATGGAAATAAAAAAGATAATTTCTGGGAAATGGGGGAGAGTGGACCATGTGGACCGTGCTCAGAAATTCATGTGGATATTAGAAGTGTGGAGGAAAAAGCGAAAGTATCTGCCTTGGATTTGATCAATAATGATCATCCGCAAGTAGTAGAAATCTGGAATTTGGTTTTCATGGAATTTAATAGGAAAGCAGACGGAAGTTTAGAAAAATTACCTGCACAGCATGTAGATACCGGAATGGGATTCGAACGTTTGTGTATGGCGCTGCAAGGAAAAACTTCCAATTATGATACCGATGTTTTTACCCCTTTAATTGCGAAAGTTGAAGAACTATCTGGCAAAAAATATACGGGCATTTTAGAAGACGAAAAAGATATAGCCATCCGCGTTTTAGTGGATCATATTCGTGCGGTTTCTTTTGCGATTGCAGATGGGCAGTTGCCTTCCAATGGAGGTGCAGGTTACGTAATCCGTAGAATTTTAAGAAGAGCCATTTCTTACTCTTATCGATTTTTAAATATGAAAGAACCTTTCCTTTTTGAATTGGTTGCCATTTTAAAAAATGAAATGGGCAGTTATTTCCCAGAATTGGTGAAGCAGGAAAAATTGGTCACGGAAGTCATTAAAGAAGAAGAAACCTCTTTCTTAAAAACGATTGAACATGGTTTAAAAAGAATTGATTTGGTTATTAAAGAAACCATGGCAAAAGGGGAACAAACTTTACCTGGAGTTTCCGTTTTTGAATTGTATGATACCTATGGATTTCCTGCAGATTTATCCAGAATAATTGCGGAAGAAAAAAAGTTGACGGTAGATGAAAAAGGTTTTGAAGAGGAAATGCAAAAGCAGAAACAGCGCTCCAAAAAATCTTCTGCCCAGAAAGTCTATGATTGGGTGACCTTAGAAGAAAAGCCTGAAGTTTTTGTAGGTTATGATCAAACGGAAACGGAAACCTTCATCACAAGATATCGGAAAATTGAAAATAAAGATGGTGAATTTTACCAAATTGTTTTGAGTAAATCGCCTTTTTATCCAGAAGGTGGCGGACAAATTGGCGATAAAGGAATGTTGATTCCAAGTTATACCGCAGGTTTTGATATTTCCAAACCCAGTCTTTTTGATATCTCAGATTGTACAGAAATTACAGAGGTTTTAGAAACCAGAAAAGAAAATAATCTGATTGTTTCTTTAATTAAAGACTTGCCGAAAGATCCAGGTGCAGTTTTCTACGCCAAAGTAAATGAGCAGGATAGAAATAATTCTCAGGCGAATCACTCGGTGACGCATTTGTTACATGAGGCTTTGCGTGACGTTTTAGGCGTTCATGTGGAACAAAAAGGCTCTTTTGTTGGTCCAGATTATTTGCGTTTTGACTTTTCTCATTTTTCTAAAATTAATGAGGAAGATCTAGCTCTGGTAGAGCAGAAGGTTAATTCAAAAATTAAATCGAATATTGCACTTCAGGAATTCAGAGATATTCCTATGACAGAAGCCATTGAAAAAGGTGCGATGGCATTATTCGGAGAAAAATATGGGGATAAAGTTCGCATGATTCAATTTGGCACCTCTAAAGAATTATGTGGTGGAACGCACGTGAAATTTACCGGCGAAATTGGTCATTTCAAGATTCAAAGTGAAAGTTCTACTGCCGCAGGAATTCGCCGTATTGAAGCTATTTCTGGGGATCAATCAGCGGCATATTTCATAGGATTAGAAAATCAGTTGAAGGAAGTTGCAGGACTTTTAAAATCAAAGGATTTGGTAAAATCCGTACAGAAAATCTTAGATGAAAATACCATTCTAAAATCGGAATTGGATGCTTTGAAAAAAGAAAAAGCAAAAGGTGAAACCTCCAATTGGAAAAATGATTTCCAAGAGAAAGGGGACAAAAAATTACTGGTTAAAAAAGTATCTTTAGATGCTGCAACTGTAAAAGACATTGTATTCCAATTGAAGAAAGATGTAGAAGACGCCATTATTATTATCATTTCTGATGCGGATGCAAAACCGATGATTACCGTAGCAGTTTCTGCAAACTTAGAAGGAAAATACCACGCCGGAAATATCGTGAAAGACTTGGCGAAAGAGATTCAAGGTGGCGGTGGTGGAAATCCAGGTTTTGCCACAGCTGGTGGAAAAAATTTAGAGGGAATTGAGAAAGCTTTGGAAAAAGCAAATACCCTTTAAAATTCAATTTTATTATGAATAGAAAAATCCCGAAATTAATTTTGGGATTTTTATTTTAAACTCATCGTCCGGAAAATACGAGACAAAAAAAATCCCGTAATTAATCGGGATTGATATTTATTTAAGATTTGTTACTGCCACCTCTTGCAACTAATGCAATGATTACGATTAGTATTAAAGCTCCAACTACCCAAATTAGGGGATTGCTCATCATATCACCGTCCATCATACCGCCGCCTTTGTCTACATCAACATCAACTTTTAGATCTGCTGCACCTTCTTGCGCCTTTACCATTACTACCGCAAAATTCGCGATGATCGCCATTACGAAATACTGAATTTTAGATAGTACATTTAATCGAGTCATAATTATAATTTTTTTAGGTTTGTTAAGATGAACTTACCTAAAATCATACCACAATTTGCGAAATTCACTTTAAAGTTCGAATTTCATTAAATAATCATCCATTACATATCCCTTTCCAATGTCAAATATATCTTCATTGTACACCGTAAATCCTTGGGACTCATATATTTCTTTAGCGGAATTGTTCTTATTCACGTTTAAAATAATTTGCTTGTCCCCCGCGGTGGAAACTTTTCCTTTTAAGAAATCAATTGCTTTTTTACCCAATCCTTTTCCTTTAAATTCTTCTAAAAGATAGATGCGGTGCAATTTTGTAGTTTTAGGCTCATAATGATTTTCATATCCGATAAATCCTGCAGGAGTCGAGTTTTCATTGACGATAAAATAGAAATAATTGGGATTCTGCAAATGAGAGGCAATTTCTACCGTGGAGTACATTTTGTTTAACATATATTCCACTTGCTCCAAGGAGATAATATCCAAATATGCTTTTTTCCAAGACCTCTCCGCCAAAGTCCGAATCAATTGAATATCGTTATTTTCAGCTTCTTTAAATGTAATCATTTTCCTCTCTTAACTTAATTCTAATAAGGTGATTTCTGGATCAATTCCCACCCGTCCGGGATAAGCGATTACGCCAAATCCACGGTTGACATATAAACTTTTACCTTCACTTTCATATAAATCTGCCCATTTTTTATACCTAAATTGTACAGGAGACCACCGGACATTTTTTAAATCCAAGCCAAACTGCATTCCATGCGTATGTCCAGATAGGGTAAGTTGCACATTTGAAGGATGCTTTTTCACAATCTCGTCAAAGTGTGTTGGATCATGACTCATCAAAATTTTCGCCGCTTCGGGTGGTATTCCAGCGGCAGCTTTATCTAAATCTCCATATTGTGGAAAAGGTTTTAAACCCCAGTTTTCTACGCCTAAAATATATAATTTCTCTCCATTTTTCTCAATAATTCGGTGTTCATTTCGGAGCATTTCAAAACCTGCTTCTTTCTGAAATCCAATCAAGTTAGGAACATTTCTCGCTTTCTCCACCGCATTGGGCCAATCGTAATAGTCGCCATAATCATGATTGCCAAGGATAGAAAATTTTCCATCTTTTGCTTTAATCATAGAAAATAAGGGAACGAATGATTTAAACTCCTCCGCAAGATTATTCACCATATCGCCTGTAAATAGAACCAAATCTGCATCTTGCTCATTGATAAGGTTGATGGCTTTTTGTAATTTTTCTGGATTGAAAAAACTTCCGCTATGCACATCAGAAATCTGAATAATTTTATATCCCTTGAAACTTTCTGGTAATCCCGCAATTTTCATTTTTACCCGACGTACACTGTGTCGATACTTCCCAAAAATAATTCCATCGATAAAAAGTCCCGCTAAAATGGCGGCCGAACCCAATCCGATGATGCTCAAAAATTTTCTTCGGTCTGGAAAATGATTTTCCTCGGGCGTAAAAGTGGAGAGACCATATCTTAAGATTCGAATAAAATCCTCAATCAAAAGAAAAAACAGCACGAAAAATTTTGGTAAAACAAAAATTAAAAAGACCGAGGTTACAATCTGAATTTTGTGATGATCACGATCTGTTCTTTTAAAAGTGAGCAATTCACAAATGAAAAAACCATAAACCAAAACAGTCACCACCCAATAAGCAATTCTAAGATTGGTGTTTGATGTTATGGTTTTAAACGCTTGATAAATGTAAAATTCCAGCAGAAATACAATTGCTGTGAAGATGAGAAAGTTTCTTTGAATGTTCATATTTCAATAAAAAAGCACAAAATTGATTTTGTGCTTTTTGTAATTTTTAAAGTTAGGTTTAGGGAAATCTATAAACCACCGCGTTAATGTTCATTCCTGCGCCAACAGAGGCAAAAACGATATTTGATTTTTCACTAAATTTTTGGTTTTCCATTTCTCCTTTACGGATTAAATCAAACATGGTAGGAATTGTAGCAACGGAAGAGTTTCCAAATTCTTGAATGGTCATTGGTGCAATCGCATGGTCATATTCAGTTCTGCCATAAAGTTTAAAAAGACGAGAAATCATGGCATAATCCATTTTAGCATTGGCTTGATGAATTAATATTTTGTCAATATCGTCGATGTCTAGTCCTGCTTTATCAATAGTTTCTTTGATGGCGTCTGGTACATTTTTCAAAGCGTATTCATAGATTTTTCGTCCATGCATTCTGATATAAAGCTTGCTGCGATCCTCATCCAATTTAAGGGAAGGGGAGTTTTCTAAATATCCCAATTCTACACCGCTGTCGCAAATGGTAGAGTCTGCTATAATTCCCACATTTTCTTGGTCGGTTGCCTGTACAACTACAGCACCGGCTCCATCTGCAAAAATCATTTTATTTCGGTCATAAGCATCGGTCACTCTACTCAAAGTCTCCGCTCCAACTACTAATATTAGTTTACCTTTTTTTGCTTTAATAAGCGTATCTGCCAAAACCAAGGCTTCTACCCAACCTGGACATCCGAAAATCATATCATAATTGACACATCTACGGTTTTTAATTCCTAATTTATTTTTTAAACGAGAAGAGATTGAAGGCATAAAATTGGACATTCCATTTTTATCTACATCACCAAAGTTACTGGCAAAAATAATATAATCTAAATCTTCTTGATTAATCCCGGCGTCTTCAATCGCTTTTACAGCTGCTCGGTGGCCAAGATCAGAATTAAATTCATCGTCTTCTAAATATCTTCTGTTTTCAATTTCTGTAATTTCTACAAATTTCTGAATGACTTCTTCAATGGGCTTTTCGATTTTCTCTCCTTCATCCGTGTAAAAAATGGAATCATGGAAATCTTTTCTGCCGATTATTTTTGTGGGAAGGTAACTTCCTGACCCGATAATGATAGTGTTGGGCATATTTTATTGTAAAAATTTAGCGCAAAGTTAAGAATTATAATTGTAGCAACTTAAAACAAAATTATTATTAAATTTGCACAAGTTTTTTTTCAAGCTTATGAAAATCAGTCCCTCTACCAAAGGCTTAATAATCGCCTTAATTACCGTTATTTTTGCTTTCGGTATCTATTTCCTATTTCTTTCTAAAAAGAATTATTACCTCGTAGATAATCCTACAGACAATACTTTCTACTTCAAAATTAATAATGGTGAAGAAAAAATCATTGGTGCGGGAGCAAAATTACAGATTGATTTAAATCAAGGTAAAAACGCTGTAAAAGTATATGACGGTGAGAGAAAAATGCTTTATGATTCAGGGTTTGTTGTTAATAAGAATAGAGGTTTACTCAATATCGCTCATCAGGATTATTATGTGAATGAGCAGTTTTATGGATATGGATTAAATAAAGATTCATTGATTACCGCACGCAGAATTACGGTCATTGACGGAAAAGATTTTGTGAATTCTCCTAAAAAGTTCAACAGTTTATATACCGATGATTTTTATTACAACATTGACGAAGACTACGATCAGATTGTAAAGAATGTGCAGAAAGTAGAATCCCGTACGAAAATCTTCCGAAAAGTAGATTTTCTCAATTACTATAAAGAATACTATAAATTTTAAATAAAAGAAATTGAAGCAAGTAACACCTTATAATACAGACGCTGGAAAGAAGAAAGAAGTTGAGGAAATGTTCGATAACATTGCACCGAAATATGATTTACTGAATCATGTTCTTTCGATGAAGATTGATGTTCTTTGGAGAAACACCCTTGTAAAATGGATGAATCGTGATCAGCCAAAAATTGTGCTAGATGTTGCTACAGGAACTGGTGATTTAGCGATTGCCGTACAAAAAGGTACGAAAGCTAAAGTGGTTGGTTTAGATATTTCTCAATTAATGCTTAATGTAGGAATAGACAAAATCAAGAAATTGAACTTGGAGGAAAAGATCAGCATGGAGAAAGGTGATGCAGAAAATTTACCCTTTGAAAGCAATAAATTTGACGCGGTTTCCGTTGCTTTTGGAGTTAGAAATTTCGAAAACTTAGAAAAAGGTTTAGATGAACTGAAAAGGGTAGTGAAGGAAAATAAAAGTGTTTACATCTTAGAGTTTTCTAAGGTCGAAGGATTTTTAGGACCTTTCTATATGTTTTATTTTAAAAATGTTTTGCCAAGAATTGGTAAATTGATTTCTAAAGACAGTCGCGCTTATACCTATTTACCAGATTCTGTGAACGCTTTCCCTTTCGGGGAGAAAATGAAAAATATTTTATTAGATGTTGGTTTTACCAAAGTAGAATATCAAAAAGTAACATTCGGAATTGCAACTATTTACAAGGCAACCAAATAATATGTGGAAATCATTCTTAAAATTAAATATTCTGGCAGGGCTTTGCTTCGCGCAGTTTAGTGATGCACAACTTTTCCGAACGAAAGACCGAATGGATAATTTAGAAGGTTTTGATAATCAAAAATTCAGCTACGGTTTTTTCTTGGCCGCAAACAATTTTGATTACAAATTAGTTCTGGATCCGAAATTTGGAATGGACGGTCAAAAAAGTCTTGTGCAGACAAAATCTGCATACAGCTTTGGCGCAGGACTTATCGCGAAATTTAGGCTGAATGATAATTTTGATTTAAGATTTGAACCAGGATTACAGTTTGTAGAAAGAGAAATGATTTTCGATACCCAATCCAATGATCAGTTTGCAGGTGGAACTACGGCAAATCCGCCATTTACACCTTTAGCATTAACTGATGCGGATCGCTTAAGAACGATTAAATCAACCTACGTAGATTTGCCATTACTTATTGAAATTCATGGCGACCGTTGGTATAATTCCCGTCCTTATGCTGCTGCTGGTGTTAACTGGATGATGAACTTGCAATCCAATAACAAATCTATCGATGATAATTTGCAGGGTGTTTTCCGCAGTACCGCTAGCAATTTTGCGTGGTCTGCAGAAATTGGAATGCAGTTTTATTTTGGGAGATTTAAATTAACGCCTGGTTTTCGCGGCACTTTTATGACGAATAGTGAATTGGTAGAAGATAATCCCGGAACTCCGCCTTATTGGACCGCTGCAATGGCAAGTGCAAAAACCAGAGCTTTCATGTTTGTCTTAAAATTTGAGTAATACCAATTCAACAAAAATATTAAAAGAAGAGAACTTAATCAAGTTCTCTTTTTATTTTGCTTCTAAATGCCAAAATACTTTCAAATAGTGGCCTTTTCAATTTAAAATTTTATATTTTTGCTTTTCAGTTAGAATTAAGTAAACCTGAAAATGCTCAAAGATTTAGAAAATAACTTTTCGGTTTTAGAAAAAAAGATTCAGACGATCAGTAAGAATTATCAGAATCTCACCGAAAGGCATTTAGAACTATCTCAAGAGCATGATGATTTGCAGAAAAGATATGATGAAGAAAGGAGAAAAAATCAGGTTTTAGCAGAAGAACATAAAAATATAAAACTTTACTCAGCGCTCAGTGGCAACCCAGACCATAACCGATTGATGAAAAACCACATCAATCGTTTGGTAAAAGAGGTAGACCAGTGTATTGCAGAACTTCAAAACACCGGGTTGTAATGGAAGTAAGAAGAATTACCATTAACATTGCAGGGAGAAATTATCCTTTAAATGTACCGGCGGCCGAAGAAGAAACTTTAAGAAAAGTCGGGAAGCAAATAGATGCGATGATTAAAGATTTTGAACAGAATTTTGACGTGAGAGACAAGCAGGATGCTTTAGCAATGTGCGCTTTAAAACTAGGCACCAATGCAGAAGTTGGCCAAATCACGAATGAAAATAATATTAATGCTTCCAATGAAAGATTAATGAAAATTAATCAATTTTTGGAGCAACTGGAAAAGTAGATTTTTCTTCTCCAGTACATTACTGCCTACAATAGTTCTAACACATTACAGGTGAACTCAACGCTATACAATTGCCGAACGAATGTTTATTTAATGGCGCGCCGACTTGCTCGGATTACAAAGAATAAAAAACAGTTCAAATCGTGTTGATAAGGAGTTTACTCTATATCTTGAATTATTGTAGGTTTTTTTGTGAAATAAAGCAAAGTAATATCAATTACTTTCACACCCGATAAAACACTGATTTAGAGCGATCTATCAGGTTTAAAATTATAAGTATGAACCTTAAAACTAAACATATATGACAATTACAACTATTATTATCGCGATTGTTTGCTTACTTATTGGAGCAGTTGCTGGAATTCTTTTTTCCAGAAGCGGCCTTAATGCAAAAGCAAAATTCATTATACAAGATGCTAAAAAGAACGCAGAAAATTTGGTAGAAAAAGCCGGAGTTCAGGCAGAATCTATTAAAAAGGAAAAGCATTTTCAAGCGAAAGAAAAATTTATGGAATTGAAATCTCAGCATGATGCAGATATTCAGTCTCGTGAAAAGAAAATGCAGGATTCTGAAAAGAGAATCAAAGACAAAGAAAATAAACTCAATGACGAATTGAGTAAATCTGGAAAACTAGAAAAAGATTTAGACCGACAGATTGCTGATTACAGTAAGAAGCACGAAATCTTAGAGCGAAAACAACAGGAATTAGATACGGTTACCGCGCAGAAAGTGGAAATGTTAGAACGTATCTCCGGATATTCAGCAGAGGATGCGAAAACCGAATTGGTAGAAGCTTTAAAATCTGAAGCCAAAACTAGAGCTCAAGCACATGTACAAAACATCATGGCAGAAGCGCAGTTAAATGCGAAACAGGAAGCTAAGAAAATTGTTATTCAAACCATTCAAAGAATTGGAACGGAACAGGCGATTGAAAATTCAGTATCTGTGTTCAACATTGAATCAGATGAAGTAAAAGGGAGGATTATTGGAAGAGAAGGGAGAAATATTCGGGCTTTAGAAGCTGCAACTGGAGTAGAAATTATTGTTGATGATACGCCAGAAGCAATTTTGCTGTCATGCTTTGATCCAGTTCGTCGAGAAATTGCAAGATTATCGCTGCACCGCTTGGTAACAGATGGTAGAATTCACCCGGCAAGAATTGAAGAAGTAGTAGATAAAACCAAAAAGATGATTGAAGAAGAAATCATTGAAGTTGGTAAACGTACGGTTATCGATTTAGGTGTTCACGGACTTCACCCAGAATTGGTGAAAATTATAGGACGTATGAAATTCCGTTCTTCGTATGGTCAAAATCTTTTGCAACACTCCAGAGAAGTTGCGAACATTGCAGCAACCATGGCCGCAGAATTAGGACTCAACGTGAAATTGGCGAAAAGAGCTGGTTTATTACATGATATTGGTAAAGTTCCAGAGCAAGAGTCTGAACTGCCACACGCGCTTTTAGGAATGCAGTGGGCGGAAAAATATGGCGAAAGTCCTGAAGTGGTCAATGCCATTGGAGCTCACCATGATGAAGTAGAAATGACATCTTTGCTATCACCGATTATTCAGGTTTCCGATGCGATTTCTGGAGCAAGACCAGGAGCAAGACGGCAAGTATTAGAATCATATATTCAGCGCTTAAAAGATCTTGAATCTGCAGCCTTGAGTTTTGATGGTGTCTCTAGCGCTTATGCAATTCAGGCAGGTAGAGAACTTCGGGTTATGGTAGAAAGTGGAAGAGTGAGCGATGATCAATCGGCACAACTTTCTTATGATATTTCGGAGAAAATTCAGAATGAATTAACTTATCCAGGCCAAGTTCGGGTAACAGTAATCCGGGAAACCAGAGCTGTGAATATTGCGAGATAATTTCAAAAAAATAAATCGGTCAACGATTTTCAAAATAGAAAACTCCTTTCAGCAATGAAGGGAGTTTTCTATTTTTTTTTAGGCTTTAGAATAAAGACGAAGAAAAGGTCAATTATGGTTTTTACAATTATTAAAGATTGATTGATGTTCTAAAGATATTAATCAATTCAGGTCTTTAAGATATTTTTGTTTCAAAATCATTTTTAAGTCAAATCTGTACCTCTAAATCTTTTTACTTTTATTTCTTTTAACATTCGCAAATGCAACCAAGGTCTAATGCCTACAGTTTTACATTTTATCTATTCATGCAATGAAAGTTTTAATCAAAAACTTAATTCCGATTCTTAATCGCTACATAACCCGATAATATTCTACCATCTCCAATCGTAATGTAGTACCAATAATTTCCGGTCGGCAACTTTCTGCTTAAATATTGTCCGTTCCAAGAAAAAGGTCCATTTACGGTGCGTTCTAAAACTACTGTTCCGAACCGGTCCAGCACTCGTACTTTCGAATTTGGATATTGTTCAATGCCTTCAATAATCCACTCATCATTCATTCCATCATCATTTGGGGAAAAGATATTATTCAACTTAAAAATGGTGAAATCCTTTTGCGCGATGGCACAAATTTGTGCGCCACTTCTCACAAAAGCGGTATGATTTCCATTAGGAACATTGTAGAAAAAAGGAGAAAATTGCCATTGATTTCCATCGATGGAATATTCCAAAAGACCAACTCCCGTCGCAATGATTTGCACGGTGCTGTTTTCAATTTTGATTTCATTGATCACAGGTAAATCCACATTTTTTACATTTACAGATTTTGTTGTACTGCACCCCGAACTGTTAGTCACTGTAATTTCATATGTTCCGATTGCGTGCACTTGAAGCTTTTGTTGAGTGCTCACAATATTCCCGTTGAATTTCCAAGTGTAAGAGCTTCCCACTTGTAATCCTGCATCTAATTGTATGCTTTCATTAGGACAGATTTCTTTAGTTGCAGGGGTATTAATTACGGGCGATGCATTAAGCGGCAGGATTAAAGTAACACGCGCCGAACATCCGGACGCTGTATTAATTTCTACCGTAATATTGTTTTGACCCGTTTGCAAAATGTAATTATTAGGATCAGAAATAATCTGATTATTCTGCGTGTAGTAAACGAAAGTGTAACCTCCGGGATTAGAGACAAGATTGCTTTTAAACTGGGTTAAATCTATCTTTTTAGTACCATTTTCTTCAGAGCAAAGTGGTGCTGCAGAAAAATCATTGGCTGGAATATTGGTGGTTACTAAAGATACGGTAACCGCTAATCTTTGTACACTTTCGCAATTTTGAAGGGTTTGCGTAGCGTAATAAGTCACGCCATTTTGAAGAAGCGTGTTGTTAGCAAGTGGCGTTAAACTCGAAGCACTTGAATACCATTTGACCTGAGTTCCTGCAACCGCGATATTTGCCAAAGTCCCATTCTGACTAATGCAAAAAGTTTGTGAAGAATTTCCTGTTGGTGGAGGCGTAGTGATAACATTCACACTTACTGGCGCTCGCTCACTTTCGCAAGAGTTGATTGTCTGTGTCACATAAAAAATAGCACCATTTATTAAAGGCAAAGTGGTTGAAATTGGATTTCCGCCCGTCGCATTGGCATACCATTTTATTTGGGTTCCTGCCACCTGCACATTTGCTAAAGTTGCGTTTTGCTGAACGCAAAAATCCTGCGTAGCATTGACTATTACTCTTGGGGTAGGATTATTAAAAGTTGTGATGATGACAGATTCGGAAACTGATTCGCATCCCAAAGAATTTTTAATTTTGAGTTGATAGGTTTTTGGTAAAAGTCCGCTAAAGACTTTAGAATTTTGCCAACTTAAACCATTGTCGATGCTGTATTGCGCTGCATTTTCATTGATGGTAATTTGTGCGGAAGAATGTGCGCAGTCTATTTGCTGCAGAGTAGCGGTGGGTTTCAAAGGCGTATCCGCTGGATTGTTTATTGTCACCGAAACGGGTGCAGATTCGCAACCAGCGCTGTTTCTTACTTTTAGCTGATACGTTCCGGGAGGAAGTTGTCCTGAATTCGCCGTGGAAGAATAAGTAATTCCATTGTTAAAGCTGTATTCATATTCTGTAGATGTAATTGATATTGACCCAAATGGATTTACACAAGATAAAGGCTGATTCACCGCGACTAATGGTAGCGCAGGAGCATTTGGGGGCGCATTCACGGTAGCCACTGTTGGGGGAGAAGCACAACCATTTGGAGATAGTTTAATTCTAATATAATATGTACCGGGAGAAAGATTTGAAGAAGCAGTAGCAATCCACGTCAATCCATCGTCAAAACTATAAGAACTTGCTGCAGAAATTACAGATACGGATCCCCAAGATGCGGAACAACCTGACGGTTGAGTTACAGCAATCTGTGGTGCATTTGGTGTCGTAGGCTGCACATCTACGGTCGCAATTCCAGCTAGAGAAGTACATCCAGCACTATCTTTGATCATCAAATTATAAGTTCCCGGACCTACACTTGTTTTTGTATTTGCTGAGGTGTATGTGATTCCATTATCAAAACTGTATCCCGCCGCGCCCGTTGTAATTTGAATTGAGCCTAAAGAAGTGGTACAGTTTGGTTGAGTTACGGCAAAAGCTGGAGCAGGTAAGGGAGCAGGCAAAGTAACCGTAGCTACGATGCCATCTGAAAGACAGCCTGCTGCATTTTTTATTTTTATTTTATAATTTCCAGGAAGTAAATCGGATTTCGTGTTCGCATAAACAAAGGTCAACCCATCATCAAAACTATACGTTGCAGCTGTGGTGGTTACTGTAATTGAACCCGTGGCAACACTGCAAGTTGGTTGCGTTACAGAAACGGTGGGTGCGGCAATATTGATCCCAGAATTAAGCGTTACTGCAACTGATGCAGATTCACAAGAGGCATTATTGGTTTTAGTACGAATGATGTAAGTTCCCGCGCCAATATTAGTTTTCACAGGATTGGTCGTCCAAGTTGCGCCATCATTAAAAGTATAGCTGCTTGCAACAGTGGTGATCGTTATGCTTCCGTCGGTAGAATCACAAGCAGTGGGCTGTTTGATGGTCGCTACAGGTGTTGCAGGAATTGCAGGTGCGGAATAAATGTACGCGTACGCACTCTGAGAGATACATCCGTAAGAATTTTTAATTAAAATATTATAGCTTCCAGCATTTACGTTTGTTTTAATCGGAGTGGTGACCCAAGTGACTCCATTATCAAAGCTGTACAAATCTGCAATGGTGTTAATAAAAATACTTCCTTTCGGAGTAGCACAGGTAGGTTGTATGGTGGTGATGGAAGGTTGATTCAGATAAAATTTATTGATATAAATTGAAGCTGACTGAGAAATACATCCCGCCGAATTTTTGATGATAATACTATAATATCCTGGAGCTGGATTGAGCAGAGATGGATTAGTGACCCAAGTTGTTCCATTATCAAATGAATATTGAGCCGCCTGAGAAACAACCGTTATGCTTCCATTATTTCCACAGGTTGGCTGAACTGTTTTAAGTAAAGGTCTAGGCAAATAGAACGTATTCATATTGATGCCCATATCGTAAGGACTACTAGTGCATCCTTGCGCATTCTTAATGACGATGTAATAACTACCCGAAGTTAAATTCGTTTTCTCATTAACCGTACTCCAAGTTTGACCGCCATCAAAACTGTAAGAACTTGCGGGAGTTACAATTTTAATGCTGCCTTTAACGCCACAAGTGGGTTGAATAATTAATACAT
This sequence comes from Chryseobacterium sp. MP_3.2, assembly GCF_035984805.1. Lineage (NCBI taxonomy): Bacteria > Pseudomonadati > Bacteroidota > Flavobacteriia > Flavobacteriales > Weeksellaceae > Chryseobacterium > Chryseobacterium sp. MP_3.2. The sequence continues at coordinate 22,634 of NZ_JAXCHW010000015.1, read as the reverse complement.
CTGGCTTTGGCAAATAGAATTTTGGCAAACTCAAGGATGTACCATAATTAGTGGATTTGCAACCTTGTGCATTTTGAATCATTATATAAAAATAGCCGTCTGCTAAATTCGTAAAAGTTGGGGAAGTGCTCCAAGTTTGACCATTGTTGATGCTGTATTGCGCCGCAGTTGTGGTAATGGTAATTGTTCCTCCCACACCGCAAGTCGGCTGCGTAAAAGTATAATCAGGAGGTGGTAGATAAAAATTTTCAATAGAAACATAGGTATCTACAGAAACGCAGCTGGCATTTTTTGACCTCACATAGTAACTGCCGCTATTTAGATTGTTGAAGATAGGAGATGTTGACCATGTAGTCCCACTATCTATGCTGAAAGATGTTCCTGGACTAGTAATGGTAATTGATCCTTTGGTTCCGCACACGGGTTGCACTACTTTTACCGTAGGATTCGCGAGATTTGTCGCAGATAAATAAATATTGGTAATGGTGGATCTACAATTGGCGTTATTCTTTGTCACTAAGCCATAGTATCCTACCGCTAAATTATCGAAAACAGGATTAGTAGACCAAGTGTAACCATTATCTATACTGTAAAAAGTTGCAGGAGTGGTAAACGTAATATTGCCGACATTTCCACAACTCGGGCTTACTGCGGTATAATCTGAGCTGTCCAAAGCCACCTGATTAAAATAAACATAGTTAGCTAAGGAAACGCAATTCTGACTATTTTTTACCAATACGCTATAATTGCTGTTAGGTAAATTGGTAAATACGTTGCTTGCAGACCAAGTTGCCCCGTTATTGATACTGTAATAGCTTGCTGCCGTATTGATAGTAATACTCCCAAACGTGGTGCAAGTCGGTTGCGTTAAAGTAACCGAAGGCATCGGAAGTTTTATTTCAGAAAGATTCACGGAGGTTGGATTGCTGATACATCCAATACTATTTTTAATCAAAATCTGGTAATTTCCAGCTGGCAAAATCTTAGAATTGGTCGTAACCCAAGTTGCGCCATTATCAAAACTGTAAAAATCTGAAATGGTGTTTACAGTGACGCTTCCACTATTTCCACAGCTTGGTTGGACGGTGGATACATAGGGATAATCTAATCTTGGTGGATATAAATACGCATAAGAACTAGTAGATTGGCAACCTGCCGCATTTTTTACTCTTAAATTATACGTTCCTGCAGGTAAATCCTTCATATTACTTGTGCTCCAAGTTACCCCACTATCAAAACTGTAGAAATCGGCCTCTGTCTTTATGTAAATGGTGCCATTTTCCCCACAAGTTGGTTGAATCGTCTCATAATCTGGAGCTGTATTTTGAAAGGTTTGCATGTAAACACTTTGAAATAAAGAGGTGCAACCCAAAGAACTTTTGATCCCTATAGAGAAATTTCCCGAAATAATATTGGATAAAATATTAGAGGTTACCCAAGTTTGCCCACCATCAAACGTGTAAAAATCTGCAGGCGTATTGATCGTAATGCTTCCAGGAACACTACATGCTGGATTGACGACGGTGAATTCTGGATTTCCTAATGTATTGCTTGCAATTAAAACCACGGCGGCATTAGAAATACAGCCAGATAAATCTTTTGTTCGAATAGAGTAAAGTCCCGGTTGCAATAAATTAATCGTAGAATTATTCACCCATGTGACCCCATTATCAAAACTGTAATAGGCAGCATTGGTAGAAATAGTGATGCTTCCCGTATCACCACAAAACTTCGGTTGCTGCGAAGAATAATTTGGGGTGGAAGTAAGTGCAGGAATAATTGTCACCCTTTGAGCATAAGAAGTACACCCTTTAATGGTTTTGATCATTACCTCATAATCACCAGGATAAAGTCCAGATTTTATTGGATTGGTAGTCCAACTTGCGCCATTGTTGAAGCTATATTCCGAAGCCGTTGATGTCACTTTAATACTTCCAGTGGTCGAAAAACAAGAGGGTTGCGTAATTTCTACTGTCGGAGTTACGGCAGTTTGACTTGGCTCAATTAAGGCAGACGCGGTACTGGAACACCCAAAACTGTCTGTTACGGTTACTGAAAAAGTGCCAATATTGGTGACTGTAATGATTTGCGTAGTTTCACCAGTGCTCCACAAATAAGTCGCACCTGCGGAAGCTTTCAAATCTGTACTTCCAGAACATACATTTAAAATTCCAGAAATGGTAGCCGTTGGATTTTTAACTTCTACATTAACCGGGATAATCTTATAGCAAGTAGCATCTCGAGAAACTTTGATATAAATCACCGCAGAGGCAGAATTATAACTGCTGAAGTTGGTAATAGGATTGGTGTTGTTAAAGGCACTGTTGTAATCTTTAAAGTAAGTAAAAGTTAATCCAGTGGTAAAGGAAACTACCTGCGAATCAAAATTCGTAAGATCAAAATCTTCGAACCCATCTTTATTGGTATCACATTTAGAAATTTTCGCGGATTTTACGGTCAAATTGCAGCTTGAGGTACAATTCAGAAAACTAATGTCCCACCCATCATTCGCATCGGAGTCGTTTGCGGAGGCAAAAATGGTCGTATTTGCGCCACTTCCACATCCTGGAGGCGAACCAGAAACATCAAATTCAGCGGTGACGCCTACATTATAATTCCCGCTGTTAATATTTGGAAAATTTTGCGCCAAGAGATTAAAACAGAATTTTTTATTCGCCGTATCCAAAGTCGCAGGAGTTGTGGTCGTATAAACCACAGCTCCGGTTGCATCATACACTTTTAAAGTTAAAGTTTTAATGGACGCCGTAACTCCACCCGAATTTGGCAAAGTATAAGTTCCGCAAACATTCAGTGGCAATGCTGGGCAAACTGCATAAAGAGGATCCAAAGTTATGGAACCCACAAAATTTTCATTGGATTGAAGCGTACAAATATCATCAATGTAGGCATACCCGAAATGACCTCCTAGGCCACATCTTGAAGCCATGAATTCTACCGTGAATTCTTCATTATTCGGAATTCCAGAAATATCTAAAATTCCAGATTGCCAATTTGCCGTGTAGAGCGTAACTTGTCCATATGATCCATCTGGAACTTTCGTAAAGATGCAGTTTTGTTCATCGCCCACCAAGCAAAATTCGCTTACAACTTGTTTGTTTTTGTTGAGGATTCTCGCCTTAAAATAAGCTTGATTATCTGTGTGACTTGAATTGTAAACCGTCTGCAGAACTGCTTTGTAATTAAATTTAAAGAAGTTCTCATTATTGGTTTTAAATCTTTTTCCTTGCGCAATAACGCCATAGGTGGAAGAATTTTCAAAGTTGAGTTTCAGCGCGTATTGGTCAAAAGCTTTGATGTCACCCATAAATCGATCAATCAAATTGGCGGGAACAGAAGTCGCCATAACATAATTGTTGGTGGGATTATACTGCGGAATCGAAGTGTCACCAATTAAAGAAAGTGATCGGCATTGGGTAGGTCCCGGTGGATCGCCAATGTTATAGAGGAAATTTTTGATATAATTTTGACCCGAGATGGATTCATGCTGTTCGAAGCCTCCATTGGTACACATTTCCACGGCGGGTTGTACCGCTTTTAGCATCCCACCTTTTTCCAATGCAATTTGGCGTTCTCTGGACTGTATAAATTTTAATTTTTCAGCGTTGCTCGTAATTATTTGCCCCGATGAATTTTCGAAAATTCCATTGCGTAAATAACCAGAATCATCTGCAGGTGTTACTTGGGAAAAAATATATTGGGAAAAAGAAAGTAATAAGAGGAGGTAGATTTTCTTCATCAACAGTAATTATTATGTTTGCAGGAATGTTAAAAAATCCTTAATGGAATCTTAAAAAAAACCAAACAAATATAATTAATTATGCTAACTAATTAGGTCATCTTCACAAAATAATAAAAAACGGCTTTTTTAGCTGCTCAAAAAAAAATCCCAGTTGGTAAGAAAAGGATTTTGCTTGCTCGAATAGTTTGAAAAACCTTACATAAATGGTTTCATTTCATTTTCGATTTGTTTCCGTAAGTCCATCAATTTGATGGCGTATTGTTCCATGTGCTTTTCTTGGTCATTTTCTGGAGAGAATTTTGGAACTTCTACTGAATTTCCTTCATCATCCACCGCCACGAAAACAATAATACAATGCGTTTTCTTTTCAAAATCTTTGCGTTTAATATTCCGGGAAAAAACGTTGATGGCAATATGCATGCTTGTTTTCCCGGTATAAATAACTTCTGCTTCTACTTTTACAATATGTCCAATTTTAATAGGAGAATAAAAACGGATTCCACCCACATAAACCGTCACGCAATAACTCGAACTCCAGGAACTTGCGCAGGCATAACCCGCTTGATCAATCCATTTCATTACACTTCCGCCATGTACGTTTCCGCCATAATTGACGTCGCTCGGTTCAGAAATAAATTGGAAAATAGTTTTCTTTTGCATGCTTTTAAATTAGAGTGAAACAAATATCCGTTTTAATTAAGTCTTAGAAAAATTTTGGTTTTTTATGTTAAGGGGTTTACGTTCAACCACATTTTAAAAAATAGCATTGATTGGGCGCAGATATAATTGATTCTCTTCTCAATAATTAAGTTGATATATTCTAAAGTTGATTTCTAAAAGTTGAAATACTCAACTTCGTTTTGCCATTTCATTTCTTAGAATAATTACTAAATTTGAGCATGCAAAAAGTATTTTATCTAAAAACTTGCGGAACCTGCACGAAGATTTTAAAAATGTTTGATCTTTCAGACTGGGAACTTCGTGAAATTAAAAGCAAACCTATTACTGCCGTAGAATTAGCAGAAATGTATGCCTTTACCAATTCTTATGAAGCGCTTTTCAGCAAAAAATCCACGCAAATTAAAGCCAGAGAAATTGAGACAAAAATTTTGAAAGAAGAAGATTTTAAAAATTTAATCTTAGATCATTATTCCTTTTTGAAAAGACCAGTGTTTGTAACTGACAAAGAAATTTTTATCGGGAATGATAAAAAGAATATCGAACAATTGAAATTATTTTTCCGCGGTAATAAATGAATCGCACTTAATTTCTGTTTCCAACATCTGCCCAAATAAAAGGCGGGAAAAAATTCCGCCATATCTGCTATCTATTTAAACTTTCGCTCCAGCACATTATAAACGCCGATACTGACCAAAGCCCCAAAAATATAGTAACCCGTAGTCATCCATTTCTTTTTATCGGTATCTGTTGCGTGATTGTTCGTCAGTAATTTTTCTGCTAAACCCACACTTCCAGCCGCACCCAGAAGTCCGGTTCCTAATGTTTTGCTGATAAATTGACTCGCATTTGTTGAAGTTGCCAAAGTAGAGAACAAAACCGCATTCGTTAAGATATTTCCTCCCATAGCGGCCGCGTAAACGGCATCTTCATCTCGCGTTGGTGCATCTACTGCATCCAATGATTTTTCCAAAACAGTTTCTCCAATTTGATCTAAATGTGGAGAATCGTTCGTGTATTTTCTAAAAATTTGGTGAACTCCAGTTAGAGCCAAAGATCCCGCAAGACCTGCTATTGATTTGTTAAGTAGTGACATTGTTTTTTATTTTAATTGATTTTGGTGGGTGCAAAAATATTGCCACACAAAAAAGGCAGACCAAAAAATGATCTACTTTTCGGTAAATTTTATTATTCTTAAACAAAAGGCGTTTTTACCACCTTCGCGGGAATATTTTTATTTCTGATCTGAATAAATATTTCGGAATCTACAGCAAAATGTGGTTTGTCTACATATGCTAAACCGATTCCTACACTTTTCATGGGACTCATGGTGCCAGAAGTAACTCTGCCAATGGTATTGCCTTCTGCATCTACCACCGGATAATCATGTCTTGGAATCGCGCGTTCCTGCATTTCAAAACCAACTAATTTCTTCGTAATTCCGTCCTCTTTTTGTTTCGCAAAACGCTCTTTGTCCACAAAATCTTTATCGAATTTCGTAATCCAACCTAAACCTGCTTCTAACGGAGAGGTTGTATCATCAATGTCATTTCCATATAAACAGAAACCTTTTTCTAATCGCAAAGTATCTCTGGACGCCAATCCACAAGGAATCAGGCCAAATTCTTCTCCAGCTTCTGTCAAAGCTTCCCAGATTTTAACCGCGCTGTCATTTTTAAAATAGATTTCAAAACCACCACTTCCAGTATAACCAGTATTGCTGATAATCACATCTTTTACGCCGGCAATTTCACCAACTGTGAAATGATAATAAGGAACATCGGCCAAGTTTATGTCGGTCAGCTTTTGCAGTGTTTCGTTTGCTTTTGGACCTTGAACCGCAATTAGGGACATTTCCTGAGAGGCATTGGTCAACTTCGCGCCAAATTTTTCATTATGCTTAGAAATATGGTTCCAGTCTTTTTCAATGTTTGAGGCATTTACCACCACAAAATATTTCTCTTCGTTCATTCTGTAAACGATTAAATCATCTACAATTCCGCCATTTCCATTCGGCATACAGGTGTATTGGGCTTTTCCACTCTCTAAGGCAGTCACGTTATTGGTGCCTACAAATTGTAGCAAATCTTTTGCAGAAGGACCTTCTACAAAAAATTGACCCATATGCGAAACATCGAAAATTCCTACCTTTTCCCGCACTGCAAGATGTTCTTCCGTTACACCTGTATATTGCACAGGCATATCAAAACCTGCAAAAGGCACCATTTTCGCGCCGAGAGATACGTGTTTATCGTACAAAGCCGTTTTATTCATCTTATTTTTTTTGATTTATTTTTATTTTTTTTTTGGAGCAAAGAGACGTGTTGTTCTTTAAAGATCCCACCCGCTTTTCGCTCTATCTTTTTTTTCTTCCCATTTCCCCACCGTAAAAAAGGATGCCGCTGCATCGGGGCTAAAATTATAAGAGGTTTTTTATACCAATTTTTTTTTAAGGTTTATGAGCGAAATACATTTGAGTATTTGAGTAGTTCAGTATTTTGAGTTTTTGAGAATAAAAAGTTTTATTATAAATCACTCAATCACTCAATCACCCAACAACTTTCATCCGTCATCCTACAAATGGTCCTTATATTCTTTTAAAATAATCTTAAACCATTCCGTAAAATGTTCGGGCGTTTCTGTCATCTCCAGTTCCAATTCTTCCATAGAGATGTATTTTACTTCCGCAACTTCCTCTTTATTTAACTTAAATTCTCCTTCATACTTTCCTGTAAAAACGTGATCGAGTTCATGCTCCCAAAGATTTTGGCCTACATCTGCTTTATAAATAAAATGAAATTTTGGAGTGATGGCAGCTTGAATTCCAAGTTCCTCTTGCATTCTTCGTTCTGCACCAGATAAATAGGTTTCATTTTTGCGTGGGTGAGAACAAACAGCATTGGTCCATTGATTAGGAGAATGGTATTTGGTCGCTGCTCTTTTTTGTAAAAGAATTTCTCCTTGCTCATTAAACAAAAAAACAGAAAAAGCGCGGTGTAAAATTCCGTTTTCGTGTGCCTGCATTTTGTCCATCAAGCCTAAGACTTCGTCTTTTTCCGAGATTAAAACAACTTGTTCTTCCATAGAAGACAAAAATAAGTTTAATAAACTATGTAGTCAAATTTTTAAGAGAGTTTTATGATGCTTAGAAATTCGGTGAAAGGGTGAATATTTTTTTCTCCAACTTCAAATGTAATTGCTCCAAATTTTCTTTGCAATAGGGATAGAAGTGAAAATCCCGCGGTCTCGTCTGAAAGGACGAGACGTGGAATTGCAACGGAGAGCCCGACCCGAGAAGTGGGAAAGCGAGTTGGCGAGGGGATTGCCCCAATTCTGAAATTTAATCTGCTGTAAATCAATGAAATTTTGTAATTTTGCCCCTTAAATTTTCGAACATGGAATTAGAATATAAAGACCATTTGAGTCCGATGCTGAAAGGGGATATAAAGAATTTTTTAATTGATATTGACGGCACCATTACCGATGATGTGCCGAATGAAGAGCCAGAAAGAATGGTGGATTGTATACCATATCCAGATGCACTGGAGACTATTAATCGATGGTACGATCAAGGTCATATCATCTGTTTTTTTACCTCTAGAACAGAAAATTTAAAGCAAATTACCATTGACTGGTTAGATAAGCATGGGTTTAAATACCATAGTGTGTTATGCGGAAAGCCACGCGGTGGAAATTATCATTGGATTGATAATCACTTAGTAAAAGCCACGCGCTACAAAGGTAAATTTACAGATATGGTGGAGAAACAAGTAACGATTGAAGTTTTTAAAGATTAAGTGTATGAAAGTATTAGCAAATGACGGCTTAGACCAATCTGGTATTATCGCCCTAGAAATAAAAGGTTTTGAAGTAATTACCACGAAAGTTCCGCAAGAATTTTTGATCGATTACATTAATGAAAATAAAATCAGAACCATCTTAGTAAGAAGCGCAACGCAAGTGAGAAAAGACTTGATTGACGCTTGTCCCTCACTGGAAATTGTTGGTAGAGGTGGAGTTGGAATGGACAATATCGATGTGGATTATGCGCGCTCGAAAAATATCCATGTTTTTAATACACCATCTGCATCCTCAGAATCTGTGGCTGAATTGGTTTTTGCCCATTTATTTACAGGTGCAAGATTTCTGCAGGACTCTAATCGAAAAATGCCAATTACGGGAAATACAGAATTTGCGAAGTTGAAAAAATCCTATGAAAAAGGCATTGAACTCCGTGGGAAAACCATCGGTATCATCGGGATGGGAAGAATCGGTCAGGAAGTAGCCAGAATGGCACTAGGTTTAGGAATGCGTGTTATCGCAGCCGACAGTAATGTGGGAAGAGCAAGTGTAAAAGTTAAATTTTACAACAATCAGTTTATCAATGTCGATATAGAAACAGAACCTTTGGAAGGAGTTCTTCGTCATGCAGATTTTATTACGCTACATGTTCCTGCCCAAAATGGCGGTGCAGTAATTGGAGAAAAAGAATTTGCAATGATGAAAGATGGAGCGGCCATCGTAAACTGCTCTAGAGATGGAGTAGTAGATGAAAAAGCCCTCATTTCAGCTTTGGATTCCGGTAAAATTGCGTTCGCAGGCTTGGATGTTTTTGTGAATGAACCGACGCCTTCAACCGAAATTTTAATGCATCCCAAAATTTCTTTAACGCCTCATACTGGAGCGTCAACAGTGGAAGCACAAGATCGGATTGGACTTTCTTTGGCAGAACAAATTTGCAGCATTATGCAGATTCATTAAAATTTGAAACTTTTTAGATAAAAGACGCATTTAAAAATGCGTCTTTCTTTATTATTAAGTGAAAATTATTCTATTTACTTTGCAATAAATCTCTGATTTCAGTCAAGAGTTTTTCCTATTTACTTGGACCTACGACCACGACTTCTGCAGGAGTCATCACTTTATTTCCCGCTTTGATCAGCCAGAACAGCACCATTGCGATACAAAGAAAACTGATTACAGCCGACAAAAAATTTCCGTACGTCACGCCGTTCCAGGTCAATTTAGCAATATTTTCTACACCAGCTGCCTTTAATGCGGGGTTCAGCAAAAGTGGTGTTATTACATCTTCTACCAATGAAGAAACAATTTTGCCAAATGAAGCTCCGATAATGACTGCTACCGCCAAATCTATTACATTACCTTTGAATGCGAACGCTTTAAATTCCTGTACTAATCCCATAATCTATATTTTTCATGTTATGATTCAAAAATAGTATTTTTTTTAAAGAATGTTGACTAAAACAAGAGCAGCAAGTGTTTTTTAGTGGTGTCAATGAAATTCGTATTTTAATCTTTCCTTACATTTAAAATTAAATAAAGTATAAATGAAAATTTTCACCGCTTCTCAGATCAAAAAATGGGATGAAGTTACATTGGAAAAAGCCCCCATTAATAGTGGGCTTTTAATGGCGCGAGCTGCAGAAAGTTGTGCCGATTGGATTTTGAGACATCTTAAAAAAGATTCACCTGTTCACCTATTCTGTGGTAGAGGCAACAATGGTGGTGATGGTTTTGCACTCGCACAAATACTTTACGATAAAGGTTTGAACGTTTCTATCTTTTTGGACTCAGAAAATTTAAATTTTCCACCTGATTCTGCGGAAAATTTTAAAGCAGTTCAAAAAATTCCACTCATAAAAATTAGAGATTTTCTGGAAGCGAAAGATTATTTATTTGAAACGAATTCTGTGATCATTGATGCGATATTTGGAATTGGATTAAACCGAAAAATAGGTGGAAAGGTGGGGGAAACCATCAAAATTCTAAATATAATTGAGGCACAAAAGATTTCGATCGATATTCCCTCTGGACTTTTTGCGGACACTATTTCGGATGAAGATGCTGTAATTTTCCAGGCCGAAGATACGCTCACTTTTCAAACCTGGAAGAAAGCTTTTTTGCATCCCGAAACAGGAAAGGTTTGCTTACGGGTCCATGTTTTGGATATCGGCCTGGATAAAGATTTTGCTTTAAAAGAACCTTCGGAAAATTTTACTATTGATGATGAATTGATTTCAAGCATTTATAAAAAAAGAGATGAATTTACGCACAAAGGAAATTTTGGAAAAACACAAATTGTGGCTGGAAGTTCTGGGAAAATTGGCGCTGCAGTTTTAGCTACGAAAGCTGCCTTGCGAACCGGAAGTGGAATCACTTTTATACAGGCTCCAAAATGTGGGTATGAAATAATTCAGTCCACCTGTCCCGAAGCGATGTTTTTGAGTGGTGGAGAAAATTGGATTTCAGAATTTAATGTGGAGGAAGAAATGACTTTAGGGATCGGTCCTGGTTTAGGCACTGCGGCCGAAAGTGAAAAATCATTTTTAGACTTTTTAAAAAATTATGCAAAACCTCTGGTTTTAGATGCTGATGCTTTGAATATTTTAGCTAAAAATCCTGAAGCTTTAGAATTGATTCCAAAAAATTCTATAATCACGCCGCATCCGAAAGAATTTGAAAGACTTTTCGGAAAGACTGCAAACTCTTTCGAAAGATTACTAGTTGCGCGAAAGAAGGCGGGAAGTTTTGGAATCTATATCATTTTGAAAGATCACCACACGCAGGTCATCACTCCGGAAGGCGAGGTTTTTTATAATATCACGGGAAATTCTGGTATGGCAAAAGGTGGTAGTGGCGATGTACTATTAGGAATAATTACTTCTCTTCTCTCTCAAAAATACACTTCAAAAGATGCTGCCCTTTTTGGAGTTTGGCTTCATGGAAAAGCCGGTGATCTTGCGGCGGATAAATTGTCCAAAGAAGCGATGCTTCCCACTGATTTGATTGAGGAGATCGGGAATGTTTTTAAATCTTTAAACTAAAAAAAATCCTTCCAAATAATTTGAAAGGATTGATTTATATTGTAGCAAAATTTAGTCTGGTTGTCCGTTCTCCTCTTCCGTAATCACCCGATTTTTCGAGGTATACATAATTACAAAACCTGCCAGCATAAACGGTATCGATAAAATCTGGCCGGTATTAAGTCCTGCAAAATGAATAAATTCATCACCTTGTGGTTCTTTCAGGAATTCTACAAAGAATCGTACCGCCCAAAGCAAGATAAAAAACAATCCAAATAGCCAGCCCTGCTGGTATTTTTTCTCCGTATATCTGTATAAAACCCACAGTAATACAAACAGGAGAAAATATCCACCCGCTTCAAAAAGTTGAGTTGGATATCTTGGCACTATTGCACCGTATTCCGTACTCTGCTGCGGAAATAAAACCGCGAAAGGAGAACCTTCTGGCGCAGCTTTTCCAATAATTTCTGAATTAAAAAAGTTTCCAATTCTTACAAAAGCACCACCTAAAGCAACTGGAATCCCAATTCTATCATAAACCCAAAAAGGATTTTTCTTGATGATTTTGTAGGAATAATATAGGGTTGTAAAAATCAATGCAATGGTTGCTCCGTGACTTGCTAAACCAGAAAATCCTGTAAATTCTAAAGTCGGTTTTGTTCTAATGGGTAGAAATACAGACCAGAAATCCTCTCGGAAAAGCTCTGGCTGATAAAAAACAACGTGCCCAATTCTTGCTCCTAAGATAGTTCCCACCAAAGTCCACGTAAAAAGCGGTTCTATGTATTTATGATTCACATTATCAATAGTGTACATTTTGGTGAAAATATAATAACCCAATCCGAAAGCCAGTATAAACATTAAACTGTAGTAGTGAAGGGTAATTGGACCTAAATGTATTCCTGTAGATGGATCCCAAGTGGTGTATAAAAATGTCAACATATATTGTTTTTCAAAAATTTAAAATTATTAATTCGTTTCTAATGACTACAGCTCATTAACCTCAAAACTTATGTGGTCAATTTACTTCAATTATCCTTTGGCGGCACTGGATCATAACCATCTCCACCCCACGGGTGACATCTGGAAATTCTTTTTGCACCTAACCAAAATCCTTTAATGGGTCCATGAACCTTCAGCGCTTTAACCATATAGTGAGAGCAAGTAGGTTCATAGCGGCAATTTTTTGGCAAAATTGGGGAGATAAACCACTGATAAATCTTGATAAGAGCAACCAGCGGAAAGGTGATGATTTTATTGAACATGCAGTTGCAAAAATAAGTAAATAGTTTAAATTTGCTCAACGATTCTATTTAAACTTCAAAATCAACCGATCATGGTATGAAATTCGGTTTCAAACCAACTCAACCTTTCAAATTCCAAAATTGAATAATAACAGTCCTCTTGCCGAAAAAATGCGTCCGAAAATTTTGGATGAGGTTCTCGGGCAGGAACATTTGACCGGAGAAAATGGAACCATCCGAAAAATGCTGGAAAATGATACGTTGAACTCTTTAATTCTCTGGGGCCCACCTGGAACGGGAAAAACTACTTTAGCGGAAATTATTTCGGAACAATCTGGACGAAATTTTTTTAAACTTTCTGCAGTTTCCAGCGGTGTAAAAGATGTGCGGGAAGTGATTGATGAAGCTAAAAAACAAAATCTCTTTTCTGGCAAATCTCCAATTTTGTTTATTGATGAAATTCACCGGTTTAATAAATCACAACAGGATTCCTTGCTTCACGCGGTGGAAAAAGGTTGGATTGTTTTAATTGGTGCCACTACAGAAAATCCGAGTTTTGAAGTCGTTTCGGCACTATTGTCTAGAAGTCAGGTTTATGTGCTGAAATCTCTCACCTTTGAAAAATTAGAAGAACTGGCAGAAATTTCATTTCAAAAATACAATGAACAGGAAGGAACATCTTTTCAGTTTAAAGATAAAGAAGCTTTCATTCAATATTCTGGCGGTGATGCGAGAAAGTTAATTAATTCCGTGGAAAATGTTTTGAATCAGTTTAAAAATTCCGACAAAAAGGAAATTTCCAATGCGGATGTTTTAGTTGTTCTGCAGGAAACAATGGCGCTGTATGATAAAAATGGCGAACAACATTATGATATTATTTCGGCCTTCATCAAATCAATGCGAGGTTCTGATCCGAACGGTACCGTTTATTGGTTAGCCAGAATGCTAGTCGGTGGTGAAGATATCAAATTCATAGCACGGCGAATGGTGATTTTAGCCGCCGAAGATATAGGATTGGCAAATCCAAATGCTTTAGTGATGGCGAATAATTGTTTTCAGGCGATTAATTTAATTGGAAATCCAGAAGCGAGAATTATTTTGAGTGAAACTGCGGTTTATTTAGCCGTTTCCCCGAAAAGCAATTCCACTTACACCGCGATTAATGAAGCCATGTCTTTTGTGAAAAAAACAGGAAACTTACCAGTTCCTCTTCATTTGAGAAATGCACCCACAAAATTAATGAAGGATTTGGATTATGGAAAAGACTATGGATATGCGCATTCTTATGAAGGTAATTTTGTGGATTTAGAATTTTTACCGGAAGAAATTCAAGGAACGCAATTTTATAAACCAGGGAATAACAGCACCGAAAATAAAATTGCAGAACAACTGAAGAAAAAATGGAAAGATAAATATTGAGACATTCAGATATTCAATTTCTTCCACGCTTTTTTCCTTTTCTAATTATTTAGAACACTAAATTGATTGTCAGGTGTTTTTTTTTACCTTTATTTAAAATTAAGAGGATGAAAAATTTTTACTTTTTGGCAATGGCTGTTTTCTTTTCAGTCAATTCTTTTTCCCAATCGATTACGCATAATAAAGGATTTATCGATAATGAGCTCGCTAATTATTCCAAGATGACGGATTTTAATGTCAACCCGAATACGCTCAATTATGATTTAAAATACCAAAGAATGGAGGTCTATCTGGATCCGGCCATTGTCCAAATTTCTGGGTCTGTGACTTCTCATTTTCTTCCAAATCAAAATATGACGAGTATTTATTTTGACTTCACCGATAATATTCCTGTTTCCGAAGTTTTGTATCGTGGAAATGTGGTGAGCTTTCAGCAATTGCCGACTAAAGAATTGAAGATTGACTTTGGCGCAACCCTCTCTTCGAATACTTTGGATTCCTTAACCATCAAATATTCCGGGATTCCAGATAATTCTACCAGAACGTCTTTCTATTTTGGAACGCACGCTGGAAGTCCGGTTATCGGAACCCTTTCTGAACCTTATGGCGCGCAAAATTGGTTTCCAACCAAGCAAAGCATGAATGATAAAATTGAAGCTTTTGATTTAAAAATTACAACGCCAGAAAATTACAGTGTAGGTTCCGCCGGAAAATTAATGTCGGAGACAAGTGTTCCCGGTAATAAAAAATTGACTTTTTGGAGGACTCAATATCCAATGGCTGCTTATCTCGTTGCTTTATCTATCGGGGAATTTACCAAAACGAATGATGTCATTGGAACTGGATCATTTCCTTTTGTGAACTATTTATACACCGATACGGCCGCAAATTCCAGTGTTTTGGACACGATTGAATGGACGAAAGAATGCATGACTATTTTTGAGCAATATTTTGGACCGTACCCATTTTCCAATGAAAAATATGGACACATGGAATTTGCTGTAAATGGCGCAGCGATGGAACATCAAACCATGTCTTCTATGAGTTTTTTTGGAAAACCTGTAATCGCTCACGAATTGGCGCATCAATGGTTTGGCGATAAAATTACGTGTGGAGCTTGGAACGATATCTGGCTTAATGAGGGTTTTGCCACTTTTGCGGAGCAGCTTATTTTTGAGAAAAATGTAATGACGCAACCTCAATTTTTGACGCATTTAGCCAATCAAATTAATACCATTACAAGTTTACCCAATGGCAGCGTTTATGTGAGTGACGCCAAATTAGGAATTATTCCAGAACTCTTCAGCGGAAGATTGACTTATGTGAAAGGTGGTTTTGTGTTGCGAACGATGAAGTGGGTTTTAGGCGAGGAGGTTTTTTACCAAATGTTGAAAGAGTATGCTGCAAACCCTGCTTTCATTTACAATTATGCAAAAACGGAGGATTTTAAAAATCAGATTTTGATTTCTACTGGAAGAGATTTGACCTGGTTTTTTGCGGACTGGATTTATGGAGAAGGATATCCAACCTATCAAATAAAATGGAATCAACCTGTAGCGAATCAGGATTTAAAATTCAGTGTTTCTCAAACCCAAAGTGACGCTTCTGTTGATTTTTTTCAGCTTCCTTTGCCCATCCAAGTGAACGGAATCAATGGAGAAGTCGCGCAAATTGTTTTGGATCACACTTCAAACAATCAATTTTTTTCTCAGCCGATTAACTTTCAGGTGGCGAGTGTGGAATTCAACAAAGAATATCACATTATCGAAAAAAACTCCACGGTAAGTTTCGATCCCGCTCTAACTACTGCAAACTATGCTAATACAGACTTAATTTTATTTCCAAATCCCGTAAAAGACAAAATAGAATTCAAAGGAATTACTGGAATTGAATATTATCAAATTTTTGCAATGGATGGAAGACTGATTAAAACAGGAAAGTATGAATCTGCTCAACCCATTGATGTTTCCACCTTGAAAACTGGAGTTTATATCATTCAGATTAAAGGTAAAAATATAAAATTCACGAAGAATTAATAACTATCCTTCTAAAAGATATTCATTGTAATGTCCGAGAAATTTTACATCTGCACCAAACAACCGCAGTTCTTCTAATGCGTTTTCAGATAAAATGGGATGCCACTCATTCGCGACATTAATATAGAAAAAGTAATTCCCTAAACCAGTTTTCAGGGTGCGGCTTTCAATTTTTGAAAGGTTCATTTTTCGCCACGCAAAAACGGAGAGGATTTGATGCAAACCACCGGGATGATCATCTGGAAGCGTTACAATTAAAGAAGTTTTTTCAGAATTGGGTTCAAAAGTGAGTTCTAAGACATGTCGCTTTTTGGAAATTACAATAAACTTGGTGTGATTTTGTTCAAAATCTTGAATATCATTTTTAATGATTTTTAAACCATATAATTTGGCCGCGTAATGATTGGCAATTGCCGCCCATTTTTCGTTTGGATTTTCTGCAACCCATTTCGCTGCCGCGGAAGTAGAACTGAAATCCTGCGTTTCTATATCTTTAAAATGATCTTGACGAAAATGAAAAGTTTGTGATAAAGCCTGTGGATGAGAAATAATTCGATCAAAGTTTTCATGATTCGGATGAACCATCAAATGATGCGAAATGGGCATTACTGCTTCGGCTTCAATATAAATTTCCGAAAAGTCATAGAGATAATCGAGCGTCATGGAGACTGTTCCTTCAATGGAATTTTCTAAAGGCACAACCGCTTTGTCCACAATCCCATTTATCACAGCCCAGAAACAATCTAAAATGCTGGATTGAGGAATTATTTGATGTTGAGGAAAAATTTGGGAGCAAGCTAATTGCGTGAAACTTGCTGTAGGTCCAAGAAAGGCAATCTTCATTTTAGTAGCACTGTTTTCCTATCCTTTCCGTCTCTTTGCTGTATTTTAACTCCGCCTCTTTTAGTTACTAAATTATTACGATCTTCTTTACTGATCGTCCAAATATTGAGATATTTGCCAGAATCTACTTCCGTAATTTCAAATTCTACAATGGCTTTGTACAAAATTTGTATGGTGGGATCTTTTACCAAAACGCCGTTCACATAGATTGGATTATTTGCTGGCAAACCTTGCTCCGTGTTATGGTTTTTAAGCACGGCTGACAAATCGCTTGGATTTTTAACTTTTAATTTTAAATCAATAATTCCATCTTTTCCAAAGTTTTTCAGTCCGGCTAATGCTTCCGGGAGCTGATCAGATTTATAAACGCTGATGGTTAAAATTTGCGTGGGATCCTTTAATTTCATCTCACTTTCATTGGCGATAATACCGTCCATCAAATAAAGTGGGTAAATTCCTTTTTTGGTTTGCAACGTATTTTCTTGGGAGAAAACAAAGGTTGAAACCACAGTTAAGAGAAGCATGAAAATTTTCATAAATCAAAAATAGAAATTACTTCTGAATAGGGCGACTTTAATTTTATAAAATAACTGCAAAATCTTCTTTTGACCATAAAAAAATCCACAAGGTAATCTCGGATTTTATAATGTTGAGAAAAAGTAGAAGTAATTACGCCCTAACTTCTGTAGAAATTCCTTCACTCATTGTTATTTTGTTCATTGTAAAAGCAGGCATTGCGTAAATTTGAGATTCAGCGCGCAAAGCAACTATTCTTTTTACATAATCCAAGTTTTTCGCGTCTTCCAAAGTCATATCCTGAAATTCATAAATTTTCACCACTTCATTTTTCTCAAAAAATCTGTTAATAGTTGCTAATTCATCCTCATTTCTTGCATATACGCTTGTAATCAAACTTTGGGAGATAGGAGTTTTTGCTTCTTCTTTTTTGTAGGGTGTTTTGTGCATGATATAATCTCGATTTTCAAAACCTGATTGTTCTAAACTTGCGAAAATTTCTTTTGCGAATTCTTGCCCCGGAAATAATCCAAGTACTGTATAATTCATTTTGTGAGTATTTGTTGTTAATTTGTATGCAGAGATAAGCTTAAATTACGATATGTTTATTGATTAAAAACATATTAACACAAAGTTGATAAGTATAATCTGTATAATTGTAAATGTGATAATTTGTGGTTGACCGTTTCTATTTTGTAATATTTTTTACCTTTACCTAAATTCAACTTTTGTATATGAATATTATTTTAGCCTCTACTTCTACGCTTTTTGGCGGTGCATATTTAGATTACCTAACTGACGAAATCACTCAACTTTTTCGCGATATCGATGAGATTGTCTTCATTCCTTATGCGAGACCAGGTGGAATCTCTCACGATGACTATACGCAAAAAGTTCGCGAATTCTTTTCGGAATTCAATATCAAAGTGACAGGATTGCATGAATTTGAAAATAAAGTGGAAGCTTTAAATGCTGGAAAAGGATTTTTTACGGGTGGCGGAAATACATTTCTATTGGTAAAAACGCTCCACGAGGAAAATGTAATGATTCCGCTGAAAGAAAATATTTTGAAAGGAAAACCTTATCTCGGCACGAGTGCTGGTTCAAACATCGCGGGACTCAATATGAAAACTACGAATGATATGCCGATTGTGTATCCTGCAAGTTTTGAAACCATGGGTCTTGTTCCATTTAATTTAAATCCACATTATTTAGATGCAAATCCAGATTTAAAACATAACGGCGAAACCCGAGAAACACGGATCAAAGAATTTTTAACGCAAAATGACACGAAAGTAGTTGGTCTTCGGGAAGGAAACTGGATCAGAAGAGTAGGAGATCTCATTACAGTGGAAGGAATTGAACAAACCAGAATTTTTGAAAGAGACAAAGAGCCATACGAAATAGAAGTAGGAACGCAACTTTAGATTAAGTTTTCCAATTTCGCTCGATAATCTTCATTAAAAAGTCGGGGCATTTTACGACTTTATTAGTTTTGGAATCCAGAAAAAATAAGGTTGTTTTTGCGGTAGAAATTTTTTGTTTAGAAGGATTATAAATTTCATATTCAAATTCAATTCTCA
This sequence comes from Chryseobacterium sp. MP_3.2, assembly GCF_035984805.1. NCBI lineage: Bacteria > Pseudomonadati > Bacteroidota > Flavobacteriia > Flavobacteriales > Weeksellaceae > Chryseobacterium > Chryseobacterium sp. MP_3.2. The sequence continues at coordinate 3,731 of NZ_JAXCHW010000015.1, read as the reverse complement.
CGCCTGGAATTTTTTTGATGTAGGTGTGAATTTCCAAAAGTTCATCATACAAAGCTGGCTTCATGTATTTAATGCTGTACTCCGAAACAGGTAACCAAATTCCCTGATTTTCAATCTCATCGTACGGAATTCCAAGAGTGCGAAAAAGTTCAACTCTAGCCACTTCTAAGTATTCTGCGTAGTTGCCGTAATAGACGTATCGCATAGCGTCGGTTTCTCCGTAACGTACTCGTAATGTGTGTGTTGTATGTATCATTGAAAGTTTTAAATTAGTCATACAAATATATTTTTAAATAATCAATAGCACAATAATTTTTTTAAGACATTTAAAAATTACATCTTTGTCTTCCCTCCAAAAACAAATATTGCAGGGAAAATTGCGGATCGAAAATGGATGAAAATTTAACACTTATTTGGGAAAAATGTTTGCAGTTCATGAGGGACAACCTGAATGCAGCTGAAGACAATACGGATCTAAAAAAATTAGAGAATTCCTTTGATTTACTTTTTGATAATGTTCGTCCGGTTTCCTTAGTAAGTAATAATTTAACGCTTCTAGTTCCTAGCGATTTTTACAAAGAATATATTGAAGATAATTATTTGTCTTTGCTTTCTGCAGCCTTGAAAAAAAATATTGGAAAAGGGGTGAAGCTTTGGTATTCTGTAATGGAAAACAAACCAAGTGGTCAAGAGCAGCCCATTACGGTAAATGTAAAAGGAAAAACTATTCCTACTCCGAAAGTTCAAGAGACTTTGCCACCCTCTTTTTCTTCCAATGTCATCAATCCATTTGTGGTTCCGGGCATGAGAAAAGTGAATATTGATTCTAACCTTAAAGCGGATTTCTCTTTTGATAATTATGTAGAAGGTGAAAGCAATAAGTTTGCCTCTACTGTAGCTAAATCTATCGCGAAGAGACCAGGTTCTACGGCTTTTAATCCTTTGTTTTTACATGGGGGTTATGGAGTGGGAAAAACGCATTTGGGTCATGCTATTGGTTTAGAAGTTAAAAATTCATTTCCAGATAAGGTTGTACTATATCTTTCTTCGGAGAAATTTATCCAGCAATTTGTTTCAGCGGCAAAAGCGCACAAGCAAACAGAATTCGCGAATTTTTATCAAATGGTTGATGTTTTAATCATTGATGATATTCAGTTTCTTTCTGGTAAAAAATCTACGCAAGACAGTTTTTTCCACATTTTCGATTATCTGCACCAAAACGGAAAACAGATAATCTTAACGTCTGATAAAGCGCCGGTTGATATTTTAGATATTCAGGAACGTATTGTTTCCCGATTCAAATGGGGTTTGTCTGCGGAAATTAAATCTCCAGATTTTGACACCAGAAGAAAAATCATTGTTGATAAGTTAAGCCGTGACGGAATTGTTTTAACGGAAGATATGCTGGATTTTCTAGCAAATGAGGTGAAAACAAATGTTAGAGAACTCATTGGCGTCATCAATTCTGTGATTGCGTATTCTACCATTTATAAATCTGAACTAAGTCTAGAACTTTTAAAAGAGACCATCAATAAAATTGCGGCGAACCAGAAAAAAGTCATCAATATTCCTTATATCCAAGATGTGGTTTGTGAGTATTTCGGCATTGAAAGAGAGCAGCTTTTATCCAAAACCCGTAAAAGAGAAATCGCTTTACCACGTCAATTAGCCATGTATTTTGCGAAAGAGCTAACCAATTGCACTTTTACAAAAATCGGTGAGGAAATGGGCGGAAAAGATCACTCAACGGTAATGTATGCGTGTGACACGATTAAAGATGTTTCTAAAATTGACAAGGAATTAAAGAAATATGTAAAAGAACTCGGCGAGAAAATTAGACAATAATTTTTATCACCATTTAAAGTATACCAAAGGAATTTTTATAAGTTCCTTTTTTTATTTTGTAAATTCCCGTCGTTAAAAAAAACAACATGAAAATATTAATGGTTTGCCTCGGCAATATTTGCAGAAGTCCTTTGGCAGAAGGAATTTTACAATCAAAACTACCCGAAAACTTTCTAGTAGATTCTGCGGGAACCTTAGAGAATAACGCAGGCAAAAGTCCTGATCATCGTTCCGTAGAAATTGCTAATAAATACAATATTGATATTTCTTCTCAAAGATCGAGACGGATTACCACAGACGATTTCAAGGTTTATGATCTTATTTATGTGATGGATCGAAGTAATCTTCAAAATGTTTTAGCTTTGACCAATGATGAAGATTCCCGTAAAAAAGTTTCCTTAATCCTGGAGGATGAAGAAGTTCCAGATCCTTACTGGAGTGAATTACCAGAATTCGACCGCGTTTATCATATGCTTGATAAAGCTTCTGATAAAATTGCCTCAGAACTAAAAGATCTAAGTAAAAAGTAAAAATAGAAAAGTGACAAACTTGAGATTTTTTAGAAATCTTGGTTAATATGTTCAAATCACCGAATCACCGAATTACCGAATCACCGCAGTATCACCTCACCAAATCATCAAAATATGTTATTCCTTATTCCCGCCTATATTTCAGAAAATTCTCCCCTCGATTATTTTGCGCCTGCCGCAAAGGAATACATTATGAAAACTGATTATTTCTTCGTTGAGAATGAAAAAACAGCCAGAAAAATTATTAAATTTTTTGCGCCTGAAAAAATACAAGCTGATTTAAAATTCTTTCTTTTGAATAAAAATACGGAACGAAAAGATTTACAGGAAGCTCAAATGCTGATGAAAAAAGGTCAGGATTTTGGGTTGTTATCTGAAGCTGGTTTACCTTGTATAGCAGATCCGGGGAACGTGATGGTGGCGTGGAGCCATGAAAATGCGGTTCAAGTTGTTCCTGTAAATGGTCCCTCTTCGATTATTCTCGCGTTAATTGCGAGTGGTTTTAATGGTCAGGAATTTACCTTCCACGGTTATTTGCCCATTGATAAAACGGAAAAAAAGTTAAAAATAAAATGGCTCGAAAATCAAGTTAGTTCTACCGGATATTCGCAGATATTTATGGAAACGCCGTATCGAAATAATCCACTCTTCGAAGATTTATGCAAAACACTTGCGCCGCAAACAAAATTATGCATCGCCGCGAATATTAATGATCCAGAACATGAGTTTATAAAAACATTGACCATCAAGGATTGGCTAAAAAATAAGCCGGAATTGCATAAGATTCCCGCAGTCTTCGTTATTGGAAGATAATTTAACAACCATTAACAGCCGTTTTGCATCATTGTTGCGTGTGTTGTGGGAAATAAATTATTATGTCAGAAAAAAAATTAGCAGGAATCTGGATGGATTCAGAAAATGCAACCGTAGTGAAGAATCACGATATTGAAAGCGCTTATAAATTTTTCGTTTGTGATCCTGTAAAAAGAGATGTTCAACACGGTAATTCCAGTGAGAAAAATGCCAACAATGTTGAGCAAACCAATACGGCGAAATACTTCAAAGATTTGGAAATGTTGATCACCAATACCGAAGAATTATATTTAACGGGAACAGGACAGATCCAAGAGCAGTTTAAAAATCACTTGGCAGAAACTGCACAGTTTAAAAACTTAAAAGTGACTTTGGATACAGATCAAAAAATGAGTCCAGACCAAGTTTTAGAAAAAGTAAAAAGTCATTTCGGAGAATAAAATTCTTCTGTCCCGTCCTAAAAAAGCGATACAGATTATTAAACAAAATTAAATAATTAAACACTAGCGATAACGTTATCGCTAGTGTTTTTTCTTTTGTAGG
>NZ_JAXCHW010000014.1:0-53937 GCF_035984805.1 Chryseobacterium sp. MP_3.2 | reverse complement strand
CTACAAAAGAAAAAACACTAGCGATAACGTTATCGCTAGTGTTTAATTATTTAATTTTGTTTAATAATCTGTATCGCTTTTTTAGGACGGGACAAGAATTAAAGCTTTTCTAAATTATCGGTGAGACTATTGATAAAATTTTGGAGTGGCTTTTCAACCATCATTTTGATAAACGGATTAAATTTACCTTCAAATAATAATTGCACTTCGGATTTAGTGTCATCAACTGAAGTGATATCTCCAATTAATGCGAAATCTAAACTTGCACTTGCGGACTTTAATACAACTTTATCTTCGGAAACTTCGTCAATAATTAATGCAATTTCTGGCATTCCTTTTAAGCTGAATTTAAAGCCGTTGTCCCGAACTTCAAAACTCTGAAGAGATTCCGGCATTAAACTGCGGTAATCTTCTGGAGACTTCAACATATCCACTAACTGGGTTGCCGATTTATTTACAATTATTTTACGTCCTTCTAGATTCATTTTTATATTTTTGTATTAATTAAAACATTGCAAATGTATAAAGTTTTTGTGAATGAAAAAAAATTAACGCTCAGTAAATATCCTGAAAATCTCACGAAAAAATTACGTTTCGAGGGTTTTGCAACGTTGGAAATTGCTGTTGATCTTTTAGAAAATACCTCTTGCTCAGAAATTAATGTTTATGGCGATAACATCGAAGAAATTTGGGAAGATTTTACCCATATGTTTAAAGTGGTAGAAGCTGCTGGAGGTGTGGTTTGTAATGATAAGGACGAAATTCTGTTTATTCGCAGACTCGGAAAATGGGACTTGCCGAAAGGAAAAATAGAAAAAGGCGAAGCAATGGAACAAGCCTCTGTACGAGAGGTTGGCGAAGAAACAGGTTTAGAAGAAGTAATTTTAGATGAATTTCTGAATAATACTTTCCATATTTTTACCGAAAGAAATGGAGAAAAAATCTTAAAAATCACTTACTGGTTTAGGATGAAATATTTTGGGAAGGAAGAACTAAAACCCCAAACGGAAGAAGGAATTTCTGAAGTTGTTTGGAAAAACCGCGCACAAATTACGAGTGAGGTTTTTCCCATGACCTTTGAAAACATCAAACTTATATTAAACGACTGCTGGAATTTACACTAATCAATAAATTCTAAGACTTTTTCTAAGGCTATTCCGCGGGAACCTTTTAATAAAATATTTTTAGACGCAATTTTATTATTTTTTAAATATTCTGAAAATTCCTGTGTATTTAAAAATGATTTGGATCCTTTATTCACTTCTGCAAAACATTTTCCAATGGTAAAAATCTCTTGAAAATCTAGGGAGTTTGCCAAATTTACAATTGCTTGGTGTTCTTCCGTAGAAACATCCCCTAATTCTAACATATCTCCGATGATTATTGTTTTATTACCTTCAAAGGAACTGAAATTTTTCAACGATTCGGCCATGGAACTTGGATTGGCATTGTAGGTATCTAAAACTAAAATTTTACCATTTTTTTCCACGATTTGAGATCGCATGTTCGTTGGAATATAATTTTCTATGGCTGATATTATCAGCGAAAAATCGATTCCGAAATGCAATCCTAAAGTTGCCGCAGCACAAAGATTTGTAAAATTATAATTTCCCGTTAATTGACTTTGCGCAGAAATTCCCTCATACTCTAAACCCACAAAATTATTCCGAGAAAACTTCTCAAAATAGTAATCCGAACCTTTTGTTCCAAAAGTGATTTTTGAATCATAAGAATTTGTTTTTTCGTGTTGTAGGGGATCAGCAGCATTCACTAAAACCGTTTGCTTGTTTTCAAATAAGTTGAGATACATTTCCGACTTACCTTTAATAACACCTTCTACGCCACCGAAACCCTCTAAATGAGCCTTGCCAAAATTAGTGATGTAGCCAAAATTAGGTTTCGCTAAATCACAGAGCATTTCAATTTCACGCTGATGATTCGCACCCATTTCTACTACGGCCATTTCATGCTCCGTTTTAATGGAAAGTAAAGTGAGGGGAACTCCGATATGATTGTTTAGATTTCCGAAGGTATATTGAACTTTGTATTTCTGGGAAAGCACTGCATGAATGATTTCTTTGGTTGTAGTTTTACCATTGCTTCCCGTAAGTGCAATGATGGGAATTGTTAGCATGCTTCTATGCAACTTTGCTAAATCCTGTAAAAATATTAATGTAGAAGGAACATAAAATATATTGTTATCTACATTCACAAATTCTTGCTGCTCTACAATTACCGCCAATGCTCCAAGTTGAATTGCTTCTTCTGCAAAGGTAGCTGCATTATAATTATCCCCAGAAAAGGCAAAGAAAATGTCATTTTTTTCTACTTTCCTACTATCAATAGTCACTTTTGTAGCGTGTAAAAATATGGGATAAAAGGTGGCTGTATTCATGCTTCAAAAATAAAAAAATCCTTCTGCAAACACAGAAGGATTAGTAAAAATATTAAGATTAATTATCTTTTCGTTCTTCCTTTTCCAGTGGATTTAGCATCTTGTGCTACGCGGAATCCAACCCAGCCATAAGCTTTCGCTTCATCTCGGAATCTTCTTTGACCCGGATCAAGCCAATATGCTCCATCAAGCCAGGACCCGCCTTTAATTACCCGTACCTCATTGGAAATTCTAGTTGTTCTGGAGTTGGTATCTTTTTCAAGAATTACCCGACCCTTGCCATCAACAAAGAATTTCTTTTGTTTAGAATTGTACATATTGTAACCTGCAGTTGTACTATCCTCTTCTCTACCATAACCGGCATCCAAAGATGATTGGAAATCACCATCTCTAAAGTTTCTGTTATCTGCTACTGTTTCTCTTTCATACTGTCCAGGTAAACCTTTGTATACCAAACGACCATCTGTAAGAGTATCATATTTAGCAGCTTCTATTTTTTTGAAAGTACCGTCTGCGTTTTTAACTACTTCTTGTGGCATGTTTCCTCTGTAATAATTAAAATCACTTGCTTCTTCATCAATAATCGGACGATAAACATCTGCAGTCCATTCTGCAACGTTCCCAAACATACCGAATATTCCCAAATTATTTGAAGGATACTGTTTTACATCTGCCGTGGTAGGTGAACCGTCATTTTTCCAACCTGCAACTCCAGAGTAATCACCCCGACCTTGCTTAAAGTTTTCCATGTACATGCCACGGTTTTTACCTTTTGTTCCTTTCAGCTGCTGAATTTGAGGTTGTTTATTGGTATACAGATTATATTCTCTTTCCTTCTGCATTCCCAATGCTGCAAATTCCCACTCTACTTCGGTAGGCAATCTGAATTTTTCTACTACCCCTGCTGTTGCATTTCTGTTTGCAGATAAAATTCTTTCATTGCTGGTTTTGATTCCAGATTTTTGTTTCAGTCTTTCTTTATTGATATACGCTTCCATTTCTGGATCGTTCCCTTTAAATTTATCTAAATTAAAGGAGTTTGCACCTTGATTATTGGCATCATTGGTATAAAAATCTTTAGAAATAATTCCTTGCTCCATTAATGCTTTTTCATTCGCACGATCAGTTAACCAATCGCAATAACGGGAAGCTTGCAACCAAGAAACTCCTACTACAGGGTAATAGTCATATTCTGGTCTACGGAAATAGGTTTCTGCAAAATCATTTCTGGATAGTTTATTATTCCAAACTAAAGTATCTGGAAGTGCACCTTTATAAATTTCTTTGAAACTTGGGTCAGATGGAGGAAATACAAATTTCAACCAAGTAACATATTCTCGATATTCATAGTTGGTAATTTCTGTTTCCCCAATGAAATAAGAGCTCACCTGCATTCTTTTCGGTGTGTTATTCCAATCATGCATAACGTCATCTTTCACCAATCCCATGGTAAAAGTTCCGCCCTCCACATAGACCATTCCTGGCCATCCTTTTTGTTTTTGTTGTTTTCCGGTAAAAAACCAACCTTTTTGATCGTTGGGTTTCCAACCAGTCTTGCTTGTAAACCGCTTAGTACCACCACCTTTTTTAGTGTTGCCTCCGCCGCAACTAAGTAAAATAAGGGTAGAACTTAACAGTAATATTGAAAACAACTTAAGTTTATTCATAGTCGATATTGATATTTTCAGGATACAAAGAAAAATGAAATTATTTTATAAATCAAATTATACATTGATTTTTTGCAAAACGTTTACAAATTAATTTTATTGTATCATATCATTTTATATTATTTTTCGTTTAATTTGTAATCGTGAAATTTTGAATCAATGAAACGCACTTTAACTTTTGTTTTACTAAACTTTTTCCTATCTCTTTTTTACTCGCAAAACACCGCTATACAGTGGGAAGGCACCAAAGTAATTGATTATGGAACGAAGAAAATTACCGTTCCATTTTTTAAAAATGAAGGGTTTACTTATGAAGAAGGTTCCATTTACCTCCACTACTCTCAAAATTACTCTGGGAAAGAGCTGAAAGTCACCAATTTAATTTGGGAAAAAATAAATCAAAAAGATTTATTGGATGTCAGTTTTTATAGCGTTCCAACGGAAGAAATAGCTGGAACTAATATTAATATCAATTCCTACACGCAAGAAAAAAGAACCAATATTCGGATTTCCGCTTTAAAATCACAAAAGAATGTATTGTATAGATTAACCTCTTTTACTTTGGTCACATCTGCCGATAATTCGAATTCCTCAATGCTTCGCGCCGCTAAAATTGGAGACACCCAAAATCCCTTAAGTTCTGGCAATTTCTTTAAAATAAAAGTTGATAAGAGTGGTGTTTTTAAAATCACGAGTAAATTTCTTCGCGATAATGGAATGAATCCAGCCAATATTAATCCTCAAAATTTCCGTATTTATGGAAATGGTGGTTTGATGCTTCCAGAAAATAATACTGACTTAAGATATTCTGCGCTACAACAAAATGCAATACAAGTTATCGGCGAAAGTGATGGCACGTGGAATGAAGAAGATTTTGCACTTTTTTATGCGCAAGGACCCACTGGCTTTAATGTTTATCGAAGTGATGCAACTTCTGCAGGAAATAATACGAGAAGATACGAAACTCGAGCTGACCGCTCTGGTAATCTTATCAATATCTATGATAACTTTTCTTACTATTTTATCAACTTTGACTTAGGACCCGGCAAAAGAATTCAAACGGTAGATGCAGCATTAGGTTCCGAAACAATTACACGTTACGATGAATTTCAATTCTTAAATGAAGAAAAATTCAATCTGATGAAAATCGGAAGAATTTGGACAGGCGATGCATTTACTGCTCCTAAGGCAGTCACTTTTACTACTAAATCTCCTATTCAATCCAGTGACGTGATTCGCTACAGAAGTAAATTTGTGGCTTTTCAATCTTCAGGTAACAAAGTGACAACCAATCTTAATGGCGGATCAAATGGAGATTTTACTATTCCTGCAGCGGAGAAGAGAGAATACATCCCTATAATTTATAGCGGGAGCGCAATAAATTTACAAGGAAATCAAATTACTTTTAACTACACTCCTACTACTTCTTCTAATCCAAACGGTAAATTTTACTTTGATTATGCAGAAGTTCAATACAAAGAGGATTTGAAATTTAACAATAAGCAGCTTAATTTTCGGAGCTATGACATTGCAGAAGGCAGCGGAAATTCCTACACCTTCTCTCTGGCAGATGCAAGTACTGCAGAACAAGTTTGGGAAGTTTCAGATTTAGCAAACGTTACTAAAAAAGTAAATAAATCGGGCAGTACTGCAACTTTTTCACTCGGTTATAATGCAAACAGTGCTAATTTCGCAAATGAATTTGTCGCATTTAAAAGTAGTGAAGCCTACGCGCCAGAATTCGTGGGGAAAATTGCTAATCAAGATTTATCTGGACTTCAAGGAATTGATTATGTAATGATCACGACACCAGAAATGATGGGTCATGCCCAAAGAATGGCGACCTATTATCAAAGCAAGTACAATGTTGCAGTGGTAGATGTGAATAAAATCTACAATGAATTCAGCAGTGGTAGAAAAGATATTACGGGAATTAGAGATTTCATTACTAAATTAAATACACCATCTGGAAAATTAAAGTTCGCCTTTATCTTGGGCGACACTTCCTTTGATTACAAGGGAATTTCTAACCCAGGTTCAGATATTATTCCTTCTTTTCAATCCGAAGAAAGTGGAAATTATGCAGATTCATTTGTTACAGATGATTATTTTGTAATGACAGCTCCGCAGAACACTAATTTTATAGCGCTCTCTACTACCTTGCCAAATGTGCCCATTGGTAGATTGCCGGCCGCAAACGTCTCTGAAGCAAAACTACTAATAGATAAAGCCTTGGCTTACAATAATGCATTGCCCGGACAGTCTACGCCTTTTGGAGAATGGAGAATGAAACTGGATTTTGTAGTGGATGATGATGCAGATAATAATCTTCCCTTTCACAATACAATGAACAGGTCTTTAGTCAATGTATTTGAAACTGGAACTTTAAGAAAAGAATATAACGTTAGAAAATTATATTTAGATGCTTACACAGCGCAAAGTTCCGCAGGTGGCCAAAGATATCCGCAAGTCAATCAAGCCATTTCGAATGATGTAGGAAATAGTTTATACTTATTCTATTTCGGACATGGCGGAATCAATGGATGGTCACAGGAGCGGGTTTTGACGATTGACGAAATTCAGAATTTTAATAATTACAATAATGTTTACAGTCGTTTTCCTTTAATTTCTACCATTACTTGTGAATTCACCTTATGGGATGATCCCAATACTTTCTCTGCGGGAGAGCAAGTTATAAAATCGAAAGATGGGGGCGCTGCAATGATGCTTACTTCTAGCCGAGCAATTGGCGTAGTATATGGGGAAGAATTTACTACAATCTTTACCAAACATTTATTTGAAATTGTAAATGACGATTTTATAAGTCTTGGAGATGCATTTTTGCAAGCAAAATTAGAGAAAGGGGCACATCCAGATCACCTGAAAGTAAATTTATTGGGCGATCCAGCAACCAAACTAAGCCGTCCAAAAAGATTGCTAAACATTGATGAGATAGAATCGCCTGTTCCCGGTCAATTGCGAGCATTAGATTTCGTGAAAGTAAAAGGACACATCAATAAACAAGATGGAACCATTGATGAAAATTTCAGCGGAAGAGTTGCCATTAATATTTTTGATAAAAGGCTAAACAAAAAAACTCTAAATAATGACGGAGTACCTAAGATGAATCCGGTTCTTAATTATACCGAAGAAAATGGACCTATCGTTAAATCATCCGGTCAAGCTGTAAATGGAATTTTTACGGTAGAATTTTACGTGCCGAAAGACATCAATTATGAAATTGCCGATGGAAGAATTTTAGCGTATGCCGATAATAAAATTACAGATGTTTTTAATAATCAAGTTCAAAAAATTGGTGGAATAAACCCAGATGGAATTAATGATAATAACGCACCCAAAGCAAAGATTTATATGAACAATATCAACTTTGCAGATGGTGGAATTACAGATCAAAACCCACTATTTCTTGCTTGCGTTACAGATGATAAAGGAATTAATTCTACAGGATCTGGTATCGGACATGATATCACCGTAGTTCTTGACGGAAAAATTATCAATACTACAGTTTTGAATGATTTCTATTTCTCTGGCGACGGTAATGGGTGTTTAAGTACTACCCTCTCAGATTATCAAAAAGGAAATGTGACATATCCATTTCGAAATCTTGAGCCAGGAGCGCATCAAATATCCTTCAAAGTTTGGGACATCAACAATAATTCTACCACAGAGACGTTAAACTTTATAGTTAAGGATGAATCAGACCAAAATTTAATTGTTAACAAACTGTTAAACTGGCCAAATCCTTTTACCAATAAGACATACGTACAATTTGAGCACAACTGTGATGACATGTTAGATGTGAATGTTCAGATTTATACCATCACAGGTAAACTGGTTAAAACGATTACTAGCACGGTTACTGCGGAACCTTTTTTCCAAGGTTTTAGAACACCAAGAACTGCGATTGAATGGGACGGAAAAGATGACTTTGGCGATGCGGTAGGAAAAGGAACTTATATTTTTAAAATTTTCGCCAGAAGCCAAAATCAAGAAAAATGCAAGGGAAGTGCAACTGCAGTTGAGAAAATGGTTCTATTAAAATAATATAAATAATGATAAAAATTGACTTTATGACATTGACTAAAAAACTATTTTTAGGTTTGGGTTTAGGTATGGGTGTTGCGAGTTTTGCGCAGATCCAGCCTGTTTTAACAGGAGCACCCTTCCTTAGAATTTCTCCAGACGCCAGAGCAGGTGGAATGGGAGATCAAGGGGTTGCAACAACCACAGACGCATTTTCCCAATTTTGGAATGCGGCAAAATACCCATTTAGCAAAACAACTTCTGCAGTAGGTTTAAATTACACACCTTACATGAGTAAATTAACAAATGATGTTTTTTTACTGTACGGAGCGTATCATATGTTTTTGGGTGATGAAGAGCGATCTACAATTTCTGCCAGTTTATATTATTTCAATATGGGATCAGTTGATCTTACCAAACTAGTTGGAACTGAAGTGGTGCAGGAAGGAACAGCTAAACCAAATGAATTTTCCATCGATGTTGCGTACGGTTTAAAGTTAACAGATACTTATTCCATGGCAGTTACAGGACGATTCATTCGTTCAGATTTGTCAGGAGGATTTAACTCTGATAACACTTTGAAGCCTGCAAACTCTTTCGCTGTGGATGTTTCGGGTTATTTTATGTCGCCGAAACATACGAGTATTAATGATTTTGAAGGTCGTGCAAGAGGTGGTTTCGCCATTCAAAATATCGGACCAAGATTAGATTACACGGGAGATGATGAATCCAGATCTTATTTACCAACAATGGCAAGAATTGGAGCTGGATACGATTTATTTATTGATGATTTAAACAGAGTTGGATTAAATTTCGAAGCCTCCAAAATACTTGTTCCTGGTCCAGATGGTTCTGGAAACGTTCCAAATGTGGGTGTAATTGAAGGAATTGGTAAATCATTCAGCAATGAAAAAAGCACCATGTTAAGTGGTGCTGTAGAATATGAATATGATAATGCCTTCGCGCTGAGAGGTGGTTATTTTCATGAAAGTGAAGAACAAGGAGCAAGACAATACGCAACCGTTGGGGTAGGTTTAAAATACCAGTCTTTTGGTTTGGATTTGTCTTACTTAATAAACACGTCCAAAGTTAATTCTGCTCTAGATAATACGCTAAGATTTGGATTAACCTGGAATATTGGGGAAGAATCCGGAAATGCACAAGATTACTAAACAATCTTTAGAAAATAATAAAGTCCCAATTATTTGGGACTTTTTTTATGGAATAAACCCTTAAATTTGGCCTATGAATTATGCCACAGAATTTAAAAAATTTGCAACCAGCCAATACATCTTCTCGGCAGTGCGAATTACTTTGGCAATCGTAATTCCCAGTATTATTTTGGCGCACTTTGGCTTGCTGAAAGAATATTTTCTGTTCCCACTTGCAACCAGTTTTGTGGGGCTTACTGATCAACCAGGTCCATTTATCCGCCGCAGAAATGCACTTTTATTAGCAATTGTATCTTTTACTCTTGTGGGAGTAGTTGCGAGTTTACTCAAGGATTTCCCCCTCCTCGTTTATGCCGAAATAATTATTTTCGGCCTCTTTTTCACCATGATAGGAGTTTATGGACAAAGATTAGCAGCAGTTGGAGCCCTTTCTTTAGTAGTGATGGCAATTTTTATTGATGGGCATCTGACGGGAGATAATATTGTAAAAAGCACCCTTATATTTCTTGCAGGTTCCGTTTGCTATTTTTTGATATTTATCGTGGTCTCTAGAATTCAACCCTATAAATTAGCTGGTCAAATGATTGGCGAAAATTATATGGAATTAGCAGATTATCTGGCCATTAAATCTAAATTTTATCTCGCCAATCCAGATTACAACCAACTGCAATCCCAAGTTATCGCGCAGCAAATTAAAATTAAAAATCTTCAGGAAGAAACGCGGGAAACTGTTTTAAAAACACGAAAGATCGTCAATGAATCTACTACGACGAGCCGTTTGCTCATGCTTATGTTTCTGAATTCTATTGATCTGCATGAAAAATTAATGACTTCTGAAAACGACTACCGAAAAGTGCAAAAAAGTTTTGGCGAAACGGGTTTATTAATTTCTGTCGGAAACTTTCTCAATCTACTCGCGGGTGAATTAACAAACATTGGAATTGCATTGCAAAGCGGTTCCAAAGCTAAACCCATCCGTGAAATTCAAAAAGAATTAGATGCAATTTTCGAAGAATATTTTGACATCAGAAATAAAAATCTGACTTCAGATACGCTGGAAAATTTCATGATCATGCGCGTTATTTTAATGAGACTGAAGGAAATTAGTGGAGAAATTACAACCATCTATAAGATCTTCACACAAGATCAAAAATCTGCAAAAAGTTTATCAACAGGTTTAGATTTTAACAAGTTTGTAAGCTCACAACCAAGTTTAAATTTTAAGGTACTTCGGAATAATTTTTCTTTAAAGTCTTCTTATTTCCGTCATTCCCTCCGGGTTGTACTAGCGCTACTTCTTGGTTACTCCATTTCTCAATTAAAATTTTTGGGAATCGGACATGCGTATTGGATTTTAATTACCATCATTGCGATCATGCGTCCTGCCTATTCCACCACAAAAAGCAGAAATTTACTGCGGCTTTTCGGAACTTTGTTAGGAGCAATTTTTGCGTATGTGCTTTTGCAATTTATTGATGATGGCGCCATACTTTTTGCGACATTACTATTGAGTATGATTTTGTGCTTTAGCTTTTTAAAAGCCAATTATTTTTGGGCGGTCCTCTTTATGACGATTTATGTATTCTTAAGTTTCAACTTTTTAAAACCGGGAAACATAGATCTCATCTTCAAAGACCGTATTTTAGATACTGCCATTGCTGGCGTTCTGGCGTTTTTGGTTTCCTATTTTGTTTTTCCAGTTTGGGAACATACTCAGAATTTGGACTTAATGAAAAAATCTGCTTTAAGCAATGAAAAGTATTTTCAGGCAGCTTTAGATTATTTTAAAGATAAAAGTTTAGGCGCTCAAGAATATAAACTTCGTCGGAAAGATGCTATTATTGATCTAGCTAACCTATCGGACAATTTTCAGCGCATGATTTCTGACCCAAAAAATCAGCAGAAGAAAATGGAAAATATTCACCAGTTCGTTAATACAGCACATTTGATTACGGCTTATATTGCTTCATTTTCCCAATACACAAATTCCTCTAAAGATTATCCGGAGATTGATTTTGAAATATGGAATAAAAAGATTTCCTCAGAACTGCTAAGGAGCTCCTTGCTTTTAGATAAAAAACCTATCGATCCAACCCTCATCGCAGAAAGTAAAATTGAGCCAGATGATACCGTGGAACAATTATTAACCCAGCGAAAACTTGAAATGCGGGAAACGGAAATTTCTAACCGACGAGATGCCTCTAAAATTACCCATTTAACGGAACTCACCAATTTGCAAGAAATTTTGGATTTGCTTTATGATGTAGCACGCGAACAAAGAAAAGGAGCAGAAAATCTACAGCCGCAGATTTAATCTACGATGGTGAAGCAATACTGGTCAAAAAATTCGACACGCGCTTTGTAGAGGTCAGAAACAGTTTCATCATGAACCCTGCATTGAATATTGAAAGGAAAGTCAAGTTCAAATGGCTTCACTTCATAATGTTTTTTTAGGGACCAGTAATTGGAATGATGAATTTTATACAAGCTTTCTTTTAAGGACCAAATCACCGTTAAATATGCAGTTTCTTTCTCTTTTTCAATAAAGCCACTCTCTTCTTCCCACAGAAATTTGTGTTTGATGCGAGTAATTTTATTATTGAAAGGTTCAATATCAATCCCCACTTTATTTTTAGAAATAGCAAGCGCGGCGAAAGGAAATGAATGCGTTACAGAAATTTCAAAATCATTCGGAAATAAATAGGGTGTTCTGCCTTCATAAAGAATTTTATGATTGGGTAAAACTGATTTCAGGATTTTTCTAACCAATAGAAGTTCCTTTAATTTGGTGGGATGATACTCTTTTACTTTTTCAAAATTTTCAGCTTCGATGAGATTTTCGGGATTCAAATCCTCCTTTTCATCATATTTCCAAAGAAGTATGGTGGCTTGGTCATCTGAGAAATCTCTGTATAATGGCATCGCTAAAATTGTGTGGTAAAAATAAACAATATTAAAGAACTAGTACATGTATTAATTTACGCTGAAACGCTTTAAAAGGTTTAAATAAAATTGATTTTTTTCTATATTTGATATAAACAAAATGTGAAAATTATGAACCGTAGAAAATTTTTAAAGAAAACATCCTCTGGATTTGCCGCCGCCGCGTTTCTTCCGCTTTTATCCTTTGATAATAAAAAAATAATAGAAGCACATAAATATCAAGTGGTGGACTTATTTAAGAAGGATGGAAAAGAATGGTTGCTTAACATTATTCTTAACCCAGAAATGCTTTCTCAATTTAAAGAAACAAGAGCTGAAAATAGAGAAATAGAAATCGATGCGTATGATACCAAACTCATTACAATGATCTACAAGGCGCAAGATGTAGAGGAAAAAATCATTGGATCGAAAAACCTCCATTTTATTACTTTAAAAATGATGGAAAATAAAATGAATTCCGAAGCTTCCGAAACTGCGGAAAATATGCTAGGAAAAGAAATAATGGTAGAAATTCACGATAAATGTCATGCGGTCCTTGTTAACAAAAAGAAGAATCTTGAAATTAATTTCAAATATAAAGATCCCACAGAAGATGGCGAACTTGATTGTTTTTTAACCACAGCTTGTGTTGCTCATAAAAATCTGCCGGATAACTGCTATGAATTAAACACCTTGCGAAAATTGAGAGAATATGTGATGATGCCAAATGAAAAATACAAAGCTCTAATCGAAGAATATGATGTGGTAGCTCCGAAAATGCTACTGAATATTAACAAATCCGCAAATAAAGAGGAAATATTGGAGCACATTTACACCAATTTGGTTCTTCCCTCTGTCACGTTTTTAGAAGCGGGAAAAAATGAAGAAGCAATTAATTATTATGCTGATTATGTGTCTGAAATGAAAAACATTTATCTCTAAGAAAACCATCACAAAAATTGAAATTGACTATCACGCAGTATCGGTAACAAGAAACAGATTTAGTATATTTGCACCAAATTTATTTACTTAGATGGAAACAGCAACACAATACGTTCCTTACAAAGTTAAGGACATCTCATTAGCGGAATATGGGAGAAAAGAAATTAATTTAGCAGAAGCAGAAATGCCAGGTTTGATGGCGATCCGTGAAGAATACGGACCTTCTCAACCATTAAAAGGTGCTAGAATTGCAGGTTGTCTACACATGACAATCCAAACTGCAGTTTTAATCGAAACTTTAGTGGCGCTTGGAGCAGATGTTACTTGGTCATCTTGTAATATTTTTTCTACGCAAGATCACGCTGCAGCTGCAATTGCCGCCGCAGGAATCCCTGTTTATGCTTGGAAAGGAATGAACGAGGAAGAATTCGAATGGTGTATCGAACAAACGGTATTTTTCGGGGAAGATAGAAAACCCTTGAATCTTATTTTAGATGATGGTGGAGATTTAACCAACTTGGTATTTGATAAATATCCAGAATTAACTGCAGGAATTAAAGGATTATCTGAAGAAACAACGACTGGTGTTCACAGATTGTATGAAAGAATGCAGAACGGAACTTTGGTAATGCCTGCAATCAACGTAAATGATTCGGTAACAAAATCAAAATTCGATAATAAATACGGCTGTAGAGAATCTGCAGTTGATGCAGTAAGAAGAGCAACAGATTTAATGTTGGCTGGCAAAAGAGTGGTTGTTTGTGGATACGGCGATGTTGGTAAAGGAACTGCGGCCTCTTTTAAAGGAGCTGGATCAATTGTTACCGTTACAGAAATCGACCCAATCTGTGCTTTGCAAGCTGCAATGGACGGTTTTGAAGTTAAAAAACTGGATTCAGTGGTAGAAAACGCAGACATCGTAATTACAACCACAGGGAACTTTAACATTGTTAAAGGAGAACACTTCAAAAAAATGAAGGATAAAACTGTAGTTTGTAACATCGGTCACTTTGACAATGAATTAGATATGGCTTGGTTAAACGGAAACTACGGCAATACTAAATATGAAGTGAAACCTCAGGTTGATGTTTACAATATCGACGGAAAAGAAATTATCATTTTGGCAGAAGGTCGTTTGGTGAATTTAGGTTGCGCAACAGGTCACCCAAGTTTTGTAATGAGTAACTCATTTGCAAACCAGACTTTAGCTCAAATTGAATTATGGACTAATGCAGAAGCTTACGGAAATGAAGTTTACATGTTGCCAAAACATTTAGATGAAAAAGTAGCATTTTTACACTTGAAGAAATTAGGCGTAGAATTAGAAGTTTTAACGGATGAGCAAGCTAAATATATCGGTGTAGAGGTTGAAGGACCATTTAAACCAGAATATTACAGATACTAAAATAAAGTATTTAAAGCTTTATAAAAACCAAACTCCTTAGATTTTCTAAGGAGTTTTTTAGTTGGCAGAAATAATCATGGCGTTGAGTAAATCGTATTTCCCCCCTAATTTGCGTTTAAGTCTTTGTCGCGATTTCTTTACCGCTTCTACGGTAATCCCAAGCAAACCAGCAATTTCCGCATTGGTAAACTGCAATTTTTCAAGTAAAATTACCCGCAAGTTAGAATCCGTGATTTCTGGGAAATTATCATGCAAACTTTTATAAAAGAGAGCATACTCCTTTTCGAACTCGATGCGGAAGTTTCTCCAGTTTTCATCGGTCATTAAATGAGATTGTAGTAAAAGATCTAATTTCCGTTCTTCTTCCGCTTGCGTGAATGATTTGGAATCTTTGATGTCTGCAATTTCCTGTTGCAAATTTTGGATCTGGGTGTTCTTATCTTTGAGGTACGTAATTTGGGTCTGTAAGTTCTGATCAACCTCCAGTAACTTTTTTTTGCTTTGTGCTTGCTTGCTTTCATAAGCCGCAATCTGTTCTTCTATTATTTTCTTTTTCTTCTTCTCGCTCTTTTTAAAACTAATGATGATGATGATTAAAAATGTCAGTAAAAAAGCTGCGGTTATCATACTTGTATTTTTAACCAATAACTCTTTTTTTAGCTGTTTTTTAGTAGTGGTAATATTAGACTGGTACTTTCTCTTCTGCAGCATCCAATTGGCTTGGCTCAAAGGTAAAACGCCCTCCGTTTTATTAAGAGAATCTTCCAGCGCTTCAATTCGGCGTCTTGCTTTCAACTCCTCGTTTGGTAGATTTTTCTTTTGTAAAATCGTGAGTTTGAGTTTTAGAATATCTAATTCATTTATTTTAAAATAAGATTTTGTTTTCGCGATTTCATTCGCTTTAGAAAGCGCTTCTTCTGCCTCCGGAATCAGATTCATCCGTAAATAAATCTTGGCTAAAACCGTATTTGCATACATTGTGTTTTGCCTAGCCCCCAAATTCTCAGAAATTTCTATATCTACATTCAGCAGCTTAATAGCAACATTATAATTACCTTTCTTCTCTTCTATTTTTGCCAAGCTTCCAAGTGTTTTCGCATATCTAAGTTCATCACCTATTGATTTGGCAAGGTCAGATGCTTCGCTGCAATATTTTTCCGCGTTCTCAACTTCGCCAATGGTTAAATAATACATCCCAATATTGTCTAAAATTGCAGCATATTCCGAAGTATTTTGATCAGTAAAGAGCAAGGCCTTTCTCAAATTAAAAATAGCATCTTGGTGATCACCAATAGTGCCTAAATAAAAACCAATTGTTTTATAAGATTCACTTGGGAAAATAATTTTGCTTGGATCAATTGCCTGAATTTTTTCTATGGCTGATAAAAAAATAGGGAGTGCAGCAGTAATCTGTCGAAAATTATATAAATATTCTCCATATTCTAAGCTTGCCCAGATTTCTAATCCTGCATGTTCTATTTTTTTTGCCAACGCAAGAGAATTCTTAAAATACTCCTCGCTTTTCCTATTTTCTTTATCCAAAATTAACGCATATCCCTTTGCAAGATAAACTTGCCGAATAATAGTGTTTTCAGAATTTTGAGTGAGAAATAATGGTTTTAAATGTTTTTGAAGAACAAGGGAATCCTTGATTGTATTTCGATAAGTATTAACTACTTTTTCCAAACCTGAGGAATCACTTACTTCAACCACTTTTTTATTTTTCTGCGCGTGCAGAAAAATAGAGAAAAGGAGTAAAAAAGAGCAAAAAGTAGAGGTTATTTTCATAAATAATTCGCGGTCTAAAATAAATTTTAAAGCGTTACAAAAACTCTTTATCTTATTTAGCGATTTTAAAAATACCGATTTTTAAATCAAATTCGCATTTAAGATGGAAAATTTCAAAAAAAATATTCTTAAAATAAAAAAATATTCTTCATTTTTCGAATTACTGATTGTACCTCTTCATAGGCGATTACACATCCTGAGCTGATTTTTACTTGCTTAAAATGTAATTGTCCCTTATTTGTCCACCCTTTATTTTTGTTCCGAAGTCTGATACCTGCTACATTTGAAGAAGTATTAAACTAGTAACCCTAGAAACTCAAAAGTAAGTCTGGAGAGACAAACGTTTTAAATTTCTAAACACAAATGATGGAATTATCTCCTTTAGCTTAAAACTAAAGGAGTTTTTATTGGACCAAATTTTAATGCTACTTCAAAAAAATATGTAGCTTACCAACCCGGATATTCCTATATTTTTGACTAAATTTAAAAGAAATTAGTTAAAATGAAAAGACATGAAGCTTTAGTTCAATTAAGTCGCGACCATCACTTTGGTTTATTACTCTGTTGGAAATTAAAAGAAGGACTAAAAAAGGACATCGCGCCAGAGAGGATGTCAAAATATATTGGGTTATTTTACCTGCAGAATTTGAAACCCCATTTCGCGGAAGAAGAGGAATCCCTGTTTCCCCTTTTAGGACATAAACATCCTTTGATCGCAGAAGCAATTTCTGAACATCGAACCTTTGAAAAAATGATCGATGAAGGATTTCAGAATAAAGAACAAATTGAGGAATTCCGAAATTTACTGGAAACTCATATCAGGAAAGAAGAACGCCAAATTTTTCCTGCGATAGAAGAACATGCAACTATAGAAGAATTAGAAAATCTTTTGCAAATGGATCATCCAACTCTGAAAGAGCCAGATTATGAAGATCAATTTTGGAAAAATGCTGAGTAGTACCCGATTTTTAAAAAATTACTTCTTTCTTTTAGACTTAGAAATGGCTTTTTGCTGAGCTCTATTTGCACCAATTTTTTTCGGAAGTTTTCTCGCGTGTGGACCACCCCAGTTTTCCTTCTTGTTTTTATCCTTTTTCTCATGAAAAGCTCCACCACCTTCTTCTAGTTTCACGGTGTGCGCATTTTTCATCACCACCTCATCTTTTTCTGAGGCAATTTTAACTGGATTAATTTTGACTTCTTCTGGGAAATCTTGGTACGTAATTGCTTTGTTCATTAAAAGTTCAATATCTAGCAGATTAGCGTCCTCCGTTTTAGCAACAAATGAAACCGCGATTCCATTTTTGTCGGCTCTACCCGTTCTACCTATTCTGTGGATATACTGTTCCTGTACCTCCGGAATTTCAAAATTAATAACGTGCGTAATATCAGAGATATCCAGACCTCTTGCCATAATATCTGTGGTAATCAATCCGCGAACTTCTTTTTTCTCAAAAGTTCTCATTGCATTGAGTCGGTAATTTTGAGATTTATTGGAGTGAATTACATCAAACTCGTCTGGAAAAAGTTCGTCAATTTTAGTGAATAATAAATCTGCGTGCTTCTTATTATTACAGAATATTAAAACTTTAGAAAAATCAGTATCAGTTTTCAGCAAATGTTCCAGTAGATTTATTTTCGTGTTGAAGTTTTCAACTTTATACGCAATCTGCTCAATTTTTTCTAAAGGCGTACCAGATTTCGCTAAGGAAATTTCTATGGGTCCGGCGAAATATTGTTCCAATAAAGAATCTACAGCTTCTGTCATGGTTGCAGAAAAAAGGATGTTCTGTCTTTTCTCCCGCATCATTTCAAAGATGTGTGTTAACTGAGCTTTAAACCCTAAATTTAGCATTTCATCAAACTCATCAATAATCAAACGCTGCACTTCTTTTAAAGAAATGGCGTTATCAATCGACAAATCCATAACACGACCTGGAGTTCCCACTAAAATATCGCAGCCGTCTTTAAACAAAAGTTTTTGGGTATTGATGTTAACACCTCCATAAATCCCGATTACTCTGGCTGTAAGATTTTGCGTTAAATTTTTTAAGATTTCTGCAACCTGCACCACTAATTCTCTTGTGGGGACTAAAACTAAAACCGTGGGATTATTATTTTTGTTGTACTTCCACATTTTTAAAACTGGGAGTAAATAGGCAAGTGTTTTACCGGTACCCGTCTGTGCAATTCCCATCACATCTCGACCAGAAAGAATAGGTCCTAAAGTTTTTTCCTGAATCGGTGTAGGTTCAAATAAGTTTTGATCCGCTAAAACATCAAGAATTTTAACTGATAAATCGAAATCTGCGAAGGTGGTCTTTTCCATTTTGCAAATATAGTTTTTTTGGGTGATAAGATTATTTTGTAATTTGGAGGAATGAAAATATCTGTTTTTATTCTTTTAATTATTGTTATTTCCTGCGAGAAAAAAACAAAATCTGATTCGCTATTGAAAGACAAGAATGATACTTCTGTACAAATAAAGCCAAATGTTTCTAAAAATCTTTTCAGTTCATCTTCTTGGTTCAAACATTATCAGGAGGGAAATCCAGATTTTAAAAGGGAAAAATTTAGCTTGGAAGAAACCGCTCCAATTCAATATCAGGAAACTTCAGTAGTGGTCTTAAATGAAAAAGGTTTTAAGGAGATTTACAAACCGTTCCTCATTTTCAACGAAAGCAAAAGCAAATATATTGACCTAGACAGTTATCATTGGTTCCCCAATTCAGATGGTAACGCCTCATTTGAAGCGGATCAGCAAATCGTTTTGGTCGATTATTTTAAAAAAGAAGCGCAGCAAATTGCTTACTTTGGACCGTCTTACACCATTGAAGATGCTTACTGGAAAGGCGATTCAATTGCTGTTTTACTCGGAAATTCTTATGAAAAAGTTCCATTTATTTTTGAGTACAATTTTCCTGAAAATACTTTCAAATACTTTAAATATTCTGATACCTTACAGTTTACAATTCCCTATTCTGAGGTGAGATTAAAAAATAAAGGGATTAATTTAAATTAATCCCTTTATTTTTTTCAAAAATATTGACAACCTTCTATTCCCATTCAATCGTTGCCGGTGGTTTACTAGAAATATCATAAGCTACTCTATTAATTCCACGAACTTCATTGATAATACGATTAGAAATAGTGTCCAAAAATTCATACGGAAGTCGGCTCCAGGTGGCCGTCATAAAATCAGTTGTATTTGCGGATCGAACTACAGCAGTATATTCATACGTTCGTTCATCACCCATTACGCCAACAGATTTCACGGGTAATAAAACCACGAAGGCTTGAGAAACAGTATCGTACAACTTATTTTTATACAATTCTTCGATGAAAATATCATCTGCCTCTTGTAGAATTCTCACTTTCTCTTCATCAACTGCACCTAAAATTCTAATTCCTAAACCAGGTCCTGGAAAAGGATGACGGTGCACCAAATGGTGTGGAATTCCCAACTCCTCTCCTACTTTTCGGACTTCATCTTTAAAAAGTTCTCGCAAAGGCTCTAATAGTTCTAAATTCATTTCTTCTGGAAGTCCACCCACATTGTGATGAGATTTTATCACAGAGGACGGTCCTTTTACAGACTGACTTTCTATGACATCAGGATAGATGGTTCCTTGTGCTAGAAATTTTACATCTTCGAATTTGTGTGATTCTTCATCGAAGACCGCTACAAATTCATTTCCGATTACTTTTCTTTTCTGTTCGGGATCAGAAACACCCGCTAATTTTGATAAAAATCTGTCGGAGGCATCAACCATATCAATTTTTAAGTTGAAATGTTCGCCATAGTTCTCCATCACTTTTTTACCTTCATTCTTTCTCAAAAGTCCCGTATCCACAAAAATACATTGCAGCTGATCTCCAATTGCTTTGTGAATTAAGACTGCCGCTACAGAGGAATCTACGCCGCCCGAGAGTCCTAAAATCACCTTTTGTTTCCCAACTCTTTCTTTTATTTCCGCAACTGTGGTTTCAATATAATTAGTCAATTTCCAATTCTTCGGAGATTTACATACATTGAAAACAAAATTCTCAATCATTCTAGCGCCTTCTTCTGTATGAGAAACTTCTGGATGAAACTGCACGCAATATATTTTTTTTGTCTCATTGGAAATCGCAGAAATTACATCCGTGGTTCCATTGACAGAAAAACCTTCCGGAACGGTCTCCACCTCATCGAAATGGCTCATCCAAACGGTAGAAAAACGGCTAACTCCAGATAGTAACGCGTTTGATTTCTGAATCTGAAGTTTTGCTTTTCCATACTCGCCTTTTTCTCCCTTCTTTACTTTTCCACCTAAAAGATGCGTCGTAAGTTGCATTCCATAACAAATTCCGAGAACCGGAATTTTTTGTTCAAATAATTTTTTATCAACTAAATGTGCATTTTCTGCATTCACAGAACTTGGTCCGCCGGAAAGGATTATTCCGGACGGTTGCCGCTCCAAAATTACTTCCAATGGCGTATTAAATGGTAAAACTTCGGAGTAGACTCCGAGTTCCCGGATTCTTCTTCCAATAAGCTGATTGTATTGTGATCCAAAGTCGAGGATGATGATTCCGTTTTGCATATGTTGGTGTTGGATGTTAAATGTTGGGTGATGGATGATGGATGATGGATGATGGATGATTAAATAGAACAGTTTTTAAATTTGGCACTTACTTTTAGCCCTGATCGCAGTGGAAATCCCGGAAAGAGGCGCGAGCAAAGCGAGCGCCGATTGAGGAATTGTAAAGAAGAGCAGGTTCCCGGCTCCAAATAAAATATAAAAAAAGGACGTGAAAATTCACGCCCAATTATTTTTAAAATTTACCAATGTCGTCTCTGTAATATTGATAGTCGTATTTAATTGAAAGTGCATCTTCATAGACTTTTTTACGCGCTTCCTCCATTGATTTTCCGGTGGCAACCACACTTAAAACTCTGCCGCCAGATGTTAAAATTTTATCTCCAGATCTTCTTGCTCCGGCAAATAAAACCTGACTGTGTTTCACTTTTTCAAGATTCTTGATTTCAAAACCTGTTTCAAAGTTTCTTGGATATCCACCAGAACACAGAACTAAGCACACTGCTTTTTCATCTTTGAATTGAAGATTGACCTCACGTCCTTCTAAACAATCCATGATGACATCATACAAATGATTTTCCATTAAAGGCAAAATCACCTGCGTTTCTGGATCACCAAGTCGCATATTGTATTCCAAAAGGTAAGTTCCGTTTGCAGTAACCATTAAACCAAAGAAAATAAACCCTTTGAACTTAATATTTTGAGAGTGAAGTCCTGCTAAAGTCGGTGCTAAAATATTGTTTTCAAAATCCACCATATGTTCTGCGGTGAACTCTGGACTTGGTGCAACCGCTCCCATTCCACCAGTATTTGGACCTTTGTCTCCACTCCCGGCTTTTTTATAATCTTTTACAGGAATACATGGAAATAATTTTTCACCATTAGAAAAAGCGATAATTGAAGCTTCAAATCCTCTTAAATATTCTTCTACCACGATCTGAATTCCCGCATCACCGTAAATTCTCTCAATCATGAATTTATGAATCGTAGATTCTGCTTCCGTCAGACTGTCTGCAATCACTACTCCTTTTCCACCCGCAAGTCCACTAGCTTTAATAACAAGGGGAAATTTTTGCTGGCGTACATAATCGATGGCTTCTTGATAGGCATCAAAAACTAATGCTCGTGCCGTTTTAATATTGTGCGTCTGCATGAATTTTTTAGAAAAAGCTTTGCTGCCTTCTAATTCGGCAGTTCTTTTTCTTGGCCCAAAAATCTTAAGGTTATGCGCTTTAAATTCGTCTACAATTCCTTCTACCAAAGGTGCTTCGGGACCTACGATGGTTAAATCTATCCTTTCTTTGATGGCGAAATCTCTTAAGCCGCTTACGCTTTCTTCAAAAACGTTTTGACCTAATTCATAAGTAGTTGCATTACCTTTTGCGAAATACATTTTGGTAATTCTGCTGTCATTTTTAAATTTTGCAGCGATTGCAGATTCGCGGGCGCCATTTCCGACGATTAATATTTTCATTTGCTATTTATTTATTTTCAATTCTACAAAAATACTCATTTGAAAGTGGATTTCAAATTTAGAAGTAGAAATTTTTCTTGTTCAAAATTCTTGTGCCTATTATTAAAGGCGTTTTATCAATGTAGAAAATGTCTGATGCCCGTAAACATCATAGGAATTCCATGATCGTTTGCAGCTTCAATACTTTCTTCGTCCCGCATACTTCCGCCAGGTTGAATGATGGCTTTGATCCCTTCTTTTGCACAAAAATCGACTACATCACGGAATGGGAAAAAGGCATCTGAAGCCAAAACCAAATCACCTTGGAATTTTTCCTTGGCTCTTTCTACAGCGTGCTGTGTTGCCCAAATCCTGTTGACCTGTCCGCCGCCAATTCCCACGGCTTGAAAACCATTTGAAACTACGATGGCGTTTGATTTCACATACTTTACGACTCTTTGTGCAAATAAAAGCGCTTTTTCTTGCTCCTCAGTTGGTTTAAAAACAGTTACTGTTTCTATAGCATCTGAAAATTTGGTATCATTATCCTGAACTAAAATTCCGCCATCAGTTTTCACCCAGGTTTGCTGATCCGAAACTGGATTATTAATTTTTATAATTCGTAAATTTTTCTTTTTTCTTAGGATTTCCAAAGCTTCTTCCGAAAAATCTGGAGCCATCACGATTTCCAGAAAAGTATTATTCAGCTCTTCTGCGGTAGGTGCATCGACTGTGAAATTCATGCCGATAATTCCGCCGAAGATTGAAACCGGATCACATTCGAAGGTTTTTTTGTACGTTTCTAAAGCTGAATTTCCTACTGCAACTCCACAAGGCGTAGAATGTTTTACGGCACAACATGCCATTTCTTCTTTAAATTCATTCACCACCTTCCAACATAAATCCATATCTCGCAGATTATTGAAGGATAATTCTTTTCCCCCTAAAATCTCAAAATCTTTCATCGCACCGTTTTCTGTGGTAGAAACATAATACGCTGCAGTCTGATGTGGATTTTCACCATACCGTAAATCTGAAAACTTTTTATAAGAAGCGTTTAAATACTGTGGGTAATCTTCGTCTAAAAGCATTTTTGAAATAGCGGCGTCATAAGCTGAAGTGAGATTGAATACTTTTCCTGCGAGTTCCTTACGCGTTTCTAAAGTCGTATCCCCTATTTCCAAAATTTCGTTTTGAACCATTTGATAGTCTTCAACGTTTGTGATGACTGCTACTGACTGATAATTTTTGGCACCAGACCTCAACATCGATGGCCCTCCAATATCGATAAACTCTACTTTATCTTCTAAACTTTTATCGGAATTGGCATGCTCAAAGAAAGGATACAAATTGACAATAACCATGTCAATGAGTTCAATTTTATGTTCTTTTACCGTGGTCATATGTGCTTCATTGGAGCGAACTGCAAGCAAACCGCCATGAACTTTCGGGTGCAAAGTTTTTACCCGACCATCTAACATTTCGGGGAAATTGGTCACATCATCAATTTGAATTGGATTTAAACCTGCCTCTTTTAAATGTTTGAATGTTCCACCGGTTGAAATCAGGTCATAATTTTTTTCTTCTAAAAACTTTGCAAAATCGATGAGTCCGGTTTTGTCCGAAACCGAGATAAGTGCTCTTTTCTTTGACATATTTTTTATTTTTTCAAAAGGTTTTACCCTTTGCTGTTTTATTCCCTTCATTCAAAGGGTTTCACTCTTCATTCAAAGGGTTACACCCTTTGCTGCTGATATCGCCATTTCATGGCTTGATTGCTAGATTTTTTTTAAAATCAAGTTAATTGCTTTTGGCAAAATTTCAAATTCAATTTCGTGAATTTTTTGGGCTAAAGATTCTACAGTTTCATTTTCAGAAATTGAAAAAGATTTTTGAAGGAAAATTTCACCTTCATCAATTCCAGGCGTTACATAATGAACAGTGGCGCCACTTTCTTTTTCCTCAGCTGCTAAAACTGCTTCATGAACATGATGTCCCCACATTCCTTTTCCGCCAAATTTTGGCAATAATGCGGGATGAATATTGATGATTTTCCCTTTGAAAGTTTCGCAGAATTCTTTAGATAATATCGAGAGAAATCCAGCTAGTACGATCAAATCTGTCTTCTCTGGAAGAAGTTGCTTTAACGCTGTAGAAAAAGTTTTTCCTCTTGGAATTAAGTGATTTTCAATATTATGGTTTTTCGCGCGGTCCAATCCAAAACATTGCCGATCTGCCACGACCAGAGAAACTTGAGCATTTGAAATTTCGCCATTTTCAATACAATCTATAATTCTCTGCAAGTTCGTTCCGCCTCCGGAAACTAAAACAATAATATTTTTCATTTTGAGTTTCAAAATTTAAGATTCATGATTTCAGCAATTTGAAATCATGTTTCTAAACCTAAAATATTTTTTCTAATTCAAAATAATTTTTTCAGATCCCTCTGTGATTTCTCCAATGATATAGGCATCATCCAAAAGATCCAAGACTTTTTCTGCATGTTTATCATCTGCAATCACTACCATTCCTACTCCCATATTAAACGTTCCATACATTTCTAAACGGTCTATATTTCCACGTTTTTCTAATTCTAACATGATTGATGGAATTTTAATTTTTGACGTATCAATGGTTGCACATAGATTTTCAGGAATGATGCGGGGAATATTTTCAATAATTCCGCCACCTGTAATATGTGCAATTCCACAAACTTTCACTTCTTCTAAAATTTTATGAATGGGCGTGTAATATAATTTAGTAGGGACGAGTAAAGTTTCAAACAAAGGTTTTCCTTCAAATTCTTCATTGAAATCTGGAAAAATCTTTCTCACCAAAGAAAATCCATTGGAATGAAATCCAGAACTTGGCAAGGCGATTATTTTACAGCCTTTCTTTATTTTAGATCCATCTATAATTTCGTCTTTTTCTACAATCCCGACGCAAAATCCCGCCACATCATAATCTCCTGGTTTGTACATTCCGGGCATTTCTGCCGTCTCACCCCCAATCAAAGCACATTGATTTTCTTTGCAAGCTTTTACCATTCCCATCACAATTTCTGCGGCAATGTCTGCATCCAGTTTTCCACATGCTAAATAGTCTAGAAAAAATAAAGGTTTCGCGCCGTGACATAAAATATCATTGGCACACATGGCGAAACAATCAATTCCGATGGAATCGTATCTTTTAGAATCCAAAGCTACTTTCAGCTTGGTTCCTACTCCATCTGTTCCACTAACCAGAACGGGATTTTTATAACCGGCGATTTCATAGAAGGCGCCGAAACTTCCTAAATTATTCAAGACGTTTTTATTGTGCGTTTCTGCGACAGCGGTTTTAATTTTATCTACAGTTCTGTAACCTTCTTCTTTATCTACACCGGCGGATTTATAGGTATTGCTCATTTTTAGTTTTTAACAGATCTTAGGACTTTATTTAAAAAACAAAAAGCCGACAATCATTTTGACCGTCGGCTTTTTTCTTTATTTATTAGCGTCGTTTACATTTCCCAATTCTTGGAATTCTTTGGATGGTGAATGTAATTGATGAAGCTTCAATTGTAAAAATTTTGTTCTGCGAAAATAGCAATTTTAATTTGATCTGGAAATCTTACAGCCGTATTTTTTATTTAGAAAAAAACTTCCACAATCTTTTTCTTTGAAAATAAATGAGAAATGATTTGCGATAATTCTTTATTTTTGCCACTTAATTGAATAATATGGCCTCAGGATTTTTTGCAATTTTAGATGATATCGCAGCTTTGATGGATGATGTAGCAGTTACTGCAAAATTAGCTACTCAAAAAACTGCGGGGATATTAGGAGATGACCTCGCAGTAAATGCGGAAAAGGCTACCGGTTTTCTGGAATCACGGGAGATTCCTGTTTTGATGAAGATCATGAAAGGCTCTTTCATCAATAAACTCATCATCGTACCTGTTGTGTTTCTACTGCAGTGGCTTTATGAGCCTGCAATTAATATCATTTTGATATTCGGAGGATTTTATCTGGCTTACGAAGGTGTTGAAAAAATAATCGAATTTTTATTTCACCGACGTAAAAAAGGGTATGAAGTTATAGAAGAATCAATTAAAACAGCAGAGGAAGGTGCAGACCTTGAAAAATCAAAAATTAAGTCGGCCGTCACTACAGATTTTATCTTATCCCTAGAAATTGTAATTATTGCGTTAGCTTCTGCGAAAGCAGGTTACGAAGCTTTAAAATCACAATTTGATCCTTTACTTGTGGAAATTGTGACTGTTTCTATTGTTGCAATTATTGCGACCGTTGGAGTGTACGGAATTGTTGCTTTAATTGTGAGAATGGATGATGCAGGTTATAAACTGATAAAAAGATCAAAGTCAGAAAGCGGTTTTTTGGTGTCGGTTGGTAATTTCTTGGTGAATGCCTTACCTTGGGTAATTAAAGGTTTAGCAGTAGTAGGAACTATCGCTTTAATTTTAGTTGCTGGTGGAATATTTGTGCATAATATTGAATGGATTCATCATCATTTTCTTCCGAACCTTAATTCAACCTTAAGAGAAGCCTTAGCGGGTATTATTGGAGGTTTGATTGCCATTCCTGTCTTTATGTTGGGAACTAAGGCATTTTCACTTGTCAAAAAATAAAAAAGCGAGTAGATTATTGAATCCACTCGCTTTTTTTGGTAAATATGTGAAAATAAATTTTCGGAAAAGGAATAATTTCCAGAATTTAGACTCAATTTTAAAACGCTAATAGTATTATTTTGAGTGCTTCCTAAAATACTAGAAGTTTCACATCTTGGATTTAAATAAAGAGCTTTACGGATGTTCCATTGGAACTTCAAGGAGTAAAATTTCGGCATCTTCTAATGCTTCAAGGGTAAATGAATTTGTTTCCCAAATTCCAAAACCATCTCTGGTGTTTAAAACTTGATCTCCAATCTGAGCGGAACCTTTTAATATAAAGACGTAAACACCGTTTCCATTTTGGTGGAATTGATATTCTTTTGCATTTCCTTTTTCAAATTTTGCCAAATTGAACCACGCATCTTGATGAATCCAAACGCCATCGTCATCTTTATTTGGAGATAAAATCTGCTGGAAATCATTAAATTTCTCATTCTCATTGAGGCTAATCTGATCGTATCGCGGTGTAACATTCAACTTATTGGGAATGACCCAAATCTGCAAAAATTTTACAACTTCGTCTTTATTTCTATTGTATTCGCTGTGCTGAACACCTGTTCCAGCACTCATTACTTGGATTTCCCCTTTTCTGATTACTGCAGTGGTTCCCAAAGAGTCTTTGTGCTCCAAATCTCCTTCCAGTGGAATAGAAATAATCTCCATATCGCGGTGTGGATGTTTGCCAAAACCCATTCCGGAAGCTACCTGATCGTCATTTAAAACTCTTAAAACCCCGAAATTCATTCTTTCAGAATTGTGATAATTTGCGAAACTGAATGTGTGATGAGATTTCAACCAACCGTGGTCTGCAAAACCGCGGGAATCTGATTTGTGATAAACTGTTTTCATATCTTTTTTATTTATTTTTATAAACAAAAATACCATCTAAAACATGGAAGAACATTGACTTAAGATAAGATTTCAAATGGGTTTATCAATCAATAATAAAAAATCCGCCAAAAAGACGGATTCCATTTTCTAAAAAAAATTATTAGAAATGTATTTGTTTAATATCTGCCTCTAATTCCGCAGAAGAATCACCTTTATCATTCTTTATTAAAAACATCGTAATCGCTGAAGCGATTAGCATGCAAATTCCGCCCACGACAACATAATCAATGGCCATATTGCCGAAGAGGTTTTTCACAATTGGACCACCAAAAATACCATTTACAATTTGTGGCATTACAATAAAGAAATTGAAAATTCCCATGTAAACGCCCATTTTTCTTTGCGGTATCGCGTCGATGAGCATCGCATAAGGCATCGCCAAAATACTTGCCCAGGCAAATCCTAAACCGACCATCGATATCCAAAGCATGTCAATATCTTTAATAAAAAACATAGAAATTAATCCTAAACCTCCGGAAAATAAAGCCAAAGCGTGAGTCTGCTTTTTACCAATCGCCTTCGCAATTGGAGTTAAGGCAAACGCAAAAGGAATAGCAAATAAATTATACAGTCCAAATAAATATCCTGTTAAATCTCCAGCTTCATTAAATTTTAAAGATTTCGTATCCTCCGGAGAAAGTCCGAAATGATGCGTTGCTAAAGCACTTGTTGTAAAAACCCACATGGTGAATAATGAAAACCAGGAGAAAAACTGCACGATTCCTAGTTTCTTCATCAGTGCTGGAATCTTTGCAAAATCCTTGAACATATCCGATAACTTGGAAGGCTCTGGTACCACATCTGTAGCGACTTCGAACTCTGCAAATTCTTTTGGAGAATATTCTCTGGTCGTCACAATGGTATAAACAATGGATAGCACCAAAACTGCGGCACCAACATAAAAAGCATAAATTACATTGTCTGCAACATAACCTTCTGGCGCAACATTAGACACTCCTAATTTGGTCAGCCAACTCGGCATGTTTGAGCCTATAACTGCTCCAATACCAATCAAAATCGTTTGAACAGAAAATCCAATTGTGGCTTGTTTTTTCGGCAACATATCACCGACCAAAGCTCGGAAAGGTTCCATGGCAACATTGATGGAAGCATCCATCATCGCTAAGAAAATTACGGCCAATAATAAAACGTTCGCAGCAATTAAGTGCGTGATGGAAGCCGCGTTTGGTAATAAAACTAATCCAATTGCACAAAGAACTGCTCCAATTAAAAAGTACGGTTTTCTACGACCAAGCGGACTCCAGGTATTATCGCCCATATGTCCGATAATCGGCTGCACAATTAATCCCGTGATAGGGGCAACCAACCAAAACCAAGATAATTCGTGGACATCTGCACCTAAATTTTGTAAGATTCTACTTGCGTTTCCATTCTGTAGTCCAAAGGCCATTTGAATTCCGAGGAAACCCATACTCATATTGATAATTTGAGCGATGGAAAGGTTTGGTTTTATTTTTTGTGCCATATTTTTGAGTGGTGGTTGTTAGATGTTGGAAGATGGATGTTAAATATAAAATTTTATTTACTTTTTAGTTCAGAAAGTTGCGAATCTTCAATAGGGCTTTTAATTTTAATAACTTCGTTACTTACGTCGTTTGGAATGGTCATGGAAAGAACGTATTGTTTAATTTTCCATTGATTTCCGATTTTTTCCAGAACGCCACTTCCGCGGCATAATTTCATTTGAGTATCGAGTAATTCATCAAACCAGGCGTACTTTCCATTGGTGCTGAAAGAAATATTTCTTTTCAGAGAAGTGAAACTCCAGGCTTTTCCCTTATCGAAGTGCGGCTTAGAATAATCCATAAATTCTTTTTTATCCCAGACTTCATTGGCATCAGTTCCAATAAAGGTCGATTCTGCCGCATAAAGATCAAAGTAATTCTTAAAATCAGCAGCTGCGGCATAAGCGTTTAAATCATTTAAAACTTTGCTTACATTTTTTTTCTGAGCATTCTCATAAAATCCTTTTTTCTGGGAGAAAAGAGAATTGGAAAAAATTAGGAGAAATGCGATTACTGAAAATGCAATATTTATTTTCATACTATTAAATTTAATAAAATGCTTCGACAAGCTCAGCATGACATACCTAGAAACAATTGCTCTATTATTAATGAAGTTCTAAAATTAGTGAAGATTTTCCTGAAACAGTCATTTTATTTTGCGATGAAACAGAAATTTCTTTACCAGAAATAATATCTTTTCCTGTGGTAACACCATTTAAAGATTCCGCGAAACGATTCAAATCAAAAGCCTGGTCTTTTTCATTGTTGTTGATGATGACCATTACATTCTCCTTTTCATTAAATCTAAAGTAAACATAAACTTTTTCTTTCGGCATGTAATGTTTGGTTTTTCCAGTATGAATCACCCCTTTTCCTTTTCTCCAATTCAATAGTTTCTGAGTATAATCATGAAATTCCTTTTGTTCTAAAGTTTGTGTTTTAGGATTGAAAGCATTTTGAGCATCACCTTTCCAGCCGCCGGGAAAATCTCGTCGAATATCGGCATCACCGCTTTTATCTTTATTCCCTTTCATACCGATTTCGGAACCGTAATAAATTTGCGGAATCCCACGAACGGTTGCAATTAAAGTCATTGCCATTTTGTAATAGCGAATATCACCATTAAAAATTTCGTTGAACCTTTGCGTATCATGATTTTCAAAGAAAACCAGAATTTTATTGATATCAGGATATAAAAAATCATTGCCAAAAGCATTGTAAATCTTGATCATTCCCTGATCCCAACTGTCTTCCTCTTTCAAAGCATTGGGTAAATCTGTGAACAAGGTGAAATCCATGACAGACGGAAGATTAGAGTTGTAATTATCGATCTCTGCAACCTTCGAATTTTTTTGCCAATAAGAAACATGTGCTGGATTATAAATCCAAGCTTCACCCACAATATTGAATTTTGGATATTCATCAGTAATTGATCTTACCCATTTTGCCATGGCAACTTTATCATTGTACGGATAAGTATCAACGCGCAACCCACCGAGTTCCGCATATTCGATCCACCAAATTGCGTTCTGCGTCAAATATTTTAAAACCAAAGGATTACTTTGATTAAGATCGGGCATCGTCGTATCAAACCAACCATTTAAAGCTTCTTTTTTATCGATGTCAGATACATTGGTATCAAATTGAGAAGTAATTCTGTAGTTTGATCTTTTAAAGCCGTATTTTCCATCACCTTCTTTAAATTGATGAATCCAATCTTGGGTCGGTAAATCCTGAATCATCCAATGAGAAATTCCCCAGTGATTGGTCACATAATCTTGAATCAGCATCATTCCCCGTTTTTGTAGATCGCGGGAAAGTTCTAAATATTCTTCATTGGTTCCGTAACGACCATCGATTTTGTATAAATCGGTTTGGGCATAACCATGGTAAGAAGTTTTCTGTTCATTGTCTTCATTTGCTGGCGTTAACCAAAGCGCAGTAACTCCTAAATCCTGTAAATAATCTAAATTGTTAATGATGCCGCGCAAATCGCCACCATGTCTTCCACTGGGTAAATTGCGGTTTGATTTTTCAATAAGATTGGATTGAGAATCATTGGATACATTGCCATTTGCAAAACGATCCGGCATTATTAAATACATCACATCTTTCGAAGAAAAAGAATTTCTGTCTGCAGAACCTGGATTTCTATTTTTGAGGTCGTAAGTGTAAGAATCAAGTGTTTTCTTTCCGTTTTTTAAATTGATTTTAAAGGAAGATTTCTCAACCTCATCGGTATTTAAGGTAATGAAAACGTAATTGGGATTCTCAGTTTTGGTCAAATCCTTTATTTTGATATTGTCGGAAAGTTCAACTTGGTATTTTGAAATATCTTTTCCATAAACCAAGATTTGAAGGTTAGGATTTTTCATTCCTTTCCACCAAAAAGCGGGTTCTACTTTTTGAATTTGCGCGAAAGAAAAGGCAGAAATCAGGACGAAAATGAGGGTTATATTTTTCATAATTAAATTTTTCAAAAGGCGCGAGCGAAGCGAGCGTTATTTCCTTGTTTTTTTTTACTATTGTTTAAACACTTACAAATTGAAACTTTCATTTACCTCCTTCAAATCTTTATCTCAATCATTTAGCCCCGATTGCAGCGGCATCTTTTTGTGATGAGGAACGAAGAGCAAAAAATACAGCGGAAAGCGGGATTAAGCTCCAAAAAAAAATTCATTTTTAATCATTATTTATTCAAGCGGTCTTTGCCAATCTGTTCGCTAACCAACTCACGTAAAAAAGTTGAAAGCTATGATAAATCATCACTGGTAATAAAAAAAAGACTTTCTGCTCTTCTGGAATTCCCAAAATCATGACGAATAAACTCCCATGAACCAACGATTTTTTCGACCCACAAAACTGGGCTGTAATTTTATCTTCTCTGGAAAAATTCAACTTTGAGGTAATGAAGTCTAAGATATTAAAAATGACAAAAAACAAAACCAAAACACTGATGATCAATATTAAAAATACTTCAGTTGCCACGGAAGAGAAAACTCTTTCCAAAAAAGCTTCGGAAAAACTTTCATAAACAATAAGCAGGATTATTAATTTATCAAACTGCGCAATGGCATTTCGGTACTTTTCTACAAAATGCTTTAAAAGTGGATTAAGCAATAAACCCAAAATAATAGGCAACAAAACTTTCAGCAGTAGTTGGTAAAAAATTTCACCCAACTGCCCTTCTGCGGCTCCATTTGCATTAAGGAATAATCCCATGAGCAAAGGAGTCATTGCAATACCGATCAATCCTGAAACTGAAGCATTAAAAATCGCGGAGGTCACATTTCCTTTCGCAATAGACACCATGACCACCGAAGAGGAAACGGTAGAAGGTAAACTCGCCAGAAAATAAATAGAAAGCCAGAGACTGTAATACGTTGTATCCTTCGAAATTCCATAAAAAAGAAAAACTAAAAGAGGAAAAAGTATAAAAGTTGCGGCTTGTACTAATAAATGCAACCGCCAATTGGTGATGTCCTTTTTTACTTCCTTAATATTCAGCTTTAAGCCATACAAAAGAAAAATCCCTGCAATTCCCCAATTGATAAAGGCGTTTAAATCAAAGACCTTTTGATATGATTCTTGATAGGGAATTATTTTACCCAAAACAACCATCAAAACCAGCAGCAATAAAAAAATATTCTGCTGGTTAAAGATCTTTAATTGATTATACATTCAAGTCTTTTATACGCTCTTCTACATTTTCGTTCACAAACTGCACTATTTGATAGAAATCGCGTAACCACCACTTCTTGCCATCTTCATTGGAAGTTTAGATTTGTTGGTCACCGTTTTCTTGTAAATTTTATAAGATTGTGGATTGTTGATGTAATCGGCATCGTCACCATCTGCATAAACGGTCGCTTCGTATTTTTTACCTTTTGGAAGGAAAGAAAAATCAACGGTAAAGTTTCGGGCGTTTTCATCGGTGATTCCACCAACGTACCATTCGTCTTTTCCTTTTGCTTTTCTAGCAGTATGAATATAATCTCCTGGCTCTGCAGATAAAATTTTGGTATCATCCCAATCTACTGCCACATCTTTGATGAACTGAAAAGCATCCATGTGTTTGGCATAATTTTCTGGTAAATCTGCGGCCATTTGAAGCGGAGAATACATCACCACATACAACGCCATTTGCTTGACCAAAGTGGTTTTCACAAATCTGGTGTCTCCTGGAAAATAATAATCGAGCTTCGTTTGGAAAATTCCTGGCGTGTAATCCATTGGTCCACCCATAAAACGGGTAAACGGCAAAATGGTTTGGTGATCTGGATTATTTCCTCCAAAAGCTTCGAACTCGGTTCCACGTGCTGCTTCTGCGGCAACCCAGTTTGGATATGTTCGAGATAACCCAGAGGGACGAACGGATTCGTGAGAGTTCACCATGATTTTGTAATCATTGGCTTTCTCTGCAATTCTTAAATAATGGTTCACGGTCCATTGCGAATAATGATGTTCCCCACGTGGAATAATATTTCCAACATAACCTGTTTTCACAGAGGGATAATTGTATTTATTCATCAGCTTAAAAGCTTCATCTGCCCATCTTTCGTAGTTCGTTGCGGATCCTGAAGTTTCATGATGCATCATTAATTTCATGTTTTTTGAATGCGCATAATCGTTCAACATTTTAATGTCGAAATCAGGATATGGCGTGATGAAATCGAAAACGAATTCTTTGCTGTGACCGAACCAATCTTCCCAACCAGTGTTCCAACCTTCGATGAGTAAAGCGTCGAAACCATTTGCTGATGCAAAGTCGATGTATTCTTTGACTTTGGTATTGTTTGCGGCATGTTTTCCGTTCGGCGTTAACTTGGTAAAATCTGTTTTTCCGATATGCACATTGTTCGCCGTAGAATAAGCCCACTGCGATTTTCCGATAATCATTTCCCACCATACACCCATGTATTTCGTAGGTTTGATGTAAGAAGTATCTTTATATTGAGTCGGCTCATTTAGATTAAAAAGCATTTTGGAAGCCATTACTTCTTCCGCTTTTGGAGAGGCGATAATGGTTCGCCACGGAGAAACAGCGGGCGTTTGTATATATCCTTTCGCACCTTGTGCATCTGGAGTTAAATGCGTTTTAAATTTGAAATTAATGGCGTCAAGTTCTAAATTTGAAGCTGGATAATTAATCACCGCTGCTTCAGCGATATTCACGTACAATTGATCTTTTCCTTCTTTCTTTAGCATTAATGGCGTTTGAACCGCATTTTTTATTAAAGTTTGAGAGGCGTTACCATCATAAGAAGTTGGCCATTTTGCTGGAACTTCTGATAATTTTGAAGTTTGGGTTTGATATTCCTGAGAATCGTAATCGCCAGCAAGCCACCAAGCTTTCATATCGCTAGGCAAATCAATTTCGGTATCTTCTTCTTTAATGATGAAATAATTCAGATTTTTCTGCATAGGGAATTCGTATCTGAAACCTAAACCATCATCGAACAAACGAAATTTGACAATAATATGTCGGTCGTTTGCTGCTTGATTTAAAGTAACTGCCAATTCATTGTAGTGATTCAAATACGATTTCTTCTCACCCATAATCGGATCCCAAGTTTCATTTTTGGAATCGTATTTTTCGGCTGTTTTGGTGAAGCCGTTATCTAAATCTTTCCCTTTGCCCGCTAAAGTTTCTATTTCTGAAGCAAATTTAATATCACCATCTTTCAGCAATCTTAATCCTAATTTAGAATCATCAACTACCGTTTTACCTTGATATTTAAGGTCATAATATGGCACTCCGGCTTTTAACTGGAAATTCATTTCGAATTTTCCATTGGGAGATTTCAGTGATTGTGCGTTTAGAGTAAGGTTGCCCACTAAGAAACTTAATGCAGCTATTGTAAGTATTTTCATAGTCTAAAAAATATATTCCTTAAAAATAAAAAAACTGTTGCTATAAAGCAACAGTTTTAAGATATAAGATATCAGTTCTTATTAAAGTGGAGAAACTGAATACGTTCCTAACTTAATGTTCGCGGTGATTTTATAAGTTCCACCCGTTCCATTATATTTGATATTATTGTTATCTCCTTTTGGACCTAAGAAACCTGAATTTCCATCAGTATGAATGTTTGCCCATTCTAGATCTCCCCAAGCTTGCTGGCCAATAAATTTAAATTCAGAATTCGCAGGTACCGCGATTTCAAGTTCATAAACTCCGTCACCAACTTGGTTCATTTCCACAGCTGTAGAAGCATTCCAACCAGTAAGAGAACCTACCAAATATACGTTGGTTGGTAAAGTAGGAATTGCTGATGGAGTTACTGTAATTCCACGAGAATTTTGATCAATTGTAATTTTATACATTCCAGAATTCCCTGTAAATTTGATATTTTCATCACCTGCAGGCTGTAAACTTGTAGACCAAGTATTAAAGAATTTAAAATTATCTTTAATAGCAGCATCATTCAAACTATAGTTGATTGGATTCCAATCTTGCTGACCTAAAAATCTAAATTCACCCTCATTTTGAAGGTAGGTGTAGATTTCTGCTACGTCATTGTTTCTGTACAATATCTGAGAAGAAGTTGCATTCCAACCCACTGCAGTACCACCACCAACTAAGTAGAAATCTACAAATGCCGGTTGGTAAGGCGTAACTTTGAACGTCACAATATCTGAAGTTTTGTTAATTGTACCTCCGGCTGAAGCTGTAGTAGCAGTTACTTTAATTTGAATATCCTTTGCAACTCCAACTACACCCCCTAATTTTAAAACGGCATCATTTAACTGGAAGTTGGTCCATGATAATTCTTTTACATTTTCTGTAGTTCCCGCAGAAGCAAAAGCAGTAGAACCACCTGGTGCAATTTCTACATTGTAACTTACATTTGTTCCGTAAACATAATCACTCCATTTTACAGTTGTGGCAACTGCGGTAGGAGCGGTAGCATTTAAAACAATTGACTGCCCTGCTGTAGGAGCTGTAATTACTGGTTTATCAACTGGGTAAGGTGTAACTGCAACAGAAATAATATTAGACATGTACGTTCCTGACATCACTCTTATAAATACAGGATTTGAACTGTAAGGTGAAAAACCAGCTTGCAAAAGCGCCATGTTCAAGGTGCTGATTTTAGTGGTATAGTCTGTCTTAGTTGTTGTTCCTAATACTACTGGAGTAGCAAAATCTGCGGTTTTAGATATTTGCACCGTATATTCTCCGCTTACACCTGCAAGTGGATCCCACGTTAAACGGAACGCATTATCTGCCATTGAAGGATATAATACATTACTGCTAAGCGTGCTGTTATACAATTTAATTCCCGCTTCTGGCGTCGTCCAATCTTTATCTGTCTCATCTCTACAAGAGTTGAGTAAGAACAATGGTAAAATCATTACCATTAGAATTTTAAATATATTTTTCATGTAATTTCAATTAGTAATTAAAGTTTCTGCAATGCCTATTGTACAGGAATTATGGTATAACTACCCGTAGCATCATTGAAATAAATATCATAAGTCCAAGCTGCTGCCAATGGAATATTTGCCCCGCCTTGAGTTGCAGTTCCGAAATATTCGGTGCTGCTTCCCCAATTGGTATCCCATGCATTGTTTGCTCTAAACTTAAATTCCCCGTCTGATAAACTTACTCCCAAGATTTTCCAAACATGTGGATCAAAAGTAGATTTCGTCATTTGAGTGTCATTATCAAAGTTTCCGTTTACCGTTCCAATGATAGAAAGGTTACTGTATGTAGTAGCAGGAACAGTAGCAGGCTCAAACGTATAAGTAAGCGCTAAAATATCTACTGTCAATTTATAATATCCATCTGCCGGAGCGGAAAGATTTCCAGAACCACCATCTGTGCTAAGCGTTCCAGGACCTGCACCTAAGCCAAATTGTTCATCCCAAGATCCTTTTACTTTGATTATTTTAAAACCATCTGCCTTGAAATAACCAGTAAAACTATATTTCGTAGGGTCATTGGTTTTCAGCAATGGCATTAGATTAGAATTGGTTGCCAAATTATCCCAACCTCCTGCTGTTGCAGCTCCGATCAAGAATAAATCTTGATATGCATAAGTAGGACTTGTAGCATACGGAGTAACCTTTACATTTGTTACGTTAGAAGTTGCAGCCATTTGATTGACACCGATAGAAGAAATTACTCTAAGGTACATCGGATTTTCTACGTCTTTCGGCAGTCCCAAAATTTTAGTAGCGTCATTAATTTGCTTTACGGTAAAAGTTGCAGTTCTAGTAGATTGTTCTACTGTACCTAATACTACTTTATTTGCGAAGTCAGTTGTTGCCGAAGCTTCGATTTGGTAAGCCACTTCTACAGGAACACTAAAGGTTGCCTGGCTCCAGTTTACATTAAGTGCTGGAGTATCTGGAAAATTTTTATCTAAAAAAAGTTTCTCTGCAGATAAGTCCATCACGATTGGTGCAGCACCGCTTTCTATTTTTATGATCTCTCGGTCATCGCAAGATGTTAAACCCACTAAGATCATAACTGCAAAAACTGCTTTAAAAATATGATTGTTTTTCATTGTATTAAAGATATTTAATGATTGAATTAGTAACCCGTATTTTGAGTTAAATTAGGATTAGATTGCAGTGCAGTGCTTGGAATTGGGAAAACATTGTAATGAGCAGGAATCGAAGTTCCGTCTTTCA
Source organism: Chryseobacterium sp. MP_3.2 (assembly GCF_035984805.1). Lineage (NCBI taxonomy): Bacteria > Pseudomonadati > Bacteroidota > Flavobacteriia > Flavobacteriales > Weeksellaceae > Chryseobacterium > Chryseobacterium sp. MP_3.2. The sequence continues at coordinate 15,834 of NZ_JAXCHW010000014.1, read as the reverse complement.
CGCCACCTTTCCAAGGCCAAATGTAAGAGCTCCCAGTAAATTTACCGAATCTTACTAAATCCTGTCTTCTTACACCTTCGAAGTTTAATTCTCTAGCTCTTTCATCCAAAATATTCTGAAGATTAATGGTGGCAAAAGAAGTTGCTCCTGCTCTTGCACGAACAAGATTCACATACGTTAAACCTTGACCAACTGTAGCGGTAGAAGCTCCTCTAAGAGCTGCTTCGGCATACATCAAATGTGCATCACTCAATCTAAATAAGGGGAAATCTGTAGAAGAGAAAGAAGTTACCGCACCAGTTCCATCAGAATTTTTATTCCAAAACTTGTTTGCGGGGAAACCATCTGTCCAAGTTTTATAATCCGTCATTTCAAAGCTATGTCCTGTAGTCCAGAAAATCTGACCTCTTTGATCTGGATTCGCTGCAATAGCTGCCGCAGAATTTCCGAAAAGACCGTACCAAGCTTTTGTTGCTCTGTGACCAGCCCAACCTTCTGTTGCTCCATAATTTGCAGGAGTCATAGTATCTGTAGATAAACTTCCGTTTACTAAATAGGTAGTGTTACCAAAACTTTGGCTGGAAACTGCATCCGCGATCAACGGAAAAATAATTTCTCTTGAGTTGTTGTTGTCTGCAGAAAAGTTTTTTCTAATGTTGGGTTCTAAAATGTAACCGCCTTCATTAATAACTTTTGCCGCATAGGTTCCTGCTTCTGAATATTTAGCTACTCCTGTATAAACTTCTGAGTTTAGATACAATTTAGCCAATAACATTCTTACCGCAGATTTATTCGCTTTACCATAAGAAGCTTGTGCAGAAATCTTACCTTCTACATCAAGTAATTCTGACTCTACAAAAGCAAATAATTCTGTTCTTGAGGATTGCGCTAAAGGTAATGGTGTATTGAAATTATCATCATTCACCAAAACTCCTTTACCAAATAAATCAATAATGTAATAGTAAGACATCGCACGTAAAAAACGAAGTTCGCTAATTACTTGCTCCTTCTCTGCATACACCACATCATCTCTTTTCATAATAGCAATTAAATTAGTAGCCTGTGGAATTGTATAATACAATCTGTCATAAGCATACTTAAAGAATTTGTTATTACTAGTCCAGTTGGTAGTGGTAGTTAATTGGTCTAATCCATTGTCTCCCCATCTGTTTTTCATGTCATCTGCAGTAAAATCCTGTAGATTTACAATTCCTCTGATAAATGGAGATTCTCCCGCATCTGCACCACTGATGTCTGAACTTCCTGGTCCATTTACACTGGATAGTGCAAAACTTGCATATAGTCTGGATAAAAGACCTTCAACTGCATTAGGATCATTTGCCAATAAATTTTCTAAAGTCAAATCCACTTTTGGATTCGTATCCAAATCTCTTGTACAGGAGTTACCCACTACTGCAAAGAGGAATAAAAATGCTAAACTTTTAAATTTTAGATTTTTCATTTGTTTGTAATATTAAAAATTAAAATTAAAGCCAAGGGTATAAACTCTAGGTCTTGGATAAAAATTATTATCAATGCCTGAGAAGTTTTCGGGATCTTGACCGGAGTACTTCGTCCATGTATATACGTTATTTACAGAAGCATAGATTCGAACATTAGTATCACCAATAAAATTATTGATTAAGTATCCTAAAGATACGTTGTCTAATTTCAAGAATGAAGCGTTCTCTAAAAAGTAATCTGAGAAATACGTATTGTCTGTTAAATTTACAAATGGCGTATTAGCAGTAGATGCTAAAACGTTATTTAAATTTTGTCCATTTTGTGGCGCTGTATATTCAATGTAGCCTTGTGCTAAATTTCTTGTGTTATACACTAAACCACCAATCTGCCCTCTGAATGCTGCATTCAAATCCCAGTTTTTGTAATTCGCCGTAGTATTAAAACCGTAAGTCCAGTTTGGTCTTAAAGCTCTGTAATAGCGATCATCATTATTAATAGATCCATCTCCGTTTCTATCTACATACACTTCTGGCATTACCCGTCCGTCTGCATCATAAACTTGCTGGAACACCCAAGCTGAATAAGGAGCTTGTCCAACTGCATTGTAAGCTAATTTTACTCCAGTACCAATTGGTAACGTGCTACCATCATCTACAATGCTTGGTACGTTTTTCAAATCTGTAATTTTGGCATCATTGTACCCAAAATTAGCACCTACACTCCACGTGAAATCTTCTGTCTTCACTGGCATTACAGTAATATTTGCTTCAACACCGGTATTTTCTAGTGAACCTACGTTATCTACAAATTGATTGGTTAATGCCTGACCTGGAGGAATAGGAACGAATGCTAATAGATCCGTTGTTTTTCTTTGGTAAACATCTACACTACCCGTCAATCTATCTCTACCGAAGAAAGAGAAATCTAAACCTGCATTAAGCGTTTCTGTAGTTTCCCAAGTTAAATTTGGGTTAAAAGGAATCGCACTGTACGTTCCAATTCCTGGGAAATATTGGGAGTTAGAACCACCAATCTGGAATAACGGTCTAGATGGATAAAATCCTGCAATACCTACAATGTTTGCCTGACCTGTTTTACCCCAACCTAATCTTAATTTCAATTCTCGGACTTGTGCATTTTCTTTAAACAAATCTTCATTCACTTTCCAAGCGAATCCAACTGCTGGAAAATATCCATATCTATTATCTTCATTAAACAAAGAGGATCCATCTACCCTTAAAGTAAACGTGAATAAATATTTATTTAAGAAGTCAATGTTTGATCTACCGTAATAAGACTGAAGATTTAGAACATTGTAATATCTGTTATTTGGATTTAAAGCAGTTCCGGGATTTGGAACTCTAATTCCATCATCATTATAACGGTAGTTGTCTTTGAAACCATCGTTCTTAAAGTTCTGGTAAGAATAACCACCTTGTAACAAGAAATTAGATAAAAATCCACTGAATTTTTTTTCATAAACCAAATAAGCATCCATTGTTTGATTCACAATGGTTTGGTGCTCTGCGTAGTCTACACCTGGATTGAAAACAAAATCATTTGGTGCTACCGTATTCTGCGGATTTCTGTAGGTTGCAATCGCATTATTACCGTACACTGTAGTTAAATCAGATTTAGAAGCTTCTAAACCTAAATTTAAAACTGCTCTTAAATCTGGAAAAAAGTGCAACTTATAATCAAATTCCGCATTTCCTAAGAACTTATAGATTTCTTGAGGGCTTGTTCTTTGTTGAAGAATTGCTAAAGGATTGCTTGATCCATTGATTTTATACTGACCACCATTTAAAACTACATCTTGGTAGTATCCTGCAAATCTATTGAAAGGATCACCACTTAAATTGGTCTGATTAAGATAAACTGGTTTTGTAGGATCCATATTTAATGCTCCACCAATCGCTCCACCTGCATCTACCGCATTCAATTTGGAATATAGTCCTTTTAAGCTGACGTCAACTTTTAGATGCTTGTCAAAAAATGTTGGGGATAAATTTAAACCGGTAGAATAACGCTCATAATCAGAAGTTTTTACAACTCCCTCCGTTCTGTTATATCCTAAAGATAATCTTGTGGGCAAACTTTTAAACAATCTTCCAGAAATACTCAAATTATTATCACTTGATACGGTAGTTCTGTAGATTTGTTTTTGCCAATCAGTATCATAAAGTCGACCTGTAACGGTTGGTGTGTTTAAATTTCCACCAACTCCTAATCTACTTTTGAATTGTGGGTAATTTGCGGTAATGAAATTGGTAAATTGCTCCGCATTCATCACGTCAATGTAATCTGTGACCTCACCTACCTGAACATTGGTATTGAAATTAACTTTCAATTTTCCACCGCCACGTTTTGTTTTAATGATAATAACTCCATTAGAAGCTCTGTTTCCATAAATTGCGGTAGCAGTTGCATCCTTTAAAATTGCGAATGATTCAATATCATTTGGATTGATCAGATTCAATGGATTTCCAGAACCTGCCGCGTTATTAGAGTCCAATGGAATACCATCAATAACAATTAAAGGATTATTAGATGCGTTTAATGAAGCTCCACCTCTAATTCTAATATTAGGATTAGAATCTGGAGAACCACCATCACTCGTAATTCTAACTCCAGGTGCTTTACCATTGATCAACTGATCAGCGGAAACAATTGCCCCTTGGTTAAAGTCTTTCTCGGTAACAGAAGTAATAGATCCCGTAAGATCAGATTTTTTCTGTTTACCGTATCCAATTAAAACAACTTGTTCTATGTCCGCAGTTTTAAGCGAATCCGTTGTTTGTGCCTGTAACATTGTGCCAGCGAAAAATAAAAAAGCCGGTGCAATTTTTAAAACTGTTGTATAGTTTCTCACAAAAATATAATTTAAGGATTAATATTAGTTTTTTTTTGAACTTCTTCCTATTAAGAAGCAACGCAATTTAAGCAAAAAACTAAATATTACTAAAATTTTATTAAAATTGTTAATTATTTCTGATAATTATCATACATTATAAGTGTAAAAATTTATTAACTACATAGAGGTCAATGTTTTATATAATTTCATGCATTGGATGGGGTTTTATAAAATTAACAAAAAGCTAAACACTTGTTTAGCAAAAATGTAATTAAACAATCTATTTTCTACTCAAATTCTACCTTTTTCAAACTTTTTAACAATAAAATAAAAAAAGTGAGGGTTTCCATCTCTTTACGATTGATGTAAGTCCCACAACTTTCTAGAAAACAAGTAGGGGAATTCTTACATCGCAGAAAAACGATATTTAGTACAATCTGCAAATTTGATTGAAATCTTTTACTGATTATCGATTATTATTAGATTTTTCTAATTAATTTTACAATTCCATTAAAAAAAACACTAATCATGAAAAATTCAATTTTTGTACTTTCGGCAATTTTTGTGTTAAGTTCCTGCAAAACAACATCCGTAGCTCCACCGCCGCCGCCGCCGCCACCTGTTCCCCCTACTGAAACAATTGCATCACAACAAATTTCTAGCACCGTTCTAGAAACGATGACTGTAGGATTGACGAGTGCAGATCGTGGCGTACTCATGAAAAATGGAACAGTAGTAACCATGCAAGACGGTCAACTAGTCCCTTTAAATAAAGAGATAATTCTAGAAAATGGAGATAAGATAATGATGAATGGAGAAGTCATTCGGAAAGATGGCTCTGTCACAAAGTTACAAGAAGGAATGACCATTGACAAAGATGGAACAATTAGGGATAAAGATGGAAATGTAGTTGCTACAAGTAGGTAATTCAAAAAATACATTCATTAACAGCTAAATTTTGTCTGCAATCGTATAAGAATAGATTGCAGGCAAACTTTAGCATTTTTATTATCATTATTGAAAAAGGATATCTTCCTCCTTACAAAATTTACATCTCAATATTTTTCGATAAAAATATTCCAAAACAAGGATTTGTCTTGTTTTCTAACACAAGATAATATTTTCATTTTTCTAATGCTTTACTCTACTTTTTATAATTCCACCAGCTGCTTCTCTTATTGTGTTGGCATAGATAAATGCGTTAGGATCAATTATGTGGACCAAATTTTTTACTTTTCGCATTTCTAACCGCGTAATTACGGTATAGATGATATCACAATCTGCACTCACATCATATTTCCCGGGTAGAAAACCGCGTTCTCCTTTATAAATTGTAATTCCACGACCCAACCTATTTACCAACTCGAACTTTATTTCTTCGCTTTTCGTGGAGATAATTGTTACTCCCGTATAAGCCTGAATTCCTTCTACCACGTAATCGATACATCTTGTCGCCACAAAATAAGTCAATACAGAATAGAGGGAAGTTTCTATTCCAAATTTAATTGCTGCAATACCAAAAATAATGATGTTGATGCCCAAAATGATTTCAGTAATCGTAAAAGACGTTCTCTTTAAAGTATACAGTGCTAAAACTTCAATTCCATCTAAAGCTGCACCTGCACGCATCACCAAACCAACACCAATACCCAAAAAAGCACCGCCAAAAATGGCAACAATTGTCTTATCATTCGTAATATCTACAGCCGGTAATTGCCACAAACAAATTCCCAAAAAAACTACGCTTAAAAATGTTTTCAGAGCAAAGTTTCTACCGACCGTAAAATAGCTCAGAATAACCAATGGAATATTGAATATAACAATAACAGCGGCCAAATTAAAATGATATACTTCATGGACCAATAGGGAAATACCTGTAATGCCCCCATCAAAAAAATGGTTCGGAACAAGAAAAGAATTGAGCGCAAATGCGGCAATTATAATTCCACCAATGGCAGAAATTAAATCTTGAAAATTCTCCAAACCTCTTCCTTTTTTTGAAAATCTCGCGCCGTGTTTTTCTAAGGTTAATTTGTTTTCAATTTTTTTCTCATTTCTTTGCTCTTGCACCCACTTTGTAAAATACCGATGTTCTTTAAGGTAATCCAGTTGTCTTTGGTGCCACTCTTCTTTCGTTTTTAAAATGCCGCTCGATTTGAATTCATGATACAACTGATCTGCATAAAATTGATACTGGTCTCCGCCGAGATAGTACAAATCTGCATCGCAGAGAATATTACTCAAATGATTCTTGGGCGTTTGTGGCAATTTTGTCGCCATAATCATTTCGCAGATCTGTGAAATTTCTTTCGAGGAATACCCAAATTCTGGGAGATGTTTTTTGGCAAATTTGCAACTCAACATTTCGTGATTAAGATGGTTCTCTACAAATCCAACATCATGCAATAAAGCAGCGGTTTTTAGTAAGATCATTTCACCCTCAGAGATATTTTCTTTCTCCCCAATCGCTATTGCATTATCTAAAACAATCTGAGTATGATCTGCATTATGGTAGGTGAATTTTGGAGCAATTTCTTTCTCTAAAATTGAAATAACGACGGAATATAATTGATGGTATTGCATAAAAATGGACTTATTTTTTTAACTAATCACCTCGTAGATTGTGGTTTTCTGTTCCTTGTTCTTTAAACTGATGCTGCCAATTTTTTTGCACACGAAAGAAGATTGCACTTGCTCAAAAGCCGATTCAGGAATTAAAATTTGTCCAACTTCAGCAACACTTTGAAGACGCTGAGCGGTATTTACCGTATCTCCAATTACCGTGAAATCCAAGCGCTTTAAGGTAGCAGATCCAATATTTCCCGAAATCATTTCTCCACTATTAATACCAATGGAAACATGGGGCGAGAAATCTTTTTGAGACGGTAAGTTTTGAATTTGATCTCTAATTGCAAGGCTTGCTTCTATCGCCCGATCGATCTGATAATCGCCTTTGAAAACAGCCATCACACAATCGCCAATAAATTTATCAACCACTCCATTTTGGGCAATAATTTCTTTGACCATTACATCAAAATAACTATTCAAAAGTTTAACTACCGCATCGGGAGATTCTTTTTCACTGATAGAAGTAAAACCACATATATCAATAAATACCACGGTGGCCTCTATGGTTTCATTGGCTGTAAGAGATGATTCGTACTCGCGTGTTTCCATGAAACTAAGCACATTTTTATCCACATACATTTTCAGGATATTATTTTCTTTAATGGCTTTCAAAGTGCTTTTTATCTGCGAAACCTGTTTGATGGTTTTTTCAATCGTGGTTTCTAAATCACCGAAATTAACAGGTTTTGTAATAAAATCAAATGCTCCAGAATTCATGGCGGAACGAATATTTTCCATGTCTCCATACGCAGAAACCATCACGGTCCTCTTTAACGGATGCAATTCTCCAATTTTTGAAAGCAAGGCTAATCCGTCCATTACGGGCATGTTAATATCACTTAAAACAATATCAATATCTGCATTTGCATTTATTTTCTCCAGGGCATCTTTGCCATTTTCAGCGAAGACAAATTCATAGACTTGGTCTCTAATTTTTTGTCGAAATTTCTGACGGATGAGCGCTTCTAAATCGGGTTCATCATCTGCCACTAATATTCTAGTCATGGTATTTGTTTTTTAGTTTCTCTTTCAACTGATTAAAATCCACAGGTTTTGTCAGAAAATCATCTGCCCCCAAACTCATGGCTTCATTGTAATTTTCATCATCACCATAGGCGGTAATCATCATCACAATGGGTGAAGGTTTATCATAGTTTTTTTTGATATTTTTTAATAAATCCAAGCCGCTCATTCCGGGCATATTGATGTCTGAAAGAATGAGAACCGCTTCGTGCTCATGTTTATTCATAAATAAAAGTGCTTCTTCACCAGAAAAGGCAAATACTAAATGAATCTCTTTGTCTTTAATTTCTTTTCTAAACCGCTGCTCAAAGAGACTTTTCACATCTTGTTCATCATCTACTACTAATATTTTCATGCTGTTCTTCATTTTTATACAGGTAATCTAATTCTAAATGCAGTTCCTTCATCTGCTACGGAATCCACGCTCAATTCTCCTTGATGACCATTATTAATAATATCAAAACTCATAGACAATCCTAAACCAGTTCCCTTTCCCGTGGGTTTAGTGGTAAAAAAAGGTTGAAATATTTTTTCTTTAATTTCTTGCGGAATTCCATTTCCATTATCGGAAACAAGGATTATGATATTTCCTTTTTCCTTTTTGGTAGTTATGGAAACCGTTGGTTCGTAGTCCGTACTTCCAGCTTTCGCCTTTTCATCCACTGCATAAAAAGCATTGGTCAATAAATTCAAAATCACACGACCAAAATCTTGCGGAATCAAATTTACTTTCCCGATAGAATCATCAAAATCTGTTCGGATGGTGGCATTAAAGGATTTATCTTTGGCGCGCAATCCGTGATAAGACAATCTTAAATATTCATCGCAAAGCGCGTTTAAATCTGTTAATTCTTTCACACCTTTTGAACTTCTGGAATGTTGCAGCATGCCCTTCACAATGGCATCAGCGCGTTTTCCGTGATGATTTATTTTTTCCAAATTTTGTTTTACATCATTCGCAATCACTTGCGCTTCCGCAAAGTCTCCCTTGTTTATTTCAACATTCATTTCATCAATGAGTTCTGCGCTGACTTCTGAAAAATTATTCACAAAATTTAACGGGTTTTGAATTTCATGTGCAATTCCAGCCGTAAGCTCACCCAAACTTGCCATTTTTTCGGATTGAATTAGCTGGTTTTGAGTTTCCTTCAAGGTAGACAATGTGTTGTCTAATTGCTGGTAAGATTCTGCATTATCTAAAGCGATGGCTGCATAAATTGCAATATTTCTAAGCATGAATAATTGATATTCAGAATAGGAGTTTTCTTTAAAACTTTGCACGGTAATGACCCCTAATTTTTTTTCCTTCGCAATTAAAGGAAGAAAAATAACGGAAACAGCCTGTAAACCTTGGTCAGGCATTTTAATTTCCTGCAGATAATCTCTATAGTTTTCACTCAAATTATTGAGAATAATTTCTTTGCCTTCTTTAAAACATTTCGCGCCCAAGCGATTTTCATCATCGATGGAATTTGAATAAAACGGAAGAGGCTTTCCATTTTCATAGGTGTGCGGAAAATCAATGGTTTTTTCTGACGGATTATAAATCCCAATCCCAAAAACACTAGCATCCATTAAAGTATTTACACTTTTGTAAACAGTGCCGATCACTTTTTCAATAGAAAGCGAAGAAGTGATTTTTCGACCGATACTATTGAGCAATTCTACATTATCTTTTTGACCAGAGAGTGCTTTGGCTTTTTCATCAATTTCCAGCTTTTGGGCTGCTAAGAGATTATTTGCTTTTTGTTTTTGTTTATTATTTCTAAAGAGTAAAGCTGCAACAGTGAAAATGAGAAGCAACAAACCTAGAGCGCCAAATAACAAATTTCGCTGCCCCTTTTTTTGCTCATTTAACACATTAATCTGTGCTTCTTTTTTGTCAATATTATAGGTGTATTGTTCTACGGCCGTTCTATTGCGCACTTCATCATTGAAAATGCTTTCTCGGTATTTGGTAAATAAGAGCCTATTGGTGTAGGCATTTTTGTAATCTTTGTTCGCTGCGTACGCTTCCGAAAGAGCCAGCGCATTATCTCGCAAATTTTCTGTGCCACCAGAATTTTCGGCCGAAGAATATCCTAAATTACCGTAATAAATGGCACGATCTACATTATTTTCTTTCAAATATGCACGAGACAGAATTCCATAAATCCACTCTTCGCCTCCAACATCATTTATTTCTTTGGCTCCTTTTAAAGCACTAAATGCATATTGAAACGCAAGTGGTAAATTATCCATTCTGGTGTAAACATCTGCCAAATTGCTTTCATTAAGAGAAGGATTAATATCCAAAATTTTTCCAACTTTTAATCCTTTCCTGTACGCTTTTATGGCTTCAGGATATTTTCCCGTGAGTCGGTACCGTTCTCCTATGGCATTCTGCAGCAAATATTCAATTCCTAAATCTTTAAAGGTTTTATTTGCTGTTTCTGCTTTGTTTAAATAAAAAAGTGCATTTTTTTGATCTCCAATTTGGGCGTAAATATTTCCCAGACCAGTCCAGCAGGTGATGAGACTTTTTGTATCATTGGCTTTTTCTGCAAGATGCAAGGCTTTAAAGGTATAGTCAATACCCTTTCCATAATCACTAAATGCAGTAACATAGGTATTCGCCAAAAGATACTTTGCGCGGGATTGTAAAATGTAATCAGATGATTCTGCGGCAATGGAATCCGCCTTTAAATAAAATTTTAATTTTTGTTGCAAATTATCAGCAACCATTCCTTCTACTATGGAAATACGCGCTTTCAATTCTAAATTTTTTGAGGTTGCTGCAATTGAGTGAGCTTCCTTTATTAATTCTGAAAACTCCACAGCATTTCCCTCTCTACCTTTAACTAAAGCCAGCGAAACTAAAGCTTTGCCTTTTCCCGCAGGATAATTGATTTTATTTGAAATTGATATTGCTTCCTGCGCCAAATCCGCTCTATTTTCTGGTGACAATGCCAGATTGAAAGCAAGTTCATTTAGCCTATTGACTTTAAAGGTATCTTGTTGCGGATGGTTTGATAATTCTTTTTTGAGTCCATCAATTTCACTACTCTGCGCAAATCCGCAGTTTACCAAGGCAAAAAGAACAAGCAGGAGTAGATATTTTTTCATTTCGAAATGTATTTAACGTGATCCATTTTTAATAATTGCGACTCCCAATTTTGAAATCGACACTTTCACATCTGAAAATTCTTTTTTAATCATTAAATCACTGTTTAATTATATTCACATATTTAACAATCTTACCTGATTATTTTTAACTAATTTAAAATAAAATTACAAAAAATATAGAAACAATTAATCAATTTCGAAAAAATCGCAATAATAGATAATGAATGAAGAAATGAAATTTTGAACGGAGAGTTATTAAATTCTAATTGGTGAACGACCAATAAAATTCAACGCCTCACTTCCCAAATATTGATTTTTAATTTTCTCCATTAACCCTTATCTTTGCAAAAATTTAGACCGAAGAATATGTCAGAAAGAAAGATGATTACGGCAGCTTTGCCTTATGCAAATGGTCCAGTTCATATTGGTCATTTAGCCGGAGTTTATATTCCAGCAGATGTGTATGCAAGATTCAACAGAAGATTAGGAAAAGACGTGGCTTTTATTTGTGGCTCCGATGAACACGGGATTCCCATTACCATTCGTGCTAAAAAAGAAGGCGTTGCTCCACAAGATATCGTGGACAAATACCACGAAATCATCAAAAAGTCTTTTGCAGATTTAGGGATTTCTTTTGATGAATATTCACGTACAACCTCCCCGAAACACAAACAAGTCAGTCAGGATTTTTTTACAACACTTTATAACAAAGGAAAATTTACGGAAGATGTTTCCGAACAGTATTTTGATGAACAGGCTGGAGAATTTTTGGCTGATCGCTACATTGTAGGAACTTGCCCGAATTGTGGCAACGAAAACGCCTACGGCGATCAGTGCGAAAAATGTGGTTCTACCCTTTCTCCTTCAGAATTGATTAATCCAAAATCCATGTTGAGTGGAAATGTTCCGATCTTAAAGGAGACTAAAAACTGGTATCTTCCTTTAAATGAGTATGAAGATTTTCTGAATAAATGGATCATCGAAGGTCATAAAGATGATTGGAAACCCAATGTTTACGGCCAAGTGAAATCCTGGTTGACCGATGGATTGAAACCCAGAGCAATGACGCGCGATTTAAACTGGGGCGTTCCGGTTCCACTTCCAGATGCAGACGGAAAAGTCCTTTATGTCTGGTTTGATGCACCAATCGGCTATATTTCTTTCACGCAGGAATGGGCGGCGAAAAATGGAAAAGACTGGAAAGAGTATTGGCAAAACGAAAATACGGATCTGGTTCATTTCATCGGGAAAGACAATATTGTTTTCCACTGTATTATTTTCCCGGCGATGATGAAAGCGCATGGAGATTACATTATGCCCACAAATGTTCCCGCTTTTGAATTTTTAAATTTAGAAAATGATAAAATCTCAACTTCCAGAAACTGGGCAGTTTGGGCACATGAATATGTAGAAGAATTTCCCGGTCAACAAGATGTTTTGCGTTATTCCTTACTTTCTTCTGCTCCGGAAACGAAAGACAACAACTTTACCTGGAAAGATTTTCAAACCAAAAACAATTCAGAATTGGTGGGGATTTTCGGGAACTTTATCAACAGAGTTGCCGTTTTGATTCATAAATATTACGACGGAATTGTTCCAGCCGGAAATGAAAATGCCGAGGAACTTCAGGAAGTGACCAAAGCTGCCACCGAAGTTGAAAATTTCTTAGAGCATTATGAATTCAGAAATGCTTTAACGGCCATGATGAATTTGGCGCGTTTCGGAAATCAATATCTTCAGATTGAAGAACCTTGGAAAACCATTAAAGACAATCCGGAAAAAGCGGCACAATCTCTTTTCGTGGCCGCACAAATTGCAGTTGGTTTAGCCCAAATTTGCGAACCGTTCTTACCTTTCAGCGCAGAAAAGTTGCAGAAAATGTTCAATGTTTCTCAGTTGAGTTGGGAAGAAATTAAAAATGAAAAAGTTTTAATCAAAACCGGACATCAAATTAATCCGGCAGAATTATTATTCTCGAAAATTGAAGATGAGACGATTGAATTTCAAATTCAAAAATTAGAGAACACGAAAGAATCCAACAAAAAAACCAATCCAAAAGCCAACCCAATGAAAGAAGAAATCCAGTTTGATGATTTTACGAAAATAGATTTAAGAACAGCCACGATCCTAACTGCAGAAAAAGTAGAAAAAGCCGATAAATTACTGAAATTCTCTGTGGATACTGGAGTTGATGTAAGAACCGTAGTCTCGGGAGTTGCAGAAAGTTTCACGCCAGAAGAATGTGTCGGAAAACAAGTCATGATCTTATTAAATCTTGCGCCAAGAAAAATCCGCGGCATCGAATCTGAGGGAATGTTGCTTTTAACTAATGATGCAGAGGGAAAATTAGTTTTTGTCACGCCTGATGTACAGGTTGAAAATGGTGTTGAAATTGGATAAATATTTTAAAACAGAAGACCTGAAAATTAATTCAGGTCTTTTTTAGTCAATTTCGCCAAATAAGAATCATCTTGTTGCATAATTTTTTTAATGTCAAATCCATTATTTTCTACCGCCCTTTTTAAGGTTTCAAAATCCAAATAAAGCCATTTTATGGGTTTTTCAGTGTCCAGTTTGTAGTGTACAAAATAATCTACTTCGCCATAATAATGATCAGCTGGAACTAAAACTCCGCCTTCTTCATCTCGATCGTACATGTACAAAATATCCGTGCTGTCAATTAGAATTTGTCCGTTTTCGTTCAGCAAAGAATATAATTTTTCCAAATACAAATCAATTTTTTCTAAACTTTGGAAAATCCCAGTTCCGTTCATCAACATGAGAATCGTATCATATTTTTCGCCTGCAAAATTTAAAATATCAGTACAAATAGCATTTTCAACACCGCGCAATTGGCAGACTTCAATAGATTTTGGAGAAATATCCAAAGCCAAAACCTCTAATTTTTTCTCGTTTTGAAGATATAAACTATGCGAACCGGCTCCAGAACCTATATCCAGAATCTTTCCCTTTGATAATTCCAAAGCTTTTTGTTCAATTAAATTCATATTGTCGAAATCCCGAAATAAATAATCAACCGGTAATTCGTCAATTTCAGAAATAGACGTCTCGGTTAATAAATCTTCTGTTTTTTTATTGTGAAAATAATCCAAAATTGCCTGTCCCATTAAATCTTTCATTTCTCCAAAAATTTTTTCAAAAATACGCAAAAGTGAAGAAAGGGTGAATCAAAAAATTTTTTGCGCAGAGGTGCGTCCTCATTAGGAAAAGTTGACTAAATTAGTCACAGAAAATTTTCTAAATAATGAGAAAAATCGACAAAATGTTTTCAGAATATGCAGAAAGCCATCAAAATCAAACAAACAAATTGATTCACTGGATTTGTGTTCCTCTCATCTTCTGGAGCATTCTCGGATTTATTTCCCTCATTCCCGCACCCCATATTTTTATCCTTTATTTTGGTGCGATAAGCGTGGTTTCCATTTTGACGATTATTGCAGTATCCGTCTTTTATTTCAGACTTTCCTGGAGAATTGCGATCATCATGTTTTTCATTATGCTTCTTTTGGAACACTTCATTTATTTTGTCAATGTCACTTTCGAACAGAAATCCTGGATTGTATTTTTATCAGTTTTTATCTTATCTTGGATTGGTCAATTTTACGGTCATAAAATAGAAGGTAAAAAATCTAGTTTTCTGAAGGATTTACAATTTCTTTTAGTAGGTCCAATTTGGTTACTTTCTTTCGTTCTGAAGAAATTTGGACTTAAATATTAATTAAAAACACCTCAATCATGACAATAAGATCAATTTTTGTTCTATTCCTATTTATAATATACTCTTGTGGACAAAACGGCCAAGATGCTGTCGAAGTTAATGCAGCATTAATGGAAGTGCTTCCAGAACCTCCCGGGAAAATGCAAACTCCACCGCCACCAAATGAAGAAGCGAAAGTGGAAAATGAAAAGCAGAGTTCTAATCCTTCTAAAAGTAAATTCGTCCCTAAAAAAATAATCAAGAACGGAGAAATGGGCATTTCAGTTTCTGATATTGAAAAGGCCAAAAATGAGATCAATAGACTGCTGACAAAGAATAAAGCCTATCTCCTCAGTGAAAATTACCGGAACACTGATACTTCCGAAAGTTTAAGCCTTGTCATCCGTGTTCCAAATCAAAATTTCGAAGCTTTGATTAATTCATTTGCTACCGGAATTGGTGAAGTGATTGGCAAAACGATACGTGCGGAAGATGTGACTGAAGAATACACCGATGTTTCTATCAAGCTTGAAAATAAAAAAATTTATCTGGAAAAGTACCGTGATATGCTGAAAAAGGCGACCACCACGAAAGACATGTTAGATATTCAAGAGAATATTAGAGCATTGGAAGATGAAATTGACGTCGCTGAAGGACGATTACGCTTTATTGATGATCGTGTGAATTACAGCACCTTAACTTTAGATTTGTACAAAGAAAAAGCCAGAAGTTCCTCCACTTCCAAAATTGGTTTCGGCAGTAGATTTGGAGATTCTATCGCGGGAGGTTGGAATTCTTTTGTGAGTTTTCTCTTAGGACTGGTTTCATTTTGGCCCTTCTTAATTTTAGCACCGTTCATTTACATCTTATTTAAAAAATTTCGAAACCGCAGAAAATAACACAAAAAAAAATCCTTTCAAATTTTGAAAGGATTTTTTGTAGAAGGAATGTCTAGTCCTGAAATAGCGATACACAAAAAGTATCATTATGAAAGAACAGGAAGTTACGCGTTATGTAAAGCGCACTCAAAAGGATTATTCGA
>NZ_JAXCHW010000013.1:0-71903 GCF_035984805.1 Chryseobacterium sp. MP_3.2 | reverse complement strand
TCGTTTTACCACAAAAAAGAGGTGGTCAATTTAAACCGAATTTACATGGTCACTTTAAACCGAATCTAGGTGGTCAATTACACCGAACTTTGCAATCTTTGTACTGGTCGGTGTAAAAATAGTTAAAATTGACAAAGGATTTTGACCACCTCCGTCCGAGATCCTTTAAACCCTGTTAATGATATGATTAGTAGCGTTTTTTTTGTTTTAAACTTTCTTTCATTTAGAAGTGAATCTTAGAATCTTACTCAGAGTAACTTGTGCAATTCTCCAATATTTAAATAATCATAGTTTGCATGGTCCCTTATTTGATGACATTTAAAGAAATATAAGATTATGGCAAATCACAATTTAAAAACACTTTCTCAAGTTTTAAACACTTTAATTAAACGCGGAATTACGAAGGAAATCTGCATGAATGAGCAACACGAAATGATTCTAGGGAAAGATGAAAAAACGTATCAACCAGAAGATCTGTGCATCGTTAAATCATACCGATTCGAAGGAGACAGCAATCCAGATGACAATGCAGTTCTTTATTTATTGCAAGATAAGGAGGGCGAATTAGCAACGATTTTAGATTCTTATGGGGCAGAAAGCAACTACAGTGGTGAAGAGTTTGATAATTTCCTAAGAAAGGTACCCATACAAGATAATCCTGAATATGACTTAGATTAATATTTACAATCCGAAATTAATTTTCGGATTTTTTCTTAAATAAATTCTTAAAGAGTCCTTTTTCTTTTACTTTTTCTTTAGTTTCTTGCGCTTTTTCTTGCACTTCCTTTTTAGTTTCTTGCAAATCTTTCTTGTTTTCCTCTAAAGCTGATTTCGTAGCGCCTACTGTATTTCGGATGCTTTGTTCTGTCTTTGGAGCATTTGCACCAATTAAAGTTTTCTTCAAACCTTGCTCAATTCCCTTCCACAAAAGGTTAAAAAAAGACTTGGTTGCATCTCTTTCTACATTTTCTACCGGAACTGATTCTGGATATTTTCCCGAATTAGTTTTTACAACCATATTCGCAATCGCAGACAACAGGCCCGATTTTTCTCCCGTTTCTTTCAGAATCGAAACTTTCAAATTCTGATGTTTCATGTTTAAGCTTCCATTTAAGCCTGTTTTATTTCCTTTAAAATTAAAAATCAAATCAGAGATAATTCCCGTTGCACGAATTTTCAAATAAGGTTCGGTGAACGCATTAATATTAGAAGCAGCCAAGGGTCCCACATTTCCTGCGATGGTAAATGAATCATTTCGACTGGCCGTATCGATGGTCCAATTCACATTCATGGGAGAAGAACCCATCATTTTACATTTGATGGTAATTGGAATTTTGGTTGGCTTTCCGGATGTTTTCCCAGAGTTAATGTTTTTTGCATTTAAATTAAAATCTTCGAAGACCAACTTTCCGGGTCCATCGCTTTTTTTAGTGTCTTCCTCATAAACCAAGAGAGAATTTTTAATCATGAGATCCTGAATAAATAAAGGAAATTTAATGGATCGTAATAATTCAGAGTACATCGGTTTTTTCGTCAAATCATCCGCAGGAATTTTACTGCGGAAAATATTTGCATCCATATCATTTAAGACGACGGAGGAAGCAGTTAAAAATTTGCTTTTCGAGACCAAATCCCAATTTCCATTTGCTGTAATTTGCCTTACTGTAATATCATACAAATCTTTTTCCGTGGGAATCATCCCGATATATTGTGCACGAGAAACGTTAGGCTTTAATGCAAAATTAGAAAGTTGAATGGTATTTTTATTGAGCTTTACAAATGAAGAAGATAGATTGTAAAATCTGGTTTTGTACAGAAAGTTTTTCGTGGTCAATGTATAATCGCCAGATTTAAATGGGATTTCACTTTTCACCGTCTGCGCATTCATTTCAATATTCTGAATTGTGGCATTGAAACCAGTAAAGATCAAGGGTTGATTTTTACTGTCAAATGTTAAGTCAGAATTTTTAACTTGTACATTCCTAATCTTTAAGGGGAAATTAATTCCTTCAAAAGCAGGCTGCTTTTTCTGTTGATTTTTAGCTGTTGATATTTTCCCTTTGAGAACATCAAGTAAAACATTTTGTATGTTTAGAGATAATTTATTATTAACAAATTTCCACTCATTGATTTTTAATGCAATATGTTTTGCAGTGAGATCTAAGGAAGATTTATTGGCAAAAATCGCCGTAGGTTTTATTGAAATATTCTGGAAGTCTGCGGACTTTGGGTCCATATTTAGAAGGGCAACATTAATATTTTGGGTTTCTGTAGAATAACGAATATCTTTTCCTTTGATCCCGAAATTAGTATACTGAAACGGGATATTTCCTTTCGCTGTTTCCTCATTCATCACCAATTTATTAATACTCATAGAAATATTATTAGCTCCAAATAATTGGTTTCCATTAGGTTTAAGGATTTCAACCCTCGCGTTGTTGGCAATTACATCTTCCAAGTTCACATCATAGGTAAAGCTTTTTTCTTTTTTAGATGGTGAAACACTGGTGGTATATATTTTCAGAACGGGACTTTCCAAACGAACTTTAGTAAGGGTTATTTGTTCCCCTTTAAATTCAAAATCTTGAAATTCCATTTCGGCAGATTTAACATCAAATAAATTCCTTTTTTTAGGGAAAAATTTTCTGAAATTTTGGTAAGACAAGAGGGGAACCATTTGAAAATCACGCAGATTCATTAGTCCTTCCTTCGTGGTAATATATTTCGCCGTGAAGGCATACACATTATCTGGTCGGTAAAAAAAATTCTTTCCATTAATTTGATGCCGTTCAAAAACAAGCGGTAATTTTGAGTCTGAAGATTCTTCTGCAATCTGTATATTTTCTAAATCAATATTCAATTCTTCTACAGAAAAAAACTTCCTTTTGGCGTGCGTGAAAATAGAAATAGAACCGCCGTCGATCTTTAACCGATCCATCTCCAAATTATGCTTCTTTTTTCCTTTCTTATCAGCGAGAGGTTTGGGCAGCACAATATGTAGTTTAGGATTTTTCAATATCAGACGTGACGTGGAAAATTTCTTATTAAACAAAACATCATACATACCCAATTTGGAGATGTCGAGAGAGTCTACAGTTCCCTGCAAACCTAATATTTTGTCGTTTTGTGAATTTTTATTATTGATGGAAATTCCGGTAGCTGTTATATTTCCAGTTCCTAAATGAACGTCCATTTCTTTGTAAGAAATTAAATAATCAGAATTGTTTTTAATGTAATTTGGCAGGTTATTTTTTAGCCAATAATTTAGACCAAAATTTCCTGTTAAAAGGATCAGGAATAGAATTGCAAGAACAATTGAAAATATTTTAAAGTAATTTTTTTGCATAAAATCTGAGCTTAAATCGATTTGGGACGCAGTTCTTCACATTTTCATGGTGCTTTAATTTCCAATTCTACCACACAACCCTCGTGTGCCCTTACATTAAAAAACGTGCCGCCTTCGAAAGAAAGATATTGCCCTTTTATTCCCCGTAAAACCCCCTCAAACTCTGGATTTTTTTCTAAAGTGACCGTCGAGATTTTTTTTGGCGCTTCATAAGGAAAGTCTAAACGAACAACTTCATTGTCATCTGAGTAGAAGTTTTTAAAATTTTCTGGAAATTTATCTTTTATTTTATTTCGAAAATCTGCAAGATCCAATTGATCCTCATAATCATCTTCCAACATTTTTCTCCAGTTGGTTTTGTCTGCAAAATGCTCTTTCATTGCAACTTCTATCATTCCAGCTTCGTATCGGTTTTCTGTTTTTGCAATGGTTAAAGCGAAAGTTGCACCCTGATCAATCCAGCGTGTAGGAATTTGGGTTTCTCTTGTAACCCCAACTTTCACATCGCCGGTATAAGCAAGATAAACAATGTGAGGTGCTAATTGAATGGATTCCTCCACGGCTAAATCTCTTTCACCCACGCCTAAATGTGCCTTGGAAAGTTCTGGCCGAATTATAGATTCACTGGCATAAGGACTTTCAAAAAAACATTTTTTACAAAAACCCATTCGAAAAACTTTTTCGTCGCTACCGCACGACACGCATTCATAACCAATTAACTTCCACTTTAAATTTTTTCCGATAAGCTGATTCATGTGGAGTATATCTTGGGTAAGATTAAGATAATATTGAATCGGCTTTCCGTTTTGCGTGGTCATTTTCAGGATTTGTCCAGAGAATTTCATAGAATGATTTTTATATTTTGTAAATTTAAGGAATTAAATGAAGGATAAGTAAGCACAAATTTCTTGAGCGTATTGATGGTTTTTCAGATAAAAAAAAAGTCTAGGACTGCAAATCTTATTTCATTTGATTCAAAATTTTTATTAAATCCTTAACTTCGTTCCTTAATTTAAAAAGATGATATACGCAGTAACTGGAGGCTCCGGTTTTATAGGTTCACACTTGGTAGAACATCTTCTGAAAAATGGACATTCTGTCATAAACATAGACAACTTTGATGATTTTTACGATTATAAGATAAAAGTAAAAAACACCTTAGCCTCCGTGGGTAAAACTTTGGAATTTACCTTTCATGATAAGGAACATGATGTTCAAAAATTAATTTTTGAAACGTCCTCAAAGAATTATCAACTATACTACCAAGATCTTCGAGATCGAGCTGGGTTAGAAAAAATATTCGCGAAGCATAAAGTCGGTTGCATCATCCATTTAGCAGCTTTAGCTGGAGTAAGACCGTCCATAGAAAATCCGCTAGAATACGCAGAAGTTAATATCACGGGAACGATGAATCTATGGGAAATCTGCAAAAATAATAAGATTATCAAGTTTATTGCAGCCTCCAGTTCCAGCGTCTATGGCAACAATCCTAAAATTCCCTTCGCTGAAACCGATGGTGTAGACCGACCAATTTCTCCTTACGCCGCCACGAAGAAATGTGGAGAAATCATGGGCCATGTTTATCATCATCTTTATGGAATTGATATGATTCACCTTCGATTTTTCACCGTTTACGGACCAAGACAAAGACCAGATTTAGCCATACATAAGTTTACGAAGTTAATTTCAGAAAATAAACACCTTCCTTTTTATGGAGATGGTAAAACCGCAAGAGATTACACCTACATTGATGATATTATTGACGGAATTTTAAAATCAATCCTCTATATAGAGACTCATAATAATGTGTATGAAATCATTAATTTGGGAGAAAGCGAAGTAATAAGCCTTCATGAAATGCTCTGTACTATTGAAGAAACTTTGGATAAAAAAGCCCACAAAAAATATCTGCCTTTACAACCCGGTGATGTCTATAAAACCAATGCAGATATTCAGAAAGCCAAGAAGTTACTGATGTATCATCCGGTCACTCATTTCCAAAATGGCATAAAAAAGTTTGTGGAATGGTTTTTGAAAAATGGAAGTTGAAAAAATTCAGAATAAAAATCAAAGTTTATTGAAAATCAGCGACAAAAACCTTTTTTATGTCGCCTAATTTTATATTTTTGCAAAAATTTAAACAATATGTATTGGACATTAGAATTAGCTTCCTATTTAAGTGACGCACCTTGGCCGATGACGAAGGCGGAACTTATTGATTACGCAATCCGAACTGGAGCACCTATGGAAGTGGTTGAAAATCTACAGGCTATCGAAGATGAAGGAGAAATCTATGAATCTATCGAAGAGGTTTGGAGTGATTATCCTACAGACGATGATTTTCTTTGGAACGAGGATGAATACTAAAAAATAATGGGCTTTTTGCATATCTGCTTTAAGCCATTTTAATAGGACGATCAAACGCACATTGAGTGCACAATTTAATGCTTGAAACGCAATGTTTTGGGCTCTATAAGCAAAATATATGGGTATTTTAGACAAAGTTCTTAAAGGGTTTTTAGGCGATAAAAATGCGTCCGACCTAAAAGACGTAAAAAAAGTAGTGCTAAAAATAAAAGCAGTAGAACCGTCAATTGCTGAATTAACAGATGATGGTTTACGTGATAAAACTACAGAATTTAAAGCGAAAATTAAAGCAGCTACAGCCAAAATTACCACCCAGATAGAGGAAATTAAAGAGCAAATTAAAACCACTGCCAACATTGATGAGAAAGAAGCTTTCTTCACCAATATAGAACAACTTAAAAAAGATTCTTACAAGGTAGAAGAAAAGGTTTTAAATGAAATTTTGCCCGAAGCTTTCGCCCTCATTAAGGAAACTTCTCGTCGATTGGCGGAAAACGGAGAAATCCGAGTGACTGCAACACAACTCGATAGAGAATTAGCTGCTACAAAAGACTTCGTAGAACTACAAGGAGATATTGCTGTATGGAAAAACCATTGGGATGCAGCTGGAACGCCTATTAAATGGGACATGGTTCATTATGATGTTCAATTTATTGGTGGGGTAGTATTACACAGCGGAAAAATTGCAGAGATGGCGACCGGAGAAGGAAAAACTCTTGTTGGTACCTTGCCGATTTATTTAAACGCTTTACCTGAAAGAGGAGTTCATGTGGTAACGGTAAATGACTATTTGGCAAAACGAGATAGCGCTTGGATGGGTCCATTGTATCAATTCCATGGAATGACGATTGACTGTATCGATTTACACCAACCTAATTCTGATGCACGTAGAAAAGCCTACGCCTCTAGTATTACTTACGGTACAAATAATGAATTTGGTTTTGATTATTTGAGAGATAACATGGTGACCTCTCCCGCAGAATTAGTGCAGGGAGAATTAAACTTTGCCATCGTAGATGAGGTAGATTCCGTTTTAGTGGATGATGCTAGAACGCCTTTAATTATTTCCGGACCAGTTCCACAAGGTGATCGTCAAGAATTTGATTCCTTAAAACCTTCTGTTGACCGTATTGTAGAAATTCAGAAAAAAACAGTTTCTGGTATTTTCAATGAAGCTAAAAAATTAATTGCGAACGGAAATACGAAAGAAGGTGGTTTCAAACTTTTGCAAGCATACAGAGGTTTGCCAAAGAACAGGCAGCTAATTAAATATCTTTCGGAAAGCGGTCATAAAACGCTTCTTCAAAAAACCGAAGGACAATATATGCAGGATAATAATAAGGATATGCCGATTGCGGACAAAGATCTTTACTTTGTGATTGATGAAAAAAATAATCAAATCGATCTTACCGATAAAGGTGTAGAATATATGTCTGCCGGAAATGAGGATAAAGATTTTTTCGTTTTAAATGACATCGGGACCGAAATTGCAGAATTAGAAGCTAAAAATTTGACCAAAGAGGAAGAATTTGAAGCAAAAGAAAAAATATTTGGAGATTTCGCCGTGAAATCAGAGCGTGTTCACACCCTAAGCCAACTACTGAAAGCCTATACTTTATTCGTTAAAGATGATGAGTATGTAGTGATTGATGGCGAAGTAAAAATCGTAGATGAGCAAACCGGACGTATCATGGACGGAAGACGCTATTCAGACGGACTTCACCAGGCGATTGAAGCGAAAGAAAACGTAAAAATTGAAGCAGCTACGCAAACTTTTGCAACCGTAACGCTTCAGAATTATTTCCGAATGTATAATAAACTAGCGGGGATGACGGGAACGGCAGAAACCGAAGCTGGGGAATTATGGGAAATCTATAAATTGGATGTTGTGGTAATTCCTACTAACAGACCAATCACGAGAGATGACAAACAAGATTTGGTTTTTAAGACCAATAGGGAGAAATATAATGCCGTAATTGAAGAAATTGAAGTTTTAACTTCTGCAGGAAGACCTATTTTGGTGGGTACCACATCTGTAGAAATTTCTCAACTGCTTTCCAGAGCTTTACAACTGCGAAAAATTCAGCATAATGTACTGAATGCAAAACTACACGCCAAAGAAGCAGAAATTGTTGCAATGGCAGGTGGACCAGGAGTTGTAACTATTGCAACTAACATGGCGGGTCGTGGAACCGACATTAAATTGCAAGGTGAGGTGAAGAAAAATGGTGGACTGGCAATCATTGGTACAGAAAGACATGATTCTCGTCGAGTGGATAGACAGCTTAGAGGTCGTGCCGGTAGACAAGGAGATCCAGGAAGTTCTCAGTTCTATGTTTCCCTTGAAGATAATTTAATGCGTCTTTTCGGGTCTGAGAGAATTGCAAAAATGATGGATAGAATGGGTCATAAAGATGGTGAAGTAATTCAGCACGGAATGATTTCTAAATCTATTGAAAGAGCACAGAAAAAAGTAGAGGAAAATAACTTCGGGGTTCGTAAGAAATTGTTGGAGTATGATGATGTAATGAACAAACAGCGTGACGTAATCTATAAAAGAAGAAAAAACGCATTGTTTGGGGATCACTTGAAATATGATATCTCTAATATGATTTTCGATGTATCGCAATCTATTGTGAGCAGAGGTAAATTAAAGGGTGATTTTAAAGATTTTGAATATGAAATTATCAAAAATTTCACCATGGAATCCCCAATTTCTGCAGAAGATTTTAAGACCAAGCAAATTCCAGAACTTACCAATGTTTTATACAAAGCTGCTACAGAAGATTACCGAATGAGATTGGAACTGTTAAAGGAAAAATCTTTCCCGATTATAGAGAATGTGTTCCAAAACCAAGGTTCAATGTTCAAAATGATTCAGGTTCCATTCACGGATGGGATTAAAACAATGACCATTGTTACGGATTTAAAAGAAGCTTTTGATAGCAAATGTGATTCAATGGTTTTAGATTTTGAGAAGAATATTTCACTTTCTATTATTGATGAAAATTGGAAATTACACTTAAGAGAAATGGATGATCTAAGACGTTCTTCTCAAGGTGCGGTTTATGAACAAAAAGATCCATTGGTAATTTATAAACAAGAGTCCTTTCATTTATTCAGTGAAATGGTGGAGAAAGTAAATAAAGAAATTATTTCGTTCTTATTTAAAGGCGAGATTCCTGCCTAAGAATTTATAATGATAAATACTAAACTTCTTCAAGCAATTGAAGAAGTTTTTTTGTGGCCTATCCCTGATATTTTTGTATTTTTAAAAACTAAAAAATAGAGAATGTCATTGATTGATTTATCAAAACAGGTTGCACTGGGTGTAGATATCGGCGGTACCAATACCAAATATGGTTTAGTAAACCATCGCGGAGAGATGCTGGGAAAAGGACGATTAAAAACAGATGCCTTTGGGAATGCTGAAGATTTCATTGATGCCCTGTATGAACAAGCTATTCCTTTGATAAATAAGCATTGCCCCCAAAAACAATTTGATGGAATTGGAGTTGGTGCGCCAAATGCAAACTATTATACGGGAACCATTGAGCAAGCGCCCAACCTTAGATGGAAAGGCGTAATCCCCTTCGCTGCGATGATGTCTGAAAAATTTGGAGTTCCTTGTAAAATGACAAATGATGCGAATGCTGCGGCTCTGGGAGAAATGATGTTTGGTGCCGCAAGAGGAATGAAAGATTTTATAATGATGACTTTGGGAACCGGAGTTGGAAGTGGAATTATCACCAACGGCCAATTAATTTACGGTCATGACGGCTTTGCGGGCGAATTAGGACATACCATTGTAAAACCAGGCGGAAGAAAACACTGGAGCACAGGTTCCGAAGGATCTTTAGAAGCCTATGCATCAGCTACAGGAATTGCGATTACGGCAAAAAAAATGCGTGCAGAATTTCCAGATTCTATGCTCAATAAATATCCAGAAGAGGCCATCAACTCCAAAGTGGTGCATGATTGTGCAATTGCTGGAGATCCTACGGCGATTGAAGTATTTCGGTATACGGGTCAAAAATTAGGTGAGGCATTAGCTAATTTTGTTATGTTTTCTTCCCCAGAAGCAATTTTACTTTTCGGTGGCGTCATCAGAGCGGGTGATTTTATATTAAAACCTACAAAACTTCACATGGAAAGGAACTTGTTACCCATTTTTCGAAATAAAGTGAAACTGGTTTTCAGTGAATTAGATGAAGCAGATGCAGCCATACTGGGCGCGAGCGCTTTGGTCTGGTAAATTTAACTGCACAAATTTCAGCAAAAGAAAGTAATTGAAAGCCTTTATTTGTAAGATATTGAGAATTGTAGAATTGCTACAAACCAAAATTCTGCGGGCTTAAATTATTTAAATAACAAAGAAGAAACTAATCAATAAAAAAAATGGACAAAGAAAATTTAGAATATATCACTTTTGGTGGCGGATGTTTTTGGTGTGTAGAAGGTTGTTTCCCAATGCTAAAAGGAGTATATGAGGTAATTTCTGGCTACTCTGGAGGACAAACCATTAATCCATCCTATAAAGAAGTTTGCACCGGCGAAACTAGTCATGCAGAGGTTGTGAAAATTGCGTTTGACCCTAGTGTTATTTCTTATGATCAAATTATGGATGTGTTTTTTTTCCTGCATGATCCTACCCAACTAAACAGACAAGGAAATGATATTGGAACGCAATACCGATCTGTAATCTTTTACGAAACACCACAGGAAAAGGAAAAAGCTGAAGCAGCAATACGCACTTCTGAAGATTCTGGAAGATGGAACGGCAAGTACGAGACGGAATTGGCAAAATTTGAAAAATTTTACCCGGCGGAACAATATCACCAAGGATATTATGGAGAAAATCCAGATCAACCCTATTGCAGTGCGGTGGTGGGACCAAAAGTTGCCAAATTTAAAAAACGTTACGGCGACCTCGGAATGCTTAAGGATTAATCCTTCAACCAACTGTAAGCGAAGAAATTTTCTTCGCTTTTTTATTCTCAAATGATTTAATTCTCCCTATTTTTCAGCAAAAATTTATGCAAAAGATATTCTGCTTTCTCTTTTTAATGGTCATGTGTTCCAATTCCATAGCACAAGCTTACAAAGTAATTGGCATTAAAGATGGCGATACCGCTTCTCTTTTAATCGAAGGTAAACCTCAGACGGTAAGATTAGCGCATATTGATTGTCCAGAAAAGAAGCAACCGTATGGAACAAAGGCAAAAGAAATGCTTTCTCTCCTGTGTTTTGGCAAGTATGTGACTTTAGCCGGAGGTGATAAATTAGACCGAAATAAGAGATTGATTGCAGAATTAATTTTACCCAATGGAATCAACGTGAATAAAATAATGGTGAAAAATGGTTTAGCATGGCATTATAAAAAATATTCCAAAGAAGCTTCTTATGCAAAATTGGAAATTGAAGCTAAAAAGAAAAAGATGGGATTGTGGACTGAAAGAAATCCAATTGCACCCTGGGAATGGAGAAAATTAAGAAAATCTGCACCCCATAAATCAATCATTTTTTAGAAAAAAAATTGACTATCATTGTTTCTTGCCTTTCGCAATTAAGGATAGAAACTCTTCTATTACATATCGCAATTTATTATCTGCGTACTCTTCTTCTTCTTGAACGCTGATGGCTAGAAACGTGGCCGCATCCGTATAACTTAAACGGATTGCCAAATACGCTAAACCTGCATACGCTCCAATTTTATAATGCGTGAGTTTTTGAGAAGTTAACATCAGCGCAACTTCAATATTAACAGTATTTCCCGACATATTTCTAATATAAGATTGTCCCTCCTTCAAAATTGCATTTACAGCATCACAACTCACCCCTTTCGCTTCTACTTGAAGGAATTTAAAAATTTTCTCAATTCTTTGGAGGTGTTTTTCGTGAATAGAATAATGATTATCAAAAACTTTTTGAAGTTCAGGAGAAGTTACACTATCTTTAATCTGATTGAAGGCAATAGCGATTTGATTCTCTGCCTCGTACATTTTTTGTAAAGAAGTTAGAAAATACGTTTCGAAGACGGGAATACATTCGATCTCCGCTTCTGTTAAGGTACTGTTACTTAAATTAATCCTGCCATCCATAACTCTAATATTATTGGGCAATATTGCTTATAAATGCTTCGTAAAATATATTATCAATCTTCAATACTGATTAAATTTTATAAGCTTACCGCGACAATTAAAACCAAATTTTAAGCCAAGTAGAATATTTTCTTATAAAGTAGCGTAAACCTTACTGTTCAAAATGCGACATGATTATGATTTTTTCTCTTTTTTTCAAAATATTTACAATACCAATTCTAGGATAAGTTGCAGTTATAAACAATACTTTTAAATTTTCAACTAAAGATTAACAAGATCTAATATACAAAAACCGCTGAAGTAATCAGCGGTTTTTAATTGTGGAGAGGATAGATGCTTATTTAACTAAAGTCATCTCGCTGATCAAATGACCTGCTTTTCCATATTTATCAATAATCCAAAGGAC
This sequence comes from Chryseobacterium sp. MP_3.2, assembly GCF_035984805.1. Lineage (NCBI taxonomy): Bacteria > Pseudomonadati > Bacteroidota > Flavobacteriia > Flavobacteriales > Weeksellaceae > Chryseobacterium > Chryseobacterium sp. MP_3.2. Next base: position 59,683 of record NZ_JAXCHW010000013.1, on the reverse strand, counting down.
CATTCTAATGTCAACATTAATAGTTCTCTGCAACTTTGGATCGAAAATGATGTCACCACTTAACGCTTCACTATTACCGTCAAAAGCCAAACCTAAAAGGTTACCAGATCCATCCATAATCGGGGAACCTGAGTTTCCACCAGTAATATCATTTGTAGACAAGAAATTCACTGGCATAAATCCTTTTTTATCTGTGTACTGACCGAAGTCTTTTTTTCTCACCAATTCTAAAAAGTCCAATGGCAAATCAAATTCTTCATCACCCTTTTTATACTTCGCCACCATTCCATTGATATCAGTGTAATAGTTGTTTTTTCTTTTGATACCGTAATAATTTCTATCAGTTCTTACTGGTAATGTATCAATAGATCCATAAGTCAAACGCATCGTTGAATTTGCATCTGGATAAAAATCTTTATTCGGCTGTGATTTTCTCAACCCATCTAAGAAGATTCTATTATTTTTTGCAAAAGCTTCATCAACTTTCTCGTATTTTTCTGCCATTAATTTTTGATCATTGATAAATCCATTTGCCATTTTCATCAAAGGATCTGCATCAATTTTTAAACGATCAGGATTATTAACAAAATTCATTACTGATTCCTTGCTTGCAAAAATTGAAGAAAATGCAACGTTAGACAGATTCATTGCTTGTACTCCCATTAAAGTTGGAGACGCAACTCCTTTCTTAACTCTCTGCTGGTAAAGGTTTACCATAGAATTCAGCATTTCTCCTTCTAATTTATTATTAAATCCATCATACATTCTGTCAATTCCGTCTGTAATTTTAGATTTCATAGCTATTCTACCGGCTTCATCTTGGTCAGCATAAGATTTTAACAATCCACCTAATTGGTAAGCAACGCCAATATATTTAGCATTTCTCTGCAATTGAGAAGCGTAATTTCTTTCAACATTTCTATCAGAGATTTGTACGTAATTTGCCTTAATATCCTCTAAAACACCCCCGTAAATTTCTACATTTTCTGGTAGAAGTGCCCATTTTAAATATTCTGCTTCCAATGCTCTTTTGCCATCCACTGTCATATTTTTTTCAACAGCGTCAATGGTGCCTTGTCTGTTTTTCCAATAATTAGCAACTGATGCATATTGAGATGCGTATTTTAATTTAGTTGCTTGGTCTTTATCCATGTATTTTTTCATAACATCCATAGCAACTTTAGAAGCTTCTACCCATGCTGGATAATCTTTATCAACCATTTGCTCAATACCGAATGAAGTTTGAAAGCGGTTTGTTCTACCTGGAAAACCAACAATCATTGTAAAATCTCCAGGTTTGTACCCTTTTAAGGAAATCGGTAAAGAATGTTTTGGTTTCATCGGAACGTTAGTCGCTGCGTATTCTGCAGGATTTCCGTTTGCATCAGCATAAACTCGGAATACAGAAAAATCTGCAGTATGTCTTGGCCATTCCCAGTTGTCTGTATCACCCCCAAATTTTCCCAGAGAATTCGGCGGGGTTCCTACCAAACGAACATCTTTATAATCTTGATAAACGAAATAATAGAATTCATTTCCGTTAAAAAAATCGCGAACTACAACACTATACTTTCCATTATCGGAATTTTCGGTTTGGATCGCTTTATATTCTGCATCAATCACCGTTTTGCGTTCAGCAGCAGTCATTGCGTTGTTCAATTTAACATTAATTCTTTTAGTAACATCATCCATTCTCACTAAGAAGCGAACAGATAATCCTTTGGACGGCAGTTCTTCACTTTTTTTCATCGCCCAAAAACCATTGGTTAAATGATCTTTTTCTGGTGTACTAAGTGCTGCAATATTTCCATAACCACAGTGGTGATTGGTAAAAAGCAGACCTTCTTTGGAAACCATTTCGGCAGTACATCCACCGCCAAATTGCACAATTGCATCTTTTAAACTCGAGTTATTAACAGAGTAAATTTCTTCAGCAGTTAACTTCAGGCCTTCCTTCTGCATATCAACTCCATTCAGTCTTTTAATCATTGTTAAAAGCCACATTCCTTCATCGGCTTTCAGTTGTAAAAAGCTCATCATAAAGGTGAGCAGTAAAAATATTCTTTTCATTTATAAATTATTTATAGTGCTAAAATAAGAAAATCATTTCAATTGGAACTTTTTTGCAAAAAAAATGGATGAGAAAATCTCATCCATTTAAAAAACGTTTTAAAGAAATTTATTTTTTGATCAATTTAGTATTTTCTACCGCTCCATCTCCGTAGAATACTTGTAAAATATAAGTTCCTTTTACTAAAGAAGATACATTTACTTGACTTGTGGATTTAGAAGACTGCAATTTTTTACCAGTCATATCAAAAATTGAAATTGCTTTAATTGGTTGTTTAGCAGTTACATTAACTACATCTACTGCTGGATTTGGATAAATTTTCAATCCAGATTTCACTGCATTTTCGCCTGTTGCCAAAAAGTTTCCATTAAATTTAAGAATCCCTGTTGTTCCTGTTGTTCCATTACTAAATTGTCCAGCCCAACCTGTAGTAGGATTTAAGAATTGCACTTTTCCTCTTTGCACCCCTGCATCAATACTGGTCCAAGTTAATCCACCATCCGTAGAATAAGAAGAACCCATAAAATTAGGAGCTCCAGAATTAATTCCTGTACTCACGTAAGTATTTGCAGTTCCAGGAACGTGCGTGATGTCACCAAAATACCAGGTTCCGGTAGTAGTAACAGGATCCCAAGACGCTCCACCATCAGTTGTACTGTATAATACCGCAGAGGTTGTACCGACTGCGCCCGCTCCATCTACAGCAATTAAAAGTCCATTGCTTGTATCTTTAAAGGCCATAACACCAGATGAGCCAGAAGTTGTAACTCCTCCAAAATCCGTTACCGGGCTAAAGTATGATGTCCAGTTTAATCCCCTGTCCGAAGAACGGAAAATTCTACCGATATCGCTACCAAACCAAATTGTATTTCCAACTACTTCTTTTAATCCTACATAACTATAATCACCTATAGAAGCAGGTCTATTTGCTACAACAGTCCAAGTTGTTCCACCATTCATAGTTTTATACATTTCATAGCTACCACCTAAAGGATCTCCACAAGCCCAACCTTCATTAGCATCCCAAAAATAGATTTGGTTACCAAAAGATGGCGCTGTAAATCCTACCGTTTGGCTCGCCCAAGAAGTTCCGCCATCAGTAGTTTTATAAATTTTATTAGCAAGCGGTCCCGCTTCAGATGGAGCCGTAATTACCCACGCTGTAGTAGAATTAACAGCAGCAAGGTCAGAAATTAAAGCATTAGTTCCAGGACCCGTAATGTTGGCGGTTGTCCATGTAGTACCTCCATTTGTTGTTCTAGAAACAATTTGCGGATAAGTTCCTCCACCAGAACCATCATATGCAAATGTCCAAGCGGTGTTAGCATCAGTAATCACAATTTCGTCAGTTCCGAAATTAGTGGGGAATTTTGTGCCTTGTGGTACCCAAGACTGAGCCTGAGTAGCCATTGCAACGAGCACACAACTAGTAAGTAAAAGTTTTTTCATAATATCTAATATTTAACGATTTTTGGTAAAATTAGATTATCTAGTGATAATACGCAAATAATATTGCTAAAAATTAATCACTTTACCATCTTTCATTAAATATACAATATTTTTAAAAGTAACTTTTTCCCTCTAATCTATTCTCGCAACATCTCTGTATGGGGAATATCGTCTTCTAAATAATGAAGACCTATATCTTGAAATCCAAATTCTTTATAAAACTTTAAGAGGTAATCTTGAGCAGATATCCTAATTTTTCTAGATGAAAATCTATTTTCAATAGTACTTATTGCAATTGCCATCAAAGTTTTGCCCAACTGTAATTTTCGATAATTGGGGTGGGTGAGTACTCGCCCGATTGAACATTCGTCATATTTTACGCCTGCCTTAAAAACCCTACAGTAAGCTACAGCTTTCCCCTCATTTTCAGCCCAAATGTGAACTGCTTTTTCATCCGCGCCATCGGCATCAAGATAAAAGCAGGTTTGCTCCACGATGAAAACTTCTTGCCTGATTTTTAAAATTTCGTACAGTTCAATAGTAGTGAGTTGATGGAAGGTTTTGATTTTCCAAACGGGATAAGTCATAATTCAAAATTGATGTGATTCTCTTTTAAAAATTGATTGGTGACCGAAATAAATTTAAGAATTTCTTCACCACCAACTTTTTTCTCCGCAGAAGTAACATAAATTTCAGGCAGAGACTCCCAGGTTTCTAAAAGTACAGCCTTGTATTTTTCTACATTTTCTTTCAAAACATTAGGCTTTAATTTATCCGACTTTGTAAAGGCAAGGGAAAAAGGAACGCCATTTTCTCCACACCATCCAATAAATTCAAGATCAATTTTCTGGGGAGAATGTCTCGCATCAATCAAAACGAAAAGATTTACTAAGTTTTTTCGATTGAGAATATAATTGGTGATCAGTTTTTCAAATTCCTTTCTTAAACTTTTCGAGACCCGAGCATAACCATAACCTGGTAAATCCGTTAAATACCAATTCTCATTGATCATAAAATGATTGATAAGCTGGGTTTTACCTGGTGTCTGAGAAGTCTTTGCCAAATCTTTAAAGTTTAGCATCGCATTAATAAGTGATGATTTCCCCACATTAGACCGACCAATAAAAGCATATTCTGGCATAGTAGGTTCCGGACAGTCTTGCCATCTTGTGCTGCTTGTCATAAAAGTTGCGGTCTTAATAATCATAACTAAAATTTTTTCAAATTTAATCAAATAAAAAATGGAAGCTTAAACTTCCATTTTTTTATTTTCTACTTTCTTTAGCCACTCATATAAGATTTCATTAAACTCATTTGGTTTTTCCATCATGGCTGCATGGCCACATTTTTCTATCCAATACAAATCAGAAGTGGGCAAAAATTTATGCATATCTACTGCAACTTCTGGCGGCGTCACGTTATCTTGTTTACCCCAAATCAAGCAAACAGGTGCAGTAATTTTCGGCAAATCATTTAACATATTATGTTTGATGGCACTTCTGGCAAGCATTACCGTTTTGATGCCTTTCATTCGATCATTCACTACAGAAAAGACCTCATCAACCAATTCTGGAGTTGCAATTGCGGGGTCATAAAAAACCTCTTCAGTCTTCTTCTTTATATATTCTTTATCTGATTTTCTAGGAAAGCTATCTCCGAAAGTTCTTTCATAGAGACCTGAACTTCCTGTCAAAACAAGATTTTTCACAAGATGCGGACGCGCCAAAGTTAAAATCAAACCAATATGTCCACCCATGGAATTCCCAATTACTGTTACGGGTTCAGTAGTTTTTTCTTCTATAAATTTAGCAACATATTTTGCAATGGTCGTTAGATTCGTATTCAGAATGGGCAAATCGTAAATAGGCATTACAGGAACGAATACTTTATAATCCCGATCCGAGAAAAATTTAACGGTATTATCAAAGTTACTTAAACCACCCATCAAGCCGTGTAGTAAAACTAACGGATGCCCTTCTCCAGCTTCTATGAAAGAGAATTTTTTTTCTTTTTTCGTTATAAATCTCATATAATTGCTCAAATCAGCACCGCAAAAATACAAATTTAACACCAACTTCAATTTAGTTAGATCAAATTTCTGTATAAATCGCAAAGGAAGCTATTCATTAAATAGCATTTTAAAATCTGCTAATTAATGATCATTATCTAAAATGCTAACTCCTATTTAATCAAATCTTTAGTTAAAAAATCAAAACTTATTAACATTAAGTCAAAAAGTGGGAAAAAGTGGGAGGTTTCAAATTTTTTTATATAAATTTGTCCCAAATGAAGAATTTCATCGGCACATATGAATGTAAAATAGACGACAAAGGTCGCCTGAAACTCCCTTCCTCTTTGGTAAAACAAATGGAAGATTTCGGCGGTGGCTCCTTTGTAGTAAAACGTTCTGTTTTTCAGCCATGTTTAGAAGTTTATCCAATGAACGGTTGGGAAAAGCTGATGGAAAAAATCAACAAACTCAATCGATTTCAGAAGAAAAACGCAGATTTTATCAGGCAATTTACCGCCGGATTAAAGATTGTGGAACCGGATAATGCAGGAAGAATACAAGTTTCAAAAGATTTAACACTCTTTGCCAATTTAACCAAAGAAACGGTGATTACGAGCGCAGGAGAACTGTTTGAAATATGGGATAAAAGTGCCTATGAACAAGTTATCTCCACCAATATTCATGACTTTGCAATGTTAGCCGAAGAAGTGATGGGCGATATCAATTTCGATGACGAAATTAAACCCTGAAATCTCTACTTCAACGTCAATTAAATAAGACTTCACCTAAAAATAACACATGTATCATAATCCCGTTTTGCTGAAAAAAAGTGTCGAAGATTTGGTAACAAATCCAAGCGGCATTTATGTGGACGTTACATTCGGTGGTGGTGGTCATTCCAGAGAGATTTTGAGTAAACTCTCTCCAAAAGGAAAGTTATTTAGTTTCGATCAGGATTTAGATGCACTAAAAAACACCATCGAGGACGATAGATTTACTTTAATCAATCAAAACTTTAGGTTTCTGGAAACTTCTTTAATGGCTCATGGAATTACTAAAGTAGACGGAGTTCTTGCTGACTTAGGTGTCTCTTCTCACCAGTTTGATGCTGCAGAAAGAGGTTTCTCTACAAGGAGCAATGCGCCACTGGACATGCGAATGAATGTGATGCAAACTTTAGATGCAAAAAAAATAATCGCGGATTATGAAGAAGATCAGCTTGCTGATATATTTTATTACTATGGGGAACTAAGAGATGCGAGAAAATTGGCGCGTGCTATTGCAAAATATAGACTCACCAAAAAAATAAATACCACCGAAGACCTGAAGAATGTTTTCAGCTTCATTCCAGGACACAAGCAAAATAAATTTTTTGCGCAGGTCTTTCAAGCGATTAGAATTGAAGTGAATCAAGAATTGGAGGCGCTAAAGGAAATGCTCGTACAATCTCATAAAATATTGAAACCAAAAGGCAGATTAGTGGTCATTTCTTACCACTCTTTAGAAGACCGATTGGTCAAAAGATTCTTGAAAAATGGAATGTTTGAAGGAGAACAACCACGTGATATTTATGGAAATTTCCCAAAAACTTTTGATTTGCTGCAAACAAAAGCAGTAATTCCAGATGAAGTAGAGATAGAAGAGAATTCCCGCGCCAGAAGTGCAAAAATGCGCGTAGGGATAAAATTATAAAAAAAGACGGTAACCAAGAAAATGGCTAAAAGACCAACTCCACGACCACAAAAAAAACTTACGCTTATCGATATTGTTAAGGGTAATTTTCTTAATCGTGACGAGGTAAAAATTCATTACAAGTATTTTATGCTCATCTTCTTACTGATGGTTATTATCATCTATAGCAATCACTTGGTGAGCCAAAAAATTGAGTTGGTAAATGACTTAAAAGAGCAAACAGAAGAATATAAATCCAGAAATGCCTATGCCCAAAGCAAACTCATTAAAGTAAAACTGGAGTCAGAATTAGGAAAAGAAATGGTGGTGGATTCCCTTTTATCCTTAGAAAATCATCCACATAAATTATTGATAAAATTGGACAGTACAGATGGCAGTAAATAACGAATTCGAAAAAAAACGCTCAAGAACATTGAGATGGGGCTACCTTTTTGCAGGGTTTGCCTTTCTATTGTTCATGGTTTTTTTGGGTAGAATTCTGGTTTTACAAAATACAAATGTGCAAGAAATTAAAGATGACTACATCAGCAAAAATTACCGTGAAGCGAAACTGAAAGCTGCCCGAGGAAATCTATATGCTGCAGATGGGTCAATTCTCGCAACTACTGTAATGCGATATGATGTTTACCTTGATTTTAAAACAATTAAAGACACTGTATATACTAACAATATTGGAACGTTAACAGATTCCCTTTCCAAAATGTTTGGGAAACCTAGAAGTTATTTTCGAGACAGATTAGATCAGCAAAATAAAGTCGAGAACCAATATTATTCGTTGGTAAAAGGCCTAGATTTCGACGATTATGATCGCATTAGAAATTTCCCCATCTTTAAAAGAGGAAAAAATAAAGGTGGTTTTATTATAGACCGTAATTTCAAAAGAGAATTAGCCACTACCCAAATTGGAGCAGGAACCATCGGAATGGATAATGGTCCCTTACAATCTGGATTAGAAGGTGCTTTCTCGAAATATTTAACCGGTACAGACGGAACCCGATTAGAGCAACGTGTTAATTCTAGCCAATGGAAACCCATTGATTACTGGAAAGTAAACGAACCTATTGACGGTCAAGATGTGTACACCACCATTGATTTAAGAATTCAAGATATTGCAAGTTCCGCATTAGAAAAACAACTCGTTAATTTTGATGCAGATCACGGCTGTGTTTTGGTGATGGAAGTGGCTACTGGAAAAGTAAAAGCCATGGTCAATCTTCGCCGAACAGAACCCGGAATTTATGTAGATGCTTACAATTATGCGCTAAAAGATGCTACAGAACCAGGCTCAACCTTTAAAACAGTTTCTCTTTTAGCCGCTATGGATGATGGTTTCATTGATGAAAACACGACCGTAAATGTTGGAAACGGTATTTGGACCTACGCGAAACAAAGAATTTCAGATGGTCACGGCGGTGGCACTTACGATATTTCAGACGTCTTGGCAAAATCTAGCAACGTAGGCTCCGCTAAGTTAATTACCCAATATTACGCAGATCAACCCAACGTATTTTTAGACCATCTGAAAAGATGGAAAATGTTCGACAAAATGGATGTTGAGCTTCCAGGTGTCACCAAACCTTTCATAGTTACGCCAGAAAATAAAAGATGGAACGCCGCAACTTTGGCTTCTTTGGCTTATGGATATTCTTCCCGTTTTAACTTACTACAGCTTACTACATTTTACAATGGAATCGCGAATAGAGGAGTCATGCTAAAACCACTTTTCATCGATAAAATCATGAAAGACGGCAGCATTCTTTTTGAAGCAAAACCAAAAATAATGGTAAAAAAAATGGCTTCTGAGAAGGCAATTGCCATGATGACCAGCGCACTAACAAAAGCAGTAGAAAAAGGAACCGCGAAAAGTATTTTCACACCCAATCTTAAAATGGCGGGAAAAACTGGAACTGCAAGATTTGAATATTGGAAACCAGGTCCCGCAAAGTATCAGGCAAGTTTTGCAGGCTTTTATCCTGCAGATAATCCGAAATACACCTGTATCGTCATGATCAACCAGCCAGATAATTCCAAAGGGTTTTATGGTTCCACGGTTTCTGCACCAGTATTTAAAGAAATCGCTGGGAAAACATTTTTGAAAACACCTCAGAATATTGAGAAAGATCTTTTAGTTGACCGTAAAGTTGATTTAAGCAAGATGGTAGAACGCAATGTGAAGGTTTCTTTTTCTGCGAATCAAATGCCAAAAATTACAGGTCTTATCGGGAAAAATGTGATTCCTCAATTAGAAAATCAAGGCTATCGCGTAGATTATAAAGGTGTAGGCAGGATTAAAGAACAATTTCCTCTAGAAGGAACGATTATCAATAAGAATCAGAGAATTTATCTGCAACTTCAGAATTAGAATATAGAATCTGGAGGATTCAATGTAAAGAGCCGCACGTAAAATCTGCGGAATGTATCAAAAAAGAGAAAATGAATTTAGAAGAATTATTAGCCCGAATCAAAATTTTAGAAAAGTCTGGACCAGAAAATCCACCTGTTTCTAAAATCGTTTTCGACAGCCGAAAAGTTGTGGAAGATGCGGTTTATGTTGCGCTGAAAGGCACCGTTTCCGACGGCCATTCATTCATTGATTCTTCTATCGAAAAAGGCGCCACCGTAATTATTTGTGAAAATTTACCTGAAAATTTAAATGAAAACATTACTTACATTAAAGTAGAAAATTCCTCAAAAACTTTAGGGCACCTTGCCGCCAATTATTATGGAAATCCCTCCGAGAAATTAAAATTAATAGGAATTACTGGGACCAACGGAAAAACTTCTGTGACTACCCTTTTATTTGATATTTTCAAAACTCTAGGATTTAAATCTGCGTTAATATCTACCGTCGAATATAGAATCGCGGAAGAAATATTACCCTCTACGCATACGACTCCCGACATTATTCGGCTCAATGAAATATTGGCGAAAGCCGTAAAAGTTGGTTGTGAATATGCTTTCATGGAAGTTTCTTCTCACGGCATTCATCAAAACAGAACAGAAGGTTTGCATTTCCAAATTGCAGGATTTACCAATATTTCTCACGATCATTTGGACTATCACAAAACATTTGATCAATACATCAAAACGAAAAAAAGATTTTTCGATGAATTAAATGCAGACGCAATTGCCATAACTAATGTCGATGACAAAAATGGGAATGTAATGCTTCAAAATACAAAAGCTCAAAAGAAATCTTTCGCCTTAAAAACCATGGCAGACTATCATGGCAAAATGCTTGAAGGTGATTTTAATGGAATGCTTTTAAATTTTAATGGCAAAGAATTTTGGACCACATTATCTGGAAAATTTAATGTTTACAATTTGCTTTTGGCATTTGCCGTAACCGTGGAATGCGGATTTCATGAAGACGATGTTTTAAAAGCAATGTCCACATTACAAAGAGTAAAAGGAAGATTTGAAACCCTAAAATCGGAGGGTGGAATATTCTTCATCGTGGATTATGCACATACTCCAGATGCGCTTGAAAATATTTTAGATTCCATTAATGAAATCCGCACAAAAAATGAAAGAGTGATTACCATTTTTGGATGTGGCGGCGATCGTGATCAGGATAAAAGATCAGAAATGGGCAAAATTGCCACGCGAAAATCTACTCTGGCGATTATCACTTCCGACAATCCAAGAACGGAAAATCCCGCAAACATCATCAAAGAAATTGAAGCAGGGGTAGAACCGCAAAATTTTAGCAAATACACTTCAATCCCAGACCGGAGAGAAGCAATAAAAATGGCCATCAAATTCGCAGAACCGAAAGATATCATCTTGGTTGCAGGAAAAGGTCATGAAAATTATCAAGAAATAAACGGTGTAAAACACCATTTCGATGACCAGGAAACAATTGTAGAACTAGCGCGATTAATGTCAAAATAATGCATAAGCGATTGTTGATAAATGATTGTTGATGAAAGATGGAAAATATTTATAACCAGATAATTGCGAGCAGAACTAAGCTATTGACGATAAAAATTATCAGTTGCTTATCTGATTGCCTTATTCTGACAAAGTTTCGGTTATTAGAAAACAAATTTTTCGTTTCTCAAGTTCAACAGCGGCTAATTACAGAGCTATGTTCAGAGCAAGATCGAATAATGAAAAATTTGCGAAAATTTGCATTGTTCTAGAAGAAGCAGATGAAACTCTTTTTCGGCTAGAAGTTATTCGAGAATTAAAAAAATGATATCTACTAAGGAGCTAGAAGCGTTTTTAAAAGAATCGGAAGAAATCGTAAAAGTAACTTCTGCTTATAGAAAAAAAATTAGGAGACGCAAAAGTAAATCAATTATAAACGATCAATTATAAATCATAATGTTATACTACCTCTACGAATATTTAACCGCACATGGAATTCACATTCCAGGCATGGGCGTGTTGAAATTTATCTCCTTCCGTGCAGGAATGGCGGTTTTGCTTTCCTTGGTCATTGCCCTATTGTATGGAAAAAAAATCATCAACTATTTGCGCAATAAGCAAATGGGAGAAATGGTACGTGACTTAGGTTTGGATGGACAAAAGCAAAAAGAAGGAACGCCAACAATGGGTGGTTTAATCATCATCGTGGCCACCTTAATTCCGGTTTTGTTATTTACCCGAGTTTTTAATGTGTACATCGTACTCCTCATTGTTTCAGTAGTTTGGATGGGCGCCATTGGATTTATTGATGACTATTTAAAGAAAATCAAGAAAAACAAAGATGGCTTGAGCGGAAAATTTAAAGTAATAGGTCAGGTTGGTTTAGGATTAATCATCGGTGTTACCATGTACTTTCATCCAGATGTTACCGTAAAAAGAAAATATTCTGATGCGAAGGAATTGAACAGAAACAATGTAGAAAAAAACTTTATGGCGACGGAAAAAGCCACTGTTTCTACGGTTCCCTTCATTAAAAATAATGAGTTTGATTACAGTGGAATTTTATTTTGGATGACTCCAGAAGACGCTCAAGAATGGTCTTGGATCGTATTTATTCCCATTGTAATTTTTATTGTAACCGCCGTTTCAAATGGCGCAAATATAACTGATGGCATCGATGGACTCGCTGCGGGGACCAGTGTCGTCATACTCTTGACGCTCGCTTTTTTCGCCTACATTTCCGGGAATATCATTTTCGCAGATTATCTCAATATTATGTTCCTCCCAAATATGGGTGAAACTACCATTTTTGCACTCGCTTTGGTGGGTGCGGTGATTGGATTTTTCTGGTACAACACCTATCCGGCTCAAGTATTTATGGGTGATACAGGAAGTTTAATGTTAGGTGGTGTTATTGCCGTTCTCGCTATTATTTTACGCAAAGAATTGATGATTCCTGTTTTATGTGGAATTTTCTTAGTAGAAAATCTCTCTGTGATGTTGCAAGTCGGAACCTTTAAATACAGAAAAAGAAAATATGGCTTAGAACACGCACAAAATAATAGATTATTCAAAATGTCCCCGCTTCATCATCATTATCAGAAGGAAGGATATCATGAAAGTAAAATCGTTAACCGCATGATCATTATGGGTGTAATGTTCGCGATTATTTGTTTGATTACGTTAAAAGTTAGATAAATTAAAATAAGTACAGCAATAATTTTGATACAAATTGTACAGTACACATTTTAGAAAAAAATATATGAAAATAGTTGTTTTAGGTGGCGGAGAAAGTGGTTTTGGCGCAGCTTATTTGGCGAAGAAAAAAGGGCTGAATGTTTTCTTGTCCGACAAAGGCGTGATTAAAGAGGAGTATAAAAAACTCTTGACTGATGCAGAAATTGATTTTGAAGAACAGCAGCATGATGAAGCACGCATCTTGGCGGCAGACTGGATTATAAAATCTCCAGGAATTCCTAAGAAAGCAGACATCATCTACAAAATCAATCAAAAAGGAATTAGACTTTCTTCTGAAATTGAATTTGCCGCAGAGTTTACGAGTGCTAAAATTATTGCCATCACCGGAAGCAACGGAAAAACAACCACGACTTCGCTCATTTATCACATTTTAAAAAATGAAGGATTAAGTGTTGGATTAGGCGGAAATATCGGGAAAAGTTTTGCAAAGCAAGTTGCAGATGAAGATTTTGACTATTATGTTTTAGAAGTGAGTTCTTTTCAACTAGATGATATTCAAAACTTTAGACCACACATTTCCTTATTGTTGAATTTGAGCAAAGACCACTTGGATCAGTACAATTACAATTATGAAGAATACGCTTTAGCAAAATTCCGCATCACTGAAAATCAAGAAAATGACAATTTTTTCATTTACAATAAAGATGATCAAATGAGTATGGATTTGCTGGAGAAATTAGAAATCAAAGCGAAGATGATCCCATTTTCAACTCAGGAAAAACTGAAGGAAGGTGGATTCATTAAAGATGGCAAAATGATGGTAAAACTGGATGAAGATTTTTTCATGAAGATTGAAGAGCTTTCTCTAGTCGGTAACCACAATATAGCGAATAGTTTAGCGGCCTCTATTGCAGGTAAAATATTGAAAATCAGCAATGAAAGCATTAGAAATTCTTTAATGACTTTTCAGGCCGTAGAACATAGATTAGAACAAGTTGCGGTTATTAATGAGGTTAAATTTATCAATGACAGTAAGGCAACCAACGTGAACGCTGCGTATTATGCTTTAGAAAGTATGAAGCAACCAACTGTTTGGATTGTGGGTGGAGCGGACAAAGGAAATGACTATACAGAAATCGAAGATTTAGTCAAAAGAAAAGTAAAAGCTATAGTTTGCCTCGGCTTGGATAATGAGAAAATCATTGACTTTTTTCAAGGTAAAAAAGAATTAATCTACAGCACTTCCAGCATGGAACAAGCCGTAGAAGTTTCTAAATCTTTGGCAGAGAAAGGCGATACAGTTTTGCTTTCGCCGTGTTGTGCGAGTTTCGATTTGTTTGATAATTACGAAGATCGTGGAAACCAATTTAAAGCAGAAGTTTTAAAAAATAAATAAAGAAGAGTTAAATACAAATGAATTCCCAGGATACCGATAACAAATTTGAATTACTGAAGGGCGACAAAGTGCTCTGGATCGTGGTCTTATTGATCTCGTTCTTTTCCGTATTCCCGGTATATTCCGCGAGTTCCAATTTGGAGTACATTGTAAATAATGGAACCACTACTTCGCATTTACTAAAACACATGTTTTTCGTTTTTGTGGGATTAGCAGTGATGCGTGGAATGGGCTTCATCAAATATGAATACATTGGCAAATTGAGCAGCATTATGTTGGCCATCACCATTTTACTCTTGGGTTTAACCATGTTTACAGGTCAGCAAATTGACGGCGCTTCGGCTTCCAGATGGTTGAAAATCCCTGGAACACCCGTTTCTTTCCAGCCTTCTTCTTTTGCTTATTTAATGTTAATCATTTATCTGTGTAGATTCTTAACCAAACGGATTAAGCGAGAAAGACTTCCCATCGAAAATATTTTCTACATTTTCGGTCCGGTTTTGCTTGTTTTCGGCTTAGTTGCTAAGGATAATGGGTCCACCGCTTTAATGATTCTCATTGTATCCATGATTGTAATGGTTATCGGTCAGCTGAATAAATTATACATCATTGGTTTTTTAGGACTTTCTACAGTAGCTATTGGAACCTTTATTTTCGTGGCTTTAAATACCAATTTAATTGAAAATAACCGGGTTCACACCTGGATGAGTCGGGTAGAAACTTTTACAAATACAAAAAAAACTACCGATGTAGAAGATGAAACACTGAAGGCAAAAAATTATCAGGTGATGCAGGCAAAAGCCGCCATTGTACATGGTGGGATTACCGGAATGGGTCCCGGAAAAAGCGCCTTAAAACAAATGTTACCACAGTCAGCCTCGGATTTTATATTCGCCATCATCGTAGAAGAATATGGATTTATTGGAGCCATCTTTTTGGTCACGCTCTACCTCATTATGATTATAAGAATTGTGATGATCGCCAGTAAAATGCCGGCTTTCTTTGGGAGCTTGCTGGTGCTCAGTTTAGGCGTAATGATTTTCATGCAACTCTCCGTCAATATTGCGGTGGCGGTTAATTTAATTCCCGTCACAGGTCAACCTTTACCTTTGATTAGTTACGGTGGAACCTCCATGTTGGTGACGTATTTACAACTGGGAATTATCTTAAATGTAAGTTCCAGAATTCAAGTTTATGATGAAGAAGGAATGGGTAAAAAACAAAATATCGAAGAAATAAATGATATCGCTTAAAGGTGATTTTAAATAGTTAAAAAAATAAAATGAACAAAAAATTAAAGGTTTTAATGAGCGGCGGCGGAACAGGTGGACACATCTTTCCTGCTATTGCCATTGCCGATGAAATCAAAAAAAGATTTCCGGAAACCGAATTTTTGTTTATCGGTGCCAATGGTAAAATGGAAATGGAAAAAGTTCCGCTTTCTGGATATCCAATCATTGGATTAAATATCGCAGGATTTGATCGTGGTAATCTTTTGAAAAATCTCAAATTGCCCTTTAAAGTTCTTTCCAGCTTGTCCAAAGCGCGAAAAACCATCAAAAAATTCCAGCCCAATTTTGCGGTGGGAACAGGTGGATTTGCGAGTGGACCGGCCTTATTCATGGCTTCTAATGCTGGAATTCCCATTTTCGTCCAAGAGCAAAATTCCTTGCCCGGAAAAACGAATATTTTCCTCTCAAAAAAAGCCAAAGAAGTATTTACGGCTTATCCTGAAATGGGTAAATATTTTCCAAAAACCAAAACGACTTTTTTTGGAAACCCAATTCGGAAAAAAATAATCACCGATTTAATTGATCGAGTAAAAGCGAAGGAAAAATTGGGACTAGATCCAACCAAACTCACAATTCTGTCGGTGGGCGGGTCTTTAGGTTCCAGAACGCTCAATAATGGATGGGAAGAAAATCTCCAGCAAATAATCGAAAAGGATTACCAACTGATTTGGCAAACGGGGAAAAAAGATTTTAAAGAGTTAACCTCAACCTTGGAACCTCATGCCTCTATCCAAATTAAAGAATTTATTTCGGATATGGCTTTAGCGTATTCTGCGGCAGACGTTATTGTTTCTCGCGCGGGAGCAATTGCAATTTCAGAATTGGCCATGGCAAAAAAGCCTGTGCTTTTGGTTCCATTTCCTTTTGCTGCAGAAGATCATCAAACCGTGAATGCCCAAACTCTGGTCGTAAAAAATGCGGCGAAAATGGTGAAAGATTCAGAAATGAAAGAGAAATTCCTTCCAACGCTTTTAGAATTATGTGAGGATAAAAACCTGCGCGAAGAAATGTCTAAAAACTTAGAATTCTTTGCCAAGCCGAAAGCAACAGAAGATATCGTAGATCAAATTTTAACTGCCTTAAATATTAAATCCTAAACAAAAATGAAGACGCTGGAAAATTTTCAAAATTTCTACTTTGTTGGCATCGGCGGCATTGGCATGAGTGCTTTGGCGCGGTACTTCAATGCATCTGGGAAAAATGTGCTCGGTTATGATAAGATGGTCACCAAGTTAACTTCTGCTTTAGTTTCTGAGGGAATTGATATCATATTTGAAGATGGAATTACAGAAAAAATACAAAATTTAAATCCAGATAATACACTTGTTATTTATACCCCTGCCATTAAAAAACTAGACATTTTAAATCATTTTAATGACAATGGTTTTACAGTTTTAAAAAGAGCAAAAGTTTTGGGCATGATCACGGAGAAAACAGATTGCATCGCCATCGCAGGAACGCACGGAAAAACAACCACTTCTTCTTTGGTTGCGCATCTATGCAGAGAAGCTAAACTTCCTTTCTCTTGCTTTTTAGGGGGAATTGCCGAAAATTTTAAATCGAACTTTTACTTTAATGGGGATTCGATTTCTGTAGTAGAAGCAGATGAATATGACCGAAGTTTTCTACAGCTTTCTCCAGATTGGGCCGTGATCACTTCCACAGACGCGGATCATTTAGACATTTATGGTGATAAAGAAACCATTGAAAAAGGCTTTCGAGATTTCGCAGATTTGGTTCCTTCTGGCAAACAATTATTTGTAAGAAAAGGCATTGAAATTGGAAGAGACGCGAAAACGTACGCAGTGAATGAAGAAGCGGATTATTATTCCAATAACATTCGGGAAGTAGGTGATCAGATCGAATTTGATTTCCATTCTTCTACGGGAAATACGGAACATTTTTCCTGGGAAATTCCCGGTATTCACAATGTTGAAAATGCAACAGTTGCCATCGCGCTTCTGAATGATTTTGGGGTTGATTTTGAAACTTTACAACGTGGAATAGCAAGCTTTCAAGGGATTAAAAGACGCTATACGAAATATAGATTTGAAAGTGGAAAAATTTATATTGATGATTACGCCCATCATCCAACAGAGCTGAATGCGGTGATTGGCTCCATTAAAACGTTTTATCCGCACAAAAAATTACTGGTTGTTTTTCAGCCTCATTTATTTAGCAGAACGCGTGATTTTGCCGAAGGTTTTGCAGAAAGTTTAGAAGCTGCAGACGAGTTAATCTTATTGGATATTTATCCGGCGCGGGAACTTCAGGAGAATTTTGAAGGCATTGCTTCACAATGGCTTTTAGACCAAATAAATTTAGATAAAAAAGAATTTTCGACTTTAGATCAAGCTTTTGACAAAATAAAAGAAAAAGAATTCGATGTCCTATTAACGGTCGGCGCCGGAACCATAGACACTTTATCTGATGGAATTGTAGAGTGGCTTCAAAAATATAAGTAACAAGTCAAACAATAGAAAGTCAAGTATTATAAAATGAAAAACAAATTCAGAATATTAAAAATCTTAATTACAGTAATCCTTTTTGGATTTCTGCTGAGTTTTTCATTAAAAAGATTCAATGATAAATCCATGGAAAAAGTTTCTGTGAATATGATTAAAACGCAAACTCCCGTCTATTTCATCGATGAAAAAGAAGTGAAGGAAATTGTAAAAAAATTGAATCCAACGAAGAAAATTGGGGACATAGATATCCCCGAACTGGAGAAGAAACTGAACAATCTTCCCTCCGTTGATAGCGCAAATGTATATTTGAATCTGAATGGAAATCTCAATTTAGACATCCAACAAAAAGTTCCCGCCTTTCGCTTAAATACGAATGGTAAAGATGTTTACGTAGATCATAAGGGGCAAGAATTCCCAATTTCAAAGAATTATTCCTTTCCATGCATGTTGGTGACAGGAGATATTGATGAGTCAGAATACGTTTCTTTGGCGGCTTTGGTAGATAAAATTGACCGAGATTCTTTTA
The DNA here is from genome assembly GCF_035984805.1 of Chryseobacterium sp. MP_3.2. NCBI lineage: Bacteria > Pseudomonadati > Bacteroidota > Flavobacteriia > Flavobacteriales > Weeksellaceae > Chryseobacterium > Chryseobacterium sp. MP_3.2. The sequence goes on along the minus strand of NZ_JAXCHW010000013.1, from coordinate 41,207 downwards.
GCAAAAAATATTTCATCGGTATTTCTAAAAATAAAGAGGGTTACAATTTATTAACCAGCGAAGGAAATTACAAAGTAGAAATTGGTGATTTAGACAGAATTGATCTGAAAGTAAGAGGCTTTAAAACCTTTGTCGAAAAATATTTAATCAATCAGTCTCCAGATAAATACACCAAGATTTCTGTAAAGTATGACAATCAGATTGTAACCACTCTAAATCCAAACTTCGAGGAGAATGACAGCATTATAAAAGTAGGAAATAAAGAGTTATCAAAACTTCCAATTCTTGCTCAGAAAAAAGCAGAAGCCATCAAAAAACCATTGACTGCGGCAAAAAAAGAAGATCGCCCAAAACCGCCTGTCAAAAAAGCAGTAGTAAAAGCACCGGTGAAAAAAGCAGAGCTTACAGTGAAAAAAGAAACTCCGAAAGCGAAGGCACCAGTCCCCAAAAAAGCAACGGTTAAACCCAAGGCAACGGTTAAAGTAGAGTAAGCAAATAGTGACATTATAAAAAGATGGGATGGAAATCCCCAAAATTATCTAAAAATCAAATCGACATATAAATGGAAAATCACGAGTATTCAGTAGGCCTCGATATTGGAACCACAAAGATTGTGGTGATTGTCGGGAAAAGAAATGCCCACGGAAAAATCGAAATTCTCGGCGTTGGAAAAGCGAAAAGTTTGGGCGTTCACAAAGGTATCGTGAACAATATTTCCCAAACCATACAATCCATCAAAGCAGCAGTTTCGGAGGCACAATCCAGTTCTGGCGTACCTATTCATAAGGTTACCGTAGGTATTGCTGGCAAACACATTCGGTCGCTTCAGCATTCAGATTATATTATGCGGGAACAACCGGATCAATATATTACAGAAGACGACATCGAAAAATTAAAAGATCAGGTAAAAAAATTGGTGATGCTTCCCGGGGAAGAAATTATTCACGTTTTGCCTCAAGAATATAAAATTGATTCCGAAGGAGAAATTCAGGAACCCATCGGAATGCACGGTAAGCGTTTAGAAGCCAACTTCCATGTGGTAGTAGGACAAATGGGAAGTATTAGAAATATTGCACGTTGTGTAAAAGAAGCCGGATTAGAAATGGAAGCGCTCACTTTGGAACCGCTTGCCTCTTCCGAATCGGTGTTGACCAAAGAAGAAAAAGAAGCTGGAGTTGCCATCGTAGACATCGGTGGTGGAACTACGGATATTGCTATTTTTAAAGACAATATTATTCGTCATACCTGCGTCATTCCTTACGGTGGCGGAATTATTACGGATGATATTAAAGAAGGATGTTCAATTATTGAGAAACATGCCGAACAGTTAAAAGTGAAGTTTGGTTCTGCCGTTCCAGAATTGGAAAAAGACACCACTTTCGTTACCATTCCCGGTTTACACGGAAGACCAGACAAAGAAATTTCTCTGAAAACATTGGCTCAAGTGGTGAATGCAAGAGTAGAAGAGATTTTGGAAATGGTCAATACAGAGTTGAAAGCGTACGGCGCCTTTGAACAAAAGAAAAAATTAATTGCGGGTATCGTATTAACGGGTGGTGGTTCTAATCTTCGCCATCTTCGTCAATTGGCCAATTACACTACAGGTTTTGATAGCCGAATTGGTTTTGCTAATGAATATGTGGCAAATGATAAAAACGAACATTTAAAAGGGCCAGAATACGCAACTTCCATTGGTTTATTAATGGAAAGTTTAAAAATTCGGGACAAAAAACCCGGAACTGAAAAACCTCAGCAAATTGTTGAAACTCCAAAAGCAGAGACCACCGTAGACACAGAATTGATGGAGGCTCCACAATTTCGCGGGGAAGAAATTCACGTTCCCAAGGAGGAAGACAAGAAAAATGGCAGATTAACCATTGGTCAGAAAATTATGGAAAGTGTAAAAAAATTCTTCGAAGAAGTAGAATAACTTAAAAATACAAAAAATTATGGAAAATATCAATACGCCAGGATTTTCATTTGATTTACCAAAAGGAAATTCTTCAATTATAAAAGTGATCGGAGTTGGTGGCGGTGGAAACAACGCCCTGAAACACATGTACGAAAGAGGAATTCATGGAGTAGATTTCGTGATATGCAATACAGATTCTCAGACTTTAGATAATAATCCAGTGGCGAACAAAGTGCAGCTTGGATTGAATATTACCGAAGGTTTAGGCGCTGGAGCAGATCCAGAAGTGGGTGAAAAAGCTGCGATCGAAAGCATTGAAGAAATAAAAGCTGCGATGGGTCAAAATACCAAAATGGTATTTATTACCGCCGGAATGGGTGGTGGAACCGGAACTGGTGCCGCTCCTGTTATTGCAAAAGTGGCAAAAGACATGGGAATTCTTACGGTTGGAATCGTTACCGTACCTTTTAGTTTTGAAGGGAAAAGAAGATTAGATCAGGCAGAACTTGGTCTAGATAAATTAAGAAATAACGTAGATTCTTTAATCGTTATTAACAACGATAAATTGCGTCAGCAATATGGAAATCTCGGTTTCAAATCTGGTTTCTCCAAAGCAGATGAAGTGTTGACGAATGCTGCAAAAGGAATGGCAGAAGTAATTACGGGTTATTTTGATGTCAACATCGATTTCCGGGATGCGAAATCTGTATTGGCAAATTCTGGTACGGCATTAATGTCTAACGGAGTTGCTTCTGGAGAAAACAAAGCCGAAGAAGCCGTGAGAAAAGCATTGGACTCTCCTTTATTGAATGACAATAAAATTACAGGTGCTCAAAATGTCTTACTCCTCATCCGAAGTGGTTCGGAAGAAGTGACCATGGATGAAATTGGAGTAATCATGGATCACATTCAGCAAGAAGCTGGTAATACTGCAGATATTATATTTGGAGTTGGTACGGATGAAGAATTGGGCGATGCAGTTAGCGTTTTGGTCATTGCAACAGGTTTTGCAAAAGATCACCACAAACATTCGGGTGTTACAGAGAAAATTAAATTTACCTTAAACGATTCTCTAGATACCAATACAAAAAAGGACAATTCCTATAAGCAAAAAGGAGAAAGAGAAGAAATCACCAGAGAAGATTTTACCAGAAAAAGCCTCTTCGTTTTGGATGATGAAGATGATATGATTTTTCCTTCTCCCCAAATGAAAAGCGCGGAGCAACCCTCAATTATTGAAAAAGAAACTCCTACAGGTGTCCAATTTTTCAACTTAGAAGAAGAGGAAACTCCAGATCGTACTTTTGATATTGGTAATGGACCGAAAGCAGAATTTGATCTCTTTACTTTTGATAATGATCCGGTGGAAGAACCTGCCTCTCAATCTTTCAAATTTGAAACAGAGGAAAAACCGACGCAGCACAAAAATTTATTTTCCGAAGAAAATTCTGTCGATTTCAGTTTTTTCGTAAACGAACCGATTGAGGAGCCTAAAGTTGAGACCCCACAACTTAGAGCAGAGATTAAACCTGAACCGGTTCAGAAAATAGAGATAAAGGTGGAAGAAATAGTGGCAGAACAGCCAGCGGAAAAAGCAGAAGAAAAAATCAAATTTAACATCGAAGAAGATTTTACTTTTATCGCGAAAGCTACGGCTACAGAAAAAGTAACGGAACGCAGAAATAAACTGAAGGAATTTAACTCCAGATATCAAAATACAGAGTCTGATGATCATTTTGATACAGTTCCCGCTTTTCGTAGGAAAAATATTGTCTTAGAAAATGGAAACGCTTCTCGCCAACAAATTAATAATTTCTTATCTGAAAATGAGAACGGAAGAATGCAGGTGCGTGAAAACCGTTTTTTAAATAAAGACGTAGATTAAAAAACAATGTGATGCTTGCTTGATTCGATAATCAAAAAGTTCCGAGTCATCAAATCATTTAATTACCAAAGAAAATTATGAGCTTAGAAATAATCATCAGCGACGCGATTAAAGACGCCATGCGAGCGAAAGATAAAGTGGCCTTAGATGCGTTACGCGCTGTAAAATCACAAATTTTATTATTGAAAACGGAAGCAGTTGGTGCAGAAGTTTCCGCAGAACAGGAAATTGCAATTTTGCAAAGAATGATCAAGCAGAGAAAAGATTCTTATGACCAATTTACCGCCCAAAACAGAAGTGATTTAGCTGAAGTGGAAGAAGCGCAGAGTAAAGTCATTGAGAAATATTTACCGCAGCAGTTATCTGCCGAAGAACTGGAAACAGAGATGAAAGCAATTATTGCTCAAACTGGTGCAGAAAGTGCCAAAGATATTGGGAAAGTAATGGGAATGGCAAGTAAAAATCTTGCGGGGAAGAGTGACGGAAAAAGCATTTCCGACATGGCGAAAAAATTACTTTCCTAGAATTATAATTGATTAAAGATCTTTGATATTTGATTAGTGCCCATTAATCTTTCATAATTTATAATCGATCAATTATAATAAAAAGTAGGATATACAACCTTTGCATATCGATTTGATTGAAACCCGGAACATTAAGTTTCGGGTTTTTTATTTTCCTAAATTTGACTAAATTTTTTTAGATGCAGATTTATCATTACTTCACGGTCATCATTATTCTGGCCGCCGCTTTCGGATATTTTAATAAAAGATTTCTGAAACTTCCCAGAACCATCGGCGTTATGATTATTGCCCTACTTACTTCCCTCGGAATTGTTTTGGCGGCTTCTTCTTTCCCAGAATTATTTGTGCAGACCAAAGAAATGATTCTCTCCATTGATTTCTATACCATCTTAATGGAAATCATGCTGAGTTTTTTACTATTTGCAGGTTCTATTCACATTCGGCTCAATGACATCAAGTCTGAACGTGTTCCGATCATCGCTTTTTCTACCATTGGAGTTTTGCTCTCCACCTTTATTGTGGGTGGTTTGATGTATTTCCTATTACAGGCCTTCAACTTAAATATTCCTTTTATTAACTGCTTACTTTTCGGAGCCTTAATTTCACCTACCGATCCCATTGCGGTGATGGGTATTTTGAAAACTGCCAATATTCCAAAATCTTTAGAAACGAAAATCGCTGGCGAGAGTTTATTTAATGATGGAGTTGCTGTAGTTTTATTTTTGGCAATTCTAGAAATCTCCAAAGTAGGATTTGAGAATATGGGTTTTGCAGATATCTCATTATTGTTTGCTAGAGAAGCAGGGGGCGGAATTATTTTAGGTACTCTTTTAGGCAGCCTTGGAACTTATATTCTAAAAACAATTGATGATTATTCTGTGGAAGTCATGGTGACATTGGCTATGGTGATGGGTGGATATTGGCTCGCTTCATCACTTCATATCAGTGGACCTTTAGCCATGGTTGTTGCCGGAATTTTTATCGGTAATCGCGGTCGAGAAGTTGGGATGAGTCGCATTACTGAAGAATACATCGATAAGTTCTGGGAAATGGTAGATGAAATTTTAAATGCCGTTTTATTCCTCTTGATTGGATTGGAATTACTCGTCATAAATTTCGAAAAAATCTACATCCTTATTGGAGTGATTGCCATTTTCGTGGTGCTTTTAGCACGATTTGTTTCCGTGGGAATTCCTTTTTTCCTTTTAAAGAAGAGGGCTCATTTCGAAACCAATTCCTTTCCAATCTTAGTCTGGGGCGGCATTCGTGGTGGGATTTCTGTCGCCTTGGCTTTAGCTTTACCCCGAGAAAGTTCTGGTGATATGTTTGTAACGGTAACTTACATTATCGTTTTGTTCTCTATTATATTCCAAGGTCTAACCATCGGCAAACTTGCTAGGAAACTGACAGTAAAATCAGACAATAAGTCTCAATAGATAATTGGTATTGTTTTGATAGCTGTAATAAGGAAGAGGTTTGGTCAAAATGGTTTAATTTTGCAACCTTAAAGTTTAATTCAAAAATAAAAAATATGTACCCAGATGATTTAGTAATGCCCATGAAGCATGAACTTACAGATAAAGGCTTCCAAGATTTAACTTCTGCAGCCGCAGTAAATGAATCTCTTAAAAAAGAAGGAACCACTCTATTAATGATTAATTCCGTTTGTGGATGTGCAGCCGGTGCAGCAAGACCAGGTGCCGTTTTTTCTTTAACAGGAGATAAAAAACCAGATTACTTAGCCACTGTTTTTGCAGGTTATGATAAAGAAGCAGTAGACGAGGCAAGAAAACATTTAGCACCATTTCCACCAAGTTCACCCTGTATCGCACTTTTCAAAGATGGCGAATTGGTTCACATGTTAGAAAGACACCACATTGAAGGAAATCCAGCGGGCGCAATTGCAGCTAATCTGCAAGGCGCTTACGACGAATTTTGCTAAAAATTAATTTTTAGTACCTTTCTAATTCCGCTTTTCAAAAGGCGGAATTTTTTTGTTTAAAGTTTGTAGTAAAGCTTTAAGCGAAAAATATTATATTTGTCAATATGGCGACGAAAGCTCTCTTCAATACGGTGGTTAATTGGTTTATTCGGCAACGGATTGATCAAATCCAAAACTTTAAAGATCATCCGATTGAAACACAAGAAGGGGTCTTGTTTTCTCAGCTTTATCACGCAGAAAATACGGATTACGGTAAAATCTACGGTTTCAGTTCCATTTCTACCTATGATGATTTCCGAAGGAATGTTCCCATCGTTTGTTATGAAGATTTTGAACCTTTTATTGAACAGGCGCGACAGGGAAAACCAGATATTTTTTGGCCCGGTTATATCCGAAAATTTGCCAAATCATCTGGAACAACCAACGCGAAAAGTAAATTTATCCCCATTTCTACAGAGAGTTTAGAAGACTGCCATTTTAAAGCAGGGAAGGATTTGCTCTCTATCTACGCTAATAATCATCCAGAAAACACCTTATTTCAAAATAAAAATCTACGCTTGGGTGGAAGCGCAGAATTGTACGAAGATTTCAACACTAAATTTGGAGATTTATCTGCCATCATGATAGAAAATCTTCCTTTCTGGATAGAAATTACCACCACGCCGAGTAAAAAAGTTTCCCTCATGTCTGAATGGGAAAGCAAACTAAAAGCCATCGTAGCGGAAGTGAAAACGGAAGAAGTAGGCAGTTTAACGGGTGTTCCAAGCTGGATGATGGTTTTATTGCAAAGAACTTTAGCGGATACCGGAAAAAATAGTATTTCTGAATTGTGGCCCAATTTGGAAGTTTTTTTCCATGGCGGAATCAGTTTTAAACCGTACAAAGACCAATATCGCCAAATCATTGGCAAAGACATTAACTACTACGAAATTTACAATGCTTCCGAGGGGTTTTTTGCCATCCAGGATCAGCATGAAAGTGATGAAATGTTACTCATGCTGGATTATGGAATCTTCTATGAGTTTATTCCCATGGAAACCTTTGACCCTAATAATTTAGAAGCAATTCCTTTGGCCGAAGTAGAACTTGGAAAAAACTACGCCATGGTCATTACCACAAACAGTGGATTATGGCGCTACTTGATTGGAGATACGGTACGATTTACGTCCATTTCTCCCTTCAGAATTAAAGTCTCGGGGCGAACAAAACATTACATCAATGCATTCGGCGAAGAATTAATGATAGACAATGTAGAAGCTGCCATTCTTCGAACGTGTGAACAGACCAACGCTTCCGTTACAGAATTTACGGGTGCTCCTGTATTTATGAAAGATGGAGAAAATGGCGCGCATGAATGGATTTTCCAGTTTTGCAAAGAACCTGCTGATTTGGAGGAATTTTGTGATTTGTTTGATGGTCATTTAAAGGACATCAACTCCGATTATGAAGCGAAACGCTATCAAAATATTACTTTAAAAAAACCCATCATTCACGTTGCAAAACCAGAACTTTTTTACAAATGGATGGCTCAACGCGGAAAACTAGGCGGCCAGAACAAGGTTCCACGATTAAGCAATGACCGGGAATATATAGATCCGTTGCTTTTGCTGAACGAGTAAATTCTATTTCAGCACGAACTCCTGGTCCCACTAAATGACGGGTAAGCAATTGTTACAATTCAATAAGCACTTACACAATAGCCACTATTTTCTACTTTTACGGTACAAAATATATTCTTTTTCAAATCCATTTATAAATACCCGACGAACCCTATTAATTGGTTATATTTGAACGCTTTAAATAATAGATGAGTACCCAAACTAACTTGCAATGTTCGCCCTTAAAAAGTTCCATTCGGTGGAATTTTATATTGCTGTGCTTTTTACTTTTGAGCTGCATGTCTTTGCAGGCGCAAATGTACATTGGAGAAGGCGCAACGGTTACTGTTCAGGGTTCCACCATAATAAGTGCAGACAGCATCACTATTATTCCCAATTCTGAAACGAAACACAATTTTTTTGTAAAAAAATCAGAAACTGGATATCAATTAACAAGCACGGAGAAAACAGATGACTTGCTTGATAAGACTTTAAAACTAGCTTCTAAAGAAAGTGAGGAAACACCAGTAAAGTCAAAGGAGTTTCTAGGGGAAGACACAAGCAAAATTAGTCGTGCCCCAATCCCGAATCCAAAACCCAAAATTAATTACAGTGATAAAAGCAGTGATCATTTTAAAAGTAAAGCACACCAACAATTATTTGCGTTGGTTGGAAATTCTTTAAATAGCGGTAAAAAAGCGATCACAGCAGTCAATTCACGCGAAAAAACCGCAGCATTTATTTTTATTCAGATTAAAGAGGTTGGCAATACTTTCTATTTAAATAATTCGCCCCTTAACATCTATCTGAATTCCTACAGATCCAGACCGCCCCCATTCACGGGACATATCTAAAGTTTTCTTCTTTCTATAATCCTGTATTTCAGCAAAGCGTTTGTCTTTTCCTGAGAGGATTTAACATTTAATTTAATCATTTAATGAAAAATTTATATCAACTAAAAAACCATTTTAGTTTTAAAACAGCTGTTATTGCGCTGGTTCTATTAATAAGCAGCAATCCCCTTTTTGCAGATGGTTCCAAAGACCTTTATCCAAGTGGAACCCTTGGATATCGCGCGCATTTGCGTTCAAGTACTGCCATCACTACTAATTATCCATTTCCGACAACTGGAACACATTATGTTTATGCAAGGGACAATGAAACAATTACATTGGCTTCTAGCGCACAACTTGCAGGTAATGCTTCCGCTATTCAACTATATAGTCCTTCTGGAGCTGTAGTAGTAAATGATAATACTGCGGCTGGATTAATTCCTAATCGTGCTGCAGAGTTAGCGGGTCCACAAATAAGCGGAGCAGCCAGTGGTGGAACTTATATTCCTCTTTATTATAAGGTACCCGTGGGAGGTGCAGGAATTTACCGCGTAGAGTTTCTTGCCAGATCAACCACTGATTCTTCTACGACGATTCTTGCCAATGCTGAATTTACTCAGGCTGCTACTTCATCAGTCTTGGCTTGGGATATTTCCGTGATCAACACTGGTAATACTTCTTATATTAAAGGCCGTGTTTACAGCAATGTCTTCAATTTAAATACTGGAACTACTGCAGGAGAAGCTAATGGATTTTACGGATTAATGTATGTCCTCACCAAAGATGGCTACACCTACCGCGTAGATAATAATGGCAATAATGGTTTGTATTTCACCTTTTTTGTGAATAATAATGGCTTTTTGAATACCTCTACCCAGTTGCCACTTTATAAAAGTTTAAACACATCAACATTAACTACATCCAATGTGCAAAATCCTAAAAATGCAGATTTGGGATCGCAGATTACGCATAAAATATTTTACACTTTGCCTGCAAGTGACTTACCGACCAACTCCAATGGCGCGGTGCCGGGAAATAGTACCTGGCTAAAAAATCCCACGAGTAATCCAACCGTTTCTGGTGTATCATTAGTTGGTGCAGAGGGAGTAAACGGACAGGTGAGCAACAAAGGAGGGAACATTAATTTTACAGCATCTGCACAAGGCAATTTCTTAATCACCATTAAAAGTACCGCAAATCCTTTAGCTTTCCCTACACGAGTAATTAGTGGAGCTGCGATTATTGGAGCGAACAGCGTGTTGTGGGATGGAAAAGATGGTGCAGGAGCTTCTTTGCCTTCAGGAACATTTCCAGCAGAAATAAGTGTACAGTTTCAAGGAGGAGAGGTGCATTTCCCCTTTATTGATATGGAGTATAATAAAAATGGTTTCAAACTAGAGCTTTTAAATAAAGATAATTTGAGTCAAGTGCTTTCTAACATTGTCTATTGGGATGATTCGAATGTAGCAAATGGAACAAACGGAACAGATGCTCCAAAAGGAAGATATTCTGACCCGAAAAATAACAGTCACTTATCCCCAACCAATAGTTTAGGAATTAACAGTACTATAAATGGACACATTTGGGGTCAAGGTGCTACGGGAACTACGGGACAATTTGGAGATAATAAATCCATTGACACGTGGGCCTTCATTAAAGGAGATGTGGTTACCATTACAAGCTCCATTAATGTGAGAATTGCGGACTTGGAAATTTCTGCAGTCACCCCAAACAAAACTATAGTACTTCCGGGTGAAACTATTTCCGTAGTCGTAAAAGCTAAAAATGGTGGACCAGATTCTGTAACGGGTTCAAAATTCACCTTTACCCTCCCACTTGGTTTTGATCCGCAAAGTTTCTCTTTCAGTGGCAATTCTTGCGGTACAGAAGCTACCGTAATTTCTTATAATGCGGCTACAAGAACGTATACCTCACTTCTTAATTTGCCAAATGGATGTGAAATTACGTACACTTTTAATATGATTGTGACCAATGCGACCATCACTGGAAATCAAAATTTCACAGCAACAATATTACGTCCGAATGATGTTACAGATCCAGATGCTACCAATACAATCACCAATATTCCACCAACGGATGCTCAATTTGAATGTACGAATAATGGATTAGGCGGTACTTGTAATAACATTAAGTTTGCAATAGTTTCGTCGCCACCGTGTGTAAATCCAGCAACCACTTCTGGATTAGGAGCGGCCACAAAAATGGGAATCACCCTATTAAAAAGAGCTGGAAGTGAAAATACTGCGATTTGGCCGATGGTGAGAAAATCAGGACATCTCGCACTTGAATCAAATACGAACGGATTTGTAATCACGAGAGTTCCAACTACCAGTTTATCCGGAATTACGGGGCAAGAAGGAATGATGGTTTATGACACTACCGCCAAATGCTTAAAATTATTTTCAGATGGTGCGTGGAAATGTTTCTCTCAACCTGCTTGTCCCTAATTAAAAGTGTAGTAAAACAAAACACTTTAAAATTTTAAAAATTAAAGAAAAAAAATAATGAAAAATATATTTTCAATCCTCTGCTTTTCCCTGTCTACTGCGGTATTTTCGCAAGTAATATTAGGCGATAAAGTAGGAACTGCAACAAACAAAACTTCTGTTTTACTAGAATTTGCAGCCGGACAAAACAAAGGAATAATTTTGCCTTATGTTCAAACTTTACCTTCGGGAAGTGGCTTGGTAGAAGGAACCATCGTTCTAGACGCAACCATACCTACCAAAGCTAAAGTTAAATATTACAATGGAACTGCACCTTGGGTGGATCTAAGCAGTGGAAATGAAGCGGACATTACGTCTCAATTAACCATTCAACCCACTACTATTACTGAAGATGCTACTGCGAAAGCGATTATCGGTTCCAGCACATCTGCCGCGAATGGCGTTTTGATTTTAGAATCCCAAACCAAAGCCCTGGTTTTACCCATCGTAGCAAGTACTGCAGATGTTCCGGATCCTGCACCTGGAATGATGGTGTATGTAAATAAAGCGGGAGCAAAAAGACTAGCCGTTTTTAATGGTGCCAATTGGACCTACTGGAAACCGTAAGACGTTCCTCATAAAAAATCCCTTCCAAATTTTTGGAAGGGATTTTTTATGAGCCACTTAAGACTGCTATTCTTAGCAATCTTAATGTTTGAAGAATATGATACATCCTATTTTTTCTGCTCTTCTTTCGAATTTGTTCTGATGGTTTCCACTTCTACCTCAACTTTATCAGCGCCGCGGTTGGCAGCATCTTTTACATTTTCTCCGGCTTGCTGAAGTTTTTCTCCCGTTTTTTCCGCTGCAACATCTAGTTTTTCACCTACTATTTCTAATTTTGCTTTTGCTTTGTCTACGGTTGCATTAATTTTTGCAGAATCCGGGTAAAGGGACTTTTCCGTTTCAATGGTGGTAGTGGTTAGAGAACCATCGGGATTTTCTGCCGTTTCTATTTTGGTTTCAGATTGCGTGCAGCTTACTGCAGTAAAAGTAAGTGCTACAATACTTAAAATAAGTGATTTCATATTTGTAATTTTTTGATGTTTAAAGTTGATCTTCTAAAAAAAGTGTCCGTATATTATTGGGGGGAAACTTCTGGAATTGGCTGTGATTTTTCTTTTTTTATTTTCTCTGCCTCTTCTTTCTTCTTCTTTTCTGCTAAAAGTTTTTCTGATTTCACCTTTTCTTCGCCCTCCTTTTTCAGTTGCAACTCATCTTTTTGCTTTTTTTGAACTGCATTAAGGGAATCTTGGTACAATTGAGAAGAAATTCTAATTTTTCTCGCAACATCTACTGACGTTGCACCTTGAGAAAAAGAGTCGATCGCTACTGTGTCATACATTAACATCGCACTTTTTTCTTCTAGTTTAACAGGTTCTTCTGAAGGATCATTTCCACAAGAAATAATCATCAATAACAATAGAAAAAAAGAGAATAATTTCATACTTAATTAACTTTAAATTCAGCAATAACAGGAAAGTGATCAGATAATTGCACGGAGCGATCCACCCGATAACTTACTGCTTTAATTTCCTTGGAGTTAAAGATATAATCTATTCTTAAAGGAAATTTATAATCATGAAAACTTGTCGCACTTCCTCTTCCAACCTCCACAAAAGCGTCTTTTAAACCTTTCCCTAAAGTATAGTACTCATAAGAATTAGGAACCGCATTAAAATCACCCGCCACAATTACAGGATAAGGCGACTCATCAATGGCTTTTCGGATGGCTTCAATTTCTTCTTGATGACTTTTGAACGTAGGAATCAGACGTTTCAATACATATTTTACTTTGATTTTGTTATTTTCTAAATCGTCCGTAGGTTTTACTTTAGCCTTATCAAAGGAAAATGGATTCAGGTAAATATTAAAAACGCGGATGATCTTACCTTCAAATTTAATGTCTGCAAAAAAAGCATTTCCATTTTCACCCGTTGGCAATTTTTCTTCCCGAATAATTTCTGTCTTGGAATTAAGCGCTACTAAAACCTCTCCCTTTGTGCGGTGCGGATAACCCGGAATATTAAATTCTGAGCCATATTCCTGTCCCAAAACCAAGTCAGCATTTGTATCCTTCAAATAATCATAAACTTTTTCTTGCCCTTTAGTCGCCATTTTAAGATTGAGTGTTAATACTTTAAAGTTCGGAACTTCCGTAGATTGTTCTTTCCAGTTTACCCATCTTTGAGTCTGATTAAAAAGCAGAAATGAAGCTGCGACAAAAAACAGGGTTCTCTTTTTCCAGAGGATCATCCAAAAAAGACAGAGTGCAATATTCAAAATCATTAAAATCGGGAAAGACAGTGACAAGATATTGAGATAAGGAAAAGTCTGCGGGGAAACGAACGAATTCAGGGATGTTGCCAAAAGCAAAACCAAAATTCCCAAATGGACAAGGGTGAGTAACAGTCGAAGAATCTTCACTAATTTCTTAAATTAATTAATTCTGTATTGGTCTCTTTTCCAATATCTTGCCAGTAGAAAACCGACCAATGCGCCGCCAACGTGAGCGAGATGCGCAATACCACCCACATTTCCCGTCACCCCAAGAGCGATAGAACCAATGATAATTACGGGCAAAACATATTTTACTTTTACGGGAATTGGAATAAACATAATTCCAATTTCTGCATTTGGATACATGGTTGCAAAAGCGGCGATGATTCCAAAAATAGCACCGGAAGCTCCAACCATCGGGACGGAAATAATTGATTTTAGTTTCTCTACCAATTCCTGCTGGGTGAGAATTGCATCTGCACTGCCACTAAAAGCTACGCTTTCTCCCGCTAAATAGTCGGTTAAATTAAATCCAAACCCTTCTAAACTGGATTGGATTTGCTGCACCTCGTAGAAATTCCACAAATTAAAAAGGAAAAATGAGCCAAGTCCACTCACAAAATAAAGGATGACATATTTTTTATCGCCCAAAGTTCTCTCTAAAACCGGCCCAAAGCTATAGAGCGTGAACATATTGAAAAGAATATGCATAAATCCGCCATGCATAAACATGTGCGTGATGATTTGCCACGATTTAAAGTAAGGAGAAAAAGGATAAAAAGCTGCAAATTTCATATACAGCATTTGGCTATTCAGCAAATAGAAAAGGATAAAAACAACTGCATTAAGGATGATGATATTCCGGGTAATCGGCGGTAATGTGTTAAACATATTCTAAAATTTATTTTTTAATTCGTCAATCGGGATTTCCAAGAAACATCTTTTTCCAGAAGCCGTATATTCCGGGAAACCGAGTTCTGTAAAATCCTTAATGACTTGTTCAGCATCCATTTTATATAAAAAATCAAAGGTGGATTTGCTGTCTATTTTATTCCATTGATTATGATAAAAACTCAGGAATTCTTCTTCTGTTTTATAATCTAATATTTCGAACAGCTGCTCCATAAACTTCATGACCTGCGTTTCTTTTAATCCGTGTGGAACGGCGTCTATCCGCAAAACATTATCATTTGCCAAAACCATTTCAAAGCCTAATCCTGGCAAGAATTTTTTAATGGACCTGTATTTATTTTGTTCAATGGCGTTCATGTGATATTCCAAAGAAAAGAGCAAAGTTTGCTTTTCACTGCTGTGTTTTTTCTTTGCATTTCTTTCGCTTACAATCAGGCGATGCATTCTGCCTAAATCCAGCATCAAGGTCTTGCCACTTTTATTGTACAACCAATAACCATTGGGAAGTCGCATCAGATCTTCTTCAAAATCTTCATCCTCAAACAAATTTATTTTGGAGGGTTCACTTGGAATATTTTGCTGGTAAATATCCGCCATCGCCACTTTTTCGCCTGCAGGACTTCTTTCTTGCGTAAAAGGATTGTAGTTTCTATCCACAGAAATTTCCGGCTGTTTAAAACCGCTGCCTTTATTAACTTGATGCATGAAGGCATCAATACTGGAATCGCGCTCGAAATCCAATCCAGGCGCCACATTATAAATTCCCAGCGATCTTTTAATGGTGGAGCGAATAAGCGCAAAAATCAGATTTTCGTCCTCAAATTTCACCTCCGTTTTTTGGGGATGAATATTGACATCCACTTTTTCGGGATCCAACTCCAAGAACAGGAAAAATGTAGGAATATAACCCGGCAAAAGCAAACCATCAAAAGCTTCCTGAACTGCCTTGTTAAAATACGCGCTGCGAAAAAACCGACCATTAACGAAGAGAAATTGTTCCCCGCGTACTTTTTTTGCGCCTTCAGGTTTTGCTACAAATCCATCGAGTTTTACCCAACCTAAATCTTCTTTAATGGGCACCATCAAAGGCTGTAATTTTCGTCCGAATACATCAATAATCCGCTGAAGAGTATTGGTTTTTCTTAAGCGAAATATAATATCGTCATTATGGAAAAGTTCGAAATCCAAATTCTCATGTGCTAAAGCAACTCTTTGAAATTCATCCAGAATATGCCTAAACTCAATATTATTGTTTTTCAAAAATTTCCGTCGCGCCGGAACATTGTAGAACAAATTTTTCACGGAGAAATTAGAACCTTCCGTCGTCTGAATGGGTTCTTGAAATTGAAAACCACCTCCTTCGATGTAGATATTGGTTCCTGTAACCGCATCTTGGGTTTTCGTTTTTAATTCAACCTGAGCCACGGCCGCAATGGAAGCCAAAGCTTCACCCCGAAAACCTTTTGTAGAAATGCGAAATATATCTTCAGTTGTAGCAATTTTGGAAGTGGCGTGTCTCTCAAACGCGAGTCGAGCATCGGTATCACTCATTCCGGTGCCATTATCAACCACCTGAATTAAATTTTTCCCCGCATCCCGAATGATGAGCTCAATTTTAGTGGCTCCTGCATCAATTGCGTTCTCCATCAATTCTTTTACAATCGACGCGGGCCGCTGCACCACTTCGCCGGCGGCGATTTGATTGGCAACATGATCCGGTAAAAGTTTGATAATATCTGACATCTAAATAATTAATCGCCACAAAAATAACGATTCAAAAAGAGTTTAAAGAATAATTTTTGGAAATACTTTGTGCAATCAATATTTGCTTGAATTCGATTATAAAGAATTAACCATTAAGAAATTTAAGAGATTTAGAAAGATTAAGAATTTGCAGGCAAATCTAAGCGCACCGTTTTAGAAAAAATTAATTTTTCCTTAATCAAACTTAAAACCTCAATAATCTTAATGGTTAAATTTCTGTAAGTTATTTATACTTAATACGATCTATGTTGTCACTTACTTTTTTGGAAATTTTTTCAGTAATATTTCTTTGGTCCGCAAGATGTCTCAGCACAAAATCCCTTTTTTTTCTCAAGACCATAAAATGATAATCTTCTTCTTCCCAAATTCCATATTTTTCAAAAGAAATTAATTCCAAATCATGATTTTCCAAATGCTGCATCAAAGCAAATAATTCCACGGCCTGATCAATAACCTGCAGACTTTCTGGATGGTGAATTCTTGCGTAATCAATGTATCTGGGATTGGGAATATTAATGGTAACCAAGGTTTTTGGGGTCGCAATTTTGCTTAAATTTTCAAACAATTCGCCGTGTTGTTCCAAAGGAATATGCTCAATCACATCCATCAAAGTAATAAAATCAAAATCTGAATTTTTCGGTTGGTATTTTACCACATCGGCAACAGCCAAAAATAGATGCTTTTTACCTTTTAATTCTTCTTTCGCAACCGCAATGCTTTTTTCACTTAAATCCACGGCTTCTATGCTTCCGGTTGAAATCTTTTTGCCTAATAATTTCGTAAAAATCCCGACGCCACAACCTAATTCCAAAACTTTGGAATCTTCTTTCAATCCTAAATTGAGCAGTCTTTTATAGAGTGAAATCAATCTTTCATTGGCGCCAATTTTCAATTGCCGCTGTACGTATTCATCGTAGAATTCTGAAATTTCCTTTTGTTTCATGGGGTAAAAATAGGGAATATTCTTTATGTTTTTTGAAGGGAATTATTTGACATTGTTTAAATCTAATTCATAAATTTTTTATTTACCACCAAAGTAATTTACCAAAAATTGGTAACTTTGATGAAAATTTATATTATGAAGAACACCTCAGTATCTCTCGGAAATTACTTTGATCAGTTTGTAAGCAGCCAAGTTACGGTAGGTCGATATAAAAATGTGAGCGAAGTTATTCGTGCAGGACTTCGATTATTAGAAAATGAAGAAAGCAAAACAATAGCTTTGAAAGCAGCAATTCAACAAGGTTTAGAAAGCCCGCGAGTTGAAAATTTTGATTTTGACGAACATCTACTAAAATTGAAATCTCAAAAAAATGGCTAAAGTTAACTTTAGACAAGAAGCCATCAATGATCTGACAGATATTTGGGAATATACTTTGCACGAATGGTCAGAAAATCAAGCGGAAAGATATTATAATTCAATTAAGTTTGCTTGTAAAGAAATCGGAGATAAATCAAGTATAGGAAAGATTTATACTGAAATAAATACCAATCTTTTTGGATTAAGTTGCGGAAAGCATATCATATTTTACCAGCAAACCTCTGAGGAAGAAATCGAGGTAATTAGAATATTACACGAAAGAATGGATTTAAAAAACAAGATATTTATTTGAAGTCTTCTAAATGTGTGATTGCTTCTTTCCGCGCAATGACAGATAGAAAAAAAACTTTCTGAAAATATCCAGAAAGTTTTTTTTGATTATTGAGTAGTTCTCTATTTCTTCAAACTTTTAAAACCCATCTCATACAAACCGAAACTCAGGATATCTGCATTTTCACCAATCACCTGTTCCGTGCTTCTTCCCGCTCCATGACCTGCATTGGTTTCAATTCTGACCAAAATTGGATTTGCACAAGATTGTTTTTCCTGCAATTCTGCTCCGAATTTAAAAGAGTGCGCCGGAACAACCCGATCATCGTGATCGCTTGTGATAATCATGGTCGAAGGATAACAAACTCCTCTTTTCACTTGGTGAACCGGGGAATAAGATTTCAGATACTCGAACATTTCTTTGGAATCTTCCGCCGTGCCGTAATCGTAACTCCAACCCGCTCCGGCTGTAAATTTATTGTACCGCAACATATCCAAAACGCCAACTCCAGGGAATGCCACTTTCGCCAGATCTGGACGCATTGTCATGGTTGCTCCTACCAAAAGTCCACCATTGGATCGACCAGAAAGTGCCATATAATCCTTGGAAGTGTATTTACTGTTTTGTAAATATTCTCCGGCTGCAATGAAATCATCGAAGACATTTTTCTTGTCCATTTTGATTCCACCATCATGCCATTTCTTTCCATATTCTCCACCACCACGGATATTTGGAACGGCATAAATTCCGCCATTTTCCATCCAGATTGCATTCACTACAGAAAAAGCAGGCTGCAAACTGATGTTGAATCCGCCATAAGAATAAAGGATTGTTGGGTTTTTCCCGTCTAGTTTCAATCCTTTTTTATAATTGATCATCATCGGGATCTTGGTGCCGTCTTTTGAAGTGTAGAAAACCTGTTTGGACACAAAATTTTGTGGGTTGAATTTCACATTGGGTTTTTGATACACTTCCGACTTTCCCGTGTCTGCATTATATTTATAAATCGTGGGTGGCGTGATGTAGTTGGTGAAAGAATAGAACATCTCTTTTTCCGTTTCTTTTCCGCCAAAACCACCTGCCGTTCCTATTCCAGGAAGATCAATGGTGCGAATCAATTTGCCATTATAATCAAATTGTTTCATAGAAGTTACCGCGTCTTCCATATATTTTGCGAAAATAAATCCGCCTCCTGTAGAAACGCTGAGTACGTTTTCGGTTTCTGGAATGACGTCCATCCAAACCGACGGGTTTTTAATGTCGAATTTTACCAAACGCATATTCGGCGCGTTCTTATCGGTCAGCGCATAGATAAAATCACCTTTGGAATCGATGAAATCGGTATTGAAATCATATCCTTTTTGAATTGGAATAAAATCATTTTTCGTTTTTAAATCTTTCAGATAAAGTTCGTTTCCGTTTGTTGCTTCGGAAGCACTGAGAACTTCGTAGCGTTCATCATCAGAAACGCCAATTCCCATGTATCTTCTTTTGAAATTTTCGCCACCGATGACCATTTTATTCTGAGACTGTTTGGTTCCTAATTGGTGAAAATAAACTTTGTGAGTATCGGTTTTTGCAGATAATTCTGAACCTTTGGGTTTATCATAACTGGAGTAAAAGAAACCTTCATCTCCTTTCCAGGACGCGCCTGAAAATTTTACATCAATAATGGTTTCATCAATTATTTTTTTGCTCACGGCATCCATAATAATGATTTTATTCCAGTCACTTCCGCCTTCAGAGATAGAATATGCAACCAAATTTCCCTTTTTATTAAAGGAAACTCCAGCTAAAGAAGTGGTTCCTTTTTCAGAAAATTTATTAGGATCTAGAAAAACTTCGGTTTTTCCTGCTTTATTTGTCCGGTATAAAACTGATTGTGCTTGAAGTCCGTCATTTTTGTAGAAATAGGTAAAATCTCCTTCTTTAAAAGGTGCGCTGATTTTTTCGTAGTTCCAGATCTCTTTTAACTGCGCCCGAATTTCTTCCCGAAAAGGTATTTTAGCCAAATAAGCATTCGTAAAGGCAACTTCTCTTTGCACCCAATCTTTCGTATCTGCTGCCAAATCATCTTCTAACCAGCGATAAGGATCTGGAACTTTAATTCCGAAATATTCATCCGTGTGATCTACTTTTTTGGTGGTGGGATATTTTTCGGTCATCTTATTTTGAACGTTACAACTCTGCATTGCAAAAGCTGCAAGGGCAAGTGTTAGAATCTGTATTTTCATTAAATCATATTTTCTCAAATTTAAAAAATATATCTTATTTTAAGAGCAAGAGAGGTAAAGATTAACAATTTTTTAAAGTTTAAGATATTTAAAAGGTATAGCTTTTGCTAAGTTATGGACGTAAAAAATAAGATATGAAAAGAGAAACAGGAATTATATTGGCAAGCAGTTTCGGGATTTTAATAGGTTTAAGCATCTATGGATTTAGAAGATTTTTCTCCAGAAAACAGAAAGAATACCAAGAATATTACTCAGATTTTCACCGAAATTTTGAAAGATATCCTGAAGATATTAATAATGATGGCATCGAATTTTTAGCCATGAAATAAAGAAAAGAATTTTGCACTTCTATCAATCCTCTCCTTAATTGGTTAGGATTTTTTTGTTTTTGAAACTTCTACATTCAAATCATTTCCAATAATCTTAAAACGGAAACACGCTAAGAGAAACTTTTTAGTTATTTTTATCAAAATTTTTTAGAAGATGGTGTTAAGCAGGATTTGGAGTGGATTTATCATTGTAGCAATTATTGTAGCGAGTATTAAATATTTGGTTTCTGATAATTACAAGGCGATTTATAATGATATGGTTGTGGGGAAAAGTGGAGATACGGTTCAGATTATGTCTAAACCAATGAGCGAAATTTCTCCAGATGTGAAAAATAATCTTCTCTTAAGTCCAGATTTTACGAAAGACAGAATCAAGTATAAGACAGATTCAGCAAAAGCTGATGTTAATGTTTATAGGGTTCAGCAAACAGATGGAGTCATCGGAACCTCAGAAACGGCGGTGAAAATATCTTTAGGTTTAATTGGTATTATGACGCTTTTTATGGGATTCATGAGCATTGCCGAGCGCGCCGGCGGAATTAATCTTCTCTCCCGAATCATCCAACCTTTCTTTTCCAAACTATTCCCCGAAATTCCAAAAAATCACCCTTCTTTTGGACACATGGTCCTCAATTTTTCTGCTAATTTATTAGGCTTAGATAACGCTGCGACTCCCTTCGGCTTGAAGGCGATGGAGAGTTTGCAAACATTAAATCCAGATAAAGACCGCGCAAGTAATTCCCAAATTATGTTCCTCTGTTTGCATGCAGGTGGATTAACACTGATACCAGTTTCCATTATCGCCATTCGAGCATCTATGGGATCTGCCACACCTACAGATATTTTCCTTCCCTGCATGATAGCGACTTTTGCCGCTACCATGGCCGCAATGATTGTAGTGTCCCTTTACCAAAAAATAAATCTATTACAACCTGCCGTAATTGGTTATGTAGGCGGAATTTCTGTCATCATTGGATTATTGGTGGTTTATTTGGTCAGTTTAAGCAAAGAAGGTTTAACAAATTTCAGTATGCTACTCAGCAATGGAATTATCCTTCTCATTTTCTTTGCCATTGTAGCAGGAGCGATTTACAAAAAAATTGATGTATTCGATGCATTTGTGGAGGGAGCAAAAGAAGGTTTTTGGACCTGTGTAAAAATCATTCCCTATTTGGTAGGAATGCTCATCGCGATTTCCCTTTTAAGAACTTCCGGAGTTTTCGATGTTCTGATTGATGGAATGAAATGGGTTGCACAAGTTGTAGGTTTCGACACCAGATTTGTGGACGGTTTGCCTACCGCTTTAATCAAACCACTTTCTGGTTCTGGAGCTAGAGGAATGATGGTTGACACCATGCAAACTTTCGGAGCAGACAGTTTTCAAGGAAGATTAGCCGCAATTTTACAAGGAAGTTCGGACACTACTTTCTATGTAATTGCCATCTATTTCGGCGCGGTGGGAATTAAAAATACGAGATATACCGTTACTGCAATGCTTTTAGCAGATTTGGTGGGCGTGATTACTTCTGTGATTTTAGCGTATTTGTTTTTTGCTTAAACTTAAAGTATAAAACAATCATTTAAAAGTTTTTAAAATATGATACATGATAAAGATTACATCATCCGGATTGTTAAACAATTTTCAGAATTTCTGACAAAGATGATTATTGGTGGAAATAATGAGGGCGATCCCGATGAATTACAGCGGATTTTTGAAACCAATATGAATGATACTTTTAAAATGAATTTTGAGGAATTATCTTCTAAATCCGTAGAAGAGATCACGAGTTTCATTGAAGAAAAAGATGCCTCTCATTATATCCCATTTTTTGAACTATTAGGAAATCTCTTCTTCTTTAAAAATAAAGAAAATCCCCAATCTGACTGGGCAGAAAAAGCGCAGAAGTTTTATGAACTTTATCTTCAGAAGAGTGGAATATTCTCCATGCCCATCATTTCCAGAATTAATGAGTTAAAGAAATGATTGTAACAAATCAGTAAAAATAACGTCTTATTCTTTAAAATTGTCCATGAAGAGCTTTGTTGTTTTTTTGCTTTGTTTGCTGTCTGTTTCCCTATTTTCACAGAAAAAATGGACTCTGCAAGAATCCGTAAATTATGCAGTAGAAAATAATTTACAAGTTTTACGTGGAAACCTCAATACTAAGATTCAGGATAATACGCTCAAGATTGCGAAAAGAGAATATTTACCTTCCGTAAACGCCAATGCAGGTTTGAATGGAGCTTTCGGTCAGGGTACAGATCTTTTCGGCAACACCAATCGAAATGATAATTTCCGAAGCAATGCAAATGTAGGCGCAGATATTCTTCTCTTCAATTATGGTCGCTTGGAAAAAAATATTCGCAAAACTCAATATGAAGTTGAAGCAAATAATTTTGATTTGCAAAGAACAAAAGATGATATATCCCTCCAGATTGCACAGCAATATCTTTCAATTTTACTCAACCGAGAAATTGTGCAAATTTCTGAGAGTGCCCAGAACAACGCACAAAAATTATACGAAAGAGCGAAAATAACTACTGACGTGGGCACTACGCCACAAACGATTTTGGCAGAAGCTGAAGCAGCATTGGCTCGAGAAAAACAAAATGTAAACACGGCGCAAATCAACACTGACCGAAGTCTTTTCGCATTGGCAATGCTTCTGCAATTAAAAGACTACAAAAATTTCGATATTGTAAATGTCCCGGTTGATAATATTTTAGATGCCCCACTTTTTTCCGCGGAAACAATCATTGATAAAGCCTACGAAAATCAGCCACAAATAAAAGCTGCAGACAGCCGCATTAAATCTGCCGAAGCGCAAACCGAAATTACCAGAACCGCTTTTTGGCCCACTATTTCTGCCAATGCAGGTTTCGGGACCTCTTATTTTTACCGCTTTAAATTAGTGGATCCCACTGGAGCAACCATTCAACAGACCAACTTTATAGATCAGTTCACCGATAATTTTGGGCAGCAAGTTGGCGTATCAGCGAATATTCCTATTTTTAACAAAGGAATTACGCGATTGCAAGTAGAACAGTCTAAAATCAATGAAGAGTTGGCTAAAGTTGCACTGGAACAATCAAAACAAGATGTTCTGCAGAATGTACAGAAAGCACAGTTTGATGCAGAAAGTAATTATGGAGCTTATCTAGCCGCAACACAAGCGGAAAAAAGCTCACGGTTGGCTGTTGATTTTGCAGAGAAAAGTTTTGCCGCCGGTAGAACAACCATTTATGATTTAAACACGGCCCGAAATAATTTCGCAAATGCCCAAGGTTCTGTGGCACAAGCTAAATACAACTATCTCTTCAGTATGAAACTATTGAATTTCTATGCGGGAATTCCGTTGAGTCTTTAGGCAAACAACAATTTTTATCATTCCATTTCTACTGACTTGCAAAGCTGAAAGAATGTCCATTCAAAATTTAGAAAAATATTTACCCGAAAATACGCTCGACCATTTAAAGAATTGGTTCGCCGATTATTCCATTCATATTAAAATAACGAAAGAGCGAAATTCAAAGTTGGGAGATTACCGCAGAATGCCTGATAAATCACACCAAATCACCATTAATTCCACGCTGCAAGCGCCACTTTTTTTCTTTGTTTTGACCCATGAACTGGCGCATCTCATTGCTTTTGATCGCTATAGCTACAGAATTTCTGCGCACGGTGCGGAATGGAAAAACACTTTTAAAATTATGCTTTTAGAAAGTATTTCTGTTTATCCACCTGATCTGCAACCCATAATTTTTAAATTCTCAAAAGCACCGAAAGCCAGTTTTATGGCGAGTCCAGATTTGGTGAAATATTTTCGGATAGAAAACCTGGAAGATGAACAATCGTACGTAGAAGAATTAGAACCAGATGACTGTTTTACCTACAGAAATCAACTCTACATGCTTCTTGAAAAGCGTAAAAAAAACTATCTTTGTAAAAACCTCGGCAACGAAAAAAATTACATCTTTAAACCTTTGGCGAGAGTTGAAAAATTAAGTTAACTATGTCTAAATCAATTAATTACTGCGTAATAATGGCAGGTGGAATCGGTAGTAGATTCTGGCCCATGAGTACACAGAAATATCCGAAACAATTTCAAGATATTTTAGGAACTGGCCGTACCATGATTCAGCAGACCTATGATCGAATTTCTCAAATTGTTCCTGCAGAAAATATTTTTGTGATAACCAACAAAGAATATATTTCGCTGACAGAACAGCAGCTTCCAGAAATAAAAACGGAAAACATTGTTGGTGAACCGATGATGAAAAATACGGCGGCTTGCAATATTTACATGGCGAAAAAAATTGAGGCACTCAATCCATTAGCTAACCTCATTGTTTTGCCCGCGGATCACTTGATTTTAAAGGAAAATATCTTTTTGCGTAAAGTTGAACTGGCTTTTAATCTGGCAGAAAAAAATGATTACCTCATCACTTTAGGCATCAAACCAACCCGTCCCGATACTGGATTTGGGTACATTCAGTTTGTAGAGAAAAAAGGTGCAGAATATTTCAAAGTAAAAACTTTTACAGAAAAACCTAATTTAGAAATCGCGAAGACTTTTATAGAAAGTGGAGATTTCCTCTGGAATGCGGGTATTTTTATTTGGAATGTAAAATCAATTTTAAGCGCTTTTGATGAAAATTTAGAAGAAATGTCTCAGCATTTTGGAAGCTGCGAATACAATTCTGAGGGAGAAATCAGTTGCATCGAAGTGATTTATCCCAAGGTTGCAAAAATTTCAATCGATAATGGAATATTAGAAAAAGCAAAAAATGTTTTCGTAATTCCCGCAGATTTGGGTTGGAGCGATTTGGGAACTTGGACTTCCGTTTATGAGAACTCGCCGAAAGACGAGGAGAATAACTCCATTGGTTCTAAGCAGATTATCACTTACAATGCTAAAGGTAATTTAATACGCCTGAAAACTAAAAGTAAAGCTGCCATTATTGATGGATTAGAAAATTACATCATCGTGGATACAGAAAAAGCTCTTTTGATTTGTCCGCGAGAAAATGATCAGCTCATTAAAGATTATGTTCAGGATTTAAAGAATTTGAAAAAGGGCGATAAATTTTTATAAAACCAATTCCTTTTATCATTGATGAAAGGAATTTTTTTAGGCATTAATTTTATCCATAATTTGCTGCAAGTTAATTTCTTCCAAACATGCCCAATCACCACGGTAGCAAGGTTTATCTCCGAAAACAGAGCACGGTCTACAAGTTAAATCTTTTACTTGAACCACATCATTTTCATTTTGACCATAACCTAGAAACCCAGCGAAAGGATGGGTTGATCCCCAAATGGAAATACAGCGTGTTCCCACTAAACTTGCCAAATGCATATTCGCGGAATCCATAGAAACCATCATTTCTAAACTGGATATTTTTTTTAATTCTTCCGTTAAAGTCAAATTTCCCGCAAGGTTCTCAGAATTTGGTATTTGAGAGGCCCACTTTTCCAAAATATCAACCTCATTTTTTCCACCGCCAAAAAAGTAGATTTTCTTCGTTTCCGCTACTTTCTTTGCAATTTCAAATGATTTGTCTAAGGGTAACATTTTACCTTCATGCTGAGCAAAAGGTGCGAATCCAATTCCTGATTTTTCCACGCGTTCTGGTCTGTATTTATGCGATAAAGTAAGGGAAAAACCAAGCTCCCGAAAGACATCTGCATATCTTTCTGTAGTGTGTTTTAGGGGCGCTTTATCCAGATTCCATACGTCTGTTAAATGCTCTTTTTCCTCTTTGCCTTTATCAATAACGGCTACATCAAAACCTTTTCGCGTAAAAATTCTGTCTAATATTTTGGTACGGATAACATTGTGTAAATCTGCTACATAATCTGGATTAAATTGGGTGCGTAATTCTTTACTTAGGCGTCTCATCCCAAAGAAACCTTTGTAATCATCCAGATCAACACCTTTAAAAATAATACGCGGAATCTCTTTGAATAAATCAGCAAAATTTTTCCGCGAAACGAAAACAATTTCTACAGTAGGATTCTGCTCCAGCAACTCCCGCAAAACAGGAACAATCATGGCTACATCTCCAAAGGCAGAGAAACGATATGCTAAGATTTTCGTCAAGTTTTAAGTTGAAATGCTACGGCGTAAAACTTAATTTGCTTGGTCATGGCCATTAATCCGTTCGCGCGAGAGGGAGATAAAAATTCTTGCAGTCCAATCTCGGAGATAAACGCAAAATCTGAATCCAAAATTTCTTGCGTAGGATGCCCACTGTAAATAGAAACCAATAGGGAGACAATTCCTTTGGGCAAAATGCCATCGGAATCCGCATTAAAGTATAAGTTTCCTTCTTTAAAATCAGCATCAATCCAAACTTTCGATTGGCAACCTTTAATTAAATTTTCTTCCTTCTTTTTGTCTTCAGGAATTCCGGGCAACTCTTTTCCTAGGTCAATGATGTACTCGTATTTTTGTTCCCAATCTTCTAAAAAGGCAAATTCTTCTACAATTTCTTGCTGTTTTTCTTTGATGGTCATTTTTAAAAATTTCTAGGTACAAAGATAAGAAATTCGCTTTTAGAACTCTGCCAATTTAACGGTCTTAAAAAGTGTCAATAATTTTTGTTCTTCTTTTTCCCAACAAAGTTCTTGAGCCGCATGATTTAAATTGGATTCGTAAAAACCTTTTCCTTTTTCTAAAACGCTCAGGATTTTTTCTGGCAATTCCGAATAATCTGAAATTTTTTCTCCCGCGTGATATTGATCAATAACTTTTTGCATTTCTGGAAAATCTGACACCACCACAGGAACTCTTGCCTGAATATAATCAGATATTTTATTCGGCATGGAGTAGTAATAACTCAACCCATTATTTTCTTCGATGCTTATACCAATGTCTGCCTTTGGAGTAAGTTCTCTCAATTTTTTAGGCGAAAGTTTACCCAGGAATTTCACCTGATTTTCTAAGTGCAATGACTTCGAAAGGTTTTGGTATTCTACTTTTTTTGGACCATCACCCGCGATCCAAAGTTCAGCGCCCAGAATATTTTTCATAGCAGGAATCATTTTATCCAATCCGCGGGAAGGATTGATGACGCCTTGATAGAGTATAATTTTTGGCTTATTATCTTCTAGATAATTTTGTGGATTGGGAGTGTGCTTTGGAAAATTTTGCACTACGAAAGGTCGTTGGATTCCATATCGGTTGTGAAACCAATCCGCATAGCTTTCACTCGCAGTCATCATGTATTTCATTTTTGGCCCTATACAAGATTCTAATTTTCGCCAAATTTTCTGCGTGAACCTTCCGTTAATTGAAGGCATCTCTGTGAAAATTTCGTGGCTATCAAACACTAAAGGAATGCCGAGCTTTTTAGAAATTAAGTAATTGGGTAAGAGCGTATCTAAATCATTAGCGAGCAGAATGGTGTTTCTATCCGTGGTTCGTAATAAATTCTGATAAAGTTTAAACTGAAATTCCAGATAGGCAAATTTTAAAATTTTGGATTTAAGGAGGATTCTGGAAAAGGAGTATTCTCGGGACATTTCGGGTAAACCGGTCCAATTGTTACCAATCAATTCTACCTCGTAACCATTTTCTAACAAACTTCGGCAAACCTTTTCTACACGTTGATCCGTCGCTAAATTATTAAAAACGCTTACTAAAACTTTCATCTTAGAAAATTACTTCTTTTTTATCAAATGATAACCTTGAATAAAGCATAAAATCCCATTCGGAATGATTATTGGCCAAAGGAAATTACTATAAATGCCGTAAAGTACAAATAAGATACATCCCACTAAATTCACTACGCGAATTTTTTGAATATCTTTTAGAATAAAACTCAGTACAACAAAGACTGAAGCTGCATAGCCAACGTAGTTCGTAATTTCTGGGGTCATAGGTTTTTTTAGGGAGACAAACCTAATCATTTTCAGGCAGATAGTCAAATTTAAATCTGCCATAAAGTCTTTAAACATTAATTGGTAAAGTATTTGTAACTTCTGGTAAGAAATAGTAGCACTTTAATTACCTTTATAATAAGATAGAAAGAAAAATATGGATCATAAATTTTCAAACGGTTTGGATCAGGTATTCAAACATAGCAAAAATGAGGCGCGACGGTTGCAGAGTGAGTTCCTCAATACAGAACATTTCCTCTTGGGAATGATAAAATCAGATAACTCTGCGAAAGAAATATTACAGAATTTAGGTGCCGATTTAACCCAAATTAGACGTAAGATCGAAACTTTGTCTGTGGTTAGTCTAAACCCTTATACTGCAGATAGCGAAAAAATTAACTTTACGAAAATGGCGGATCACGCCGTAAAACGCTCTGAACTAGAATGCCGCCAATATCAAAGTGCAGAAATCAACACCATTCACTTGTTGCTCGGAATCTTGTTTAAATCTGAAGATCCAACGACCAATATTCTAAGTTCCTATGATGTAGATTATGAAACTGTGACCAAAGAATATCAAGCCATGCTTAAAAATTCTGGGCAAGGTCCAAAAATGAGTGCGTATGATGATGACGAAGAACGTGAAGAATTCGGGCAAATGAGAAAACC
The DNA here is from genome assembly GCF_035984805.1 of Chryseobacterium sp. MP_3.2. Classification (NCBI taxonomy): domain Bacteria; kingdom Pseudomonadati; phylum Bacteroidota; class Flavobacteriia; order Flavobacteriales; family Weeksellaceae; genus Chryseobacterium; species Chryseobacterium sp. MP_3.2. Next base: position 12,341 of record NZ_JAXCHW010000013.1, on the reverse strand, counting down.
GACAGGAAACCTAGGAACTGGCAAAACAAAAACGCCAACCTTGGATAATTTCGGACGGGATTTAACATCGCTTGCGAGAGATGGAAAATTAGACCCTGTAATTGGTAGAGAAAAAGAAATTGAAAGAGTTTCTCAAATCCTATCCCGAAGAAAAAAAAATAATCCATTATTGATTGGAGAACCTGGAGTTGGTAAATCTGCCATTGCTGAAGGTTTAGCGTTAAGAATTCAGCAGAAAAAAGTTTCCCGCGTTCTTTATGGAAAACGAGTAATCACCTTGGATTTAGCAAGTTTAGTTGCGGGAACAAAATACCGTGGACAATTCGAAGAACGGATGAAAGCAATCATGACTGAATTGGAGAAAAACCGCGATGTCATTTTGTTTATCGATGAACTACACACCATTGTAGGTGCAGGAAGTTCAACCGGAAGTTTAGATGCTTCCAACATGTTCAAGCCAGCTTTAGCAAGAGGAGAAATTCAATGTATCGGTGCGACGACTTTGGATGAATACAGACAATACATTGAAAAAGATGGAGCATTAGAAAGACGTTTCCAAAAGGTAATGGTAGAACCTACCACCGTAGAAGAAACGATTCAAATCCTAAATCAGATCAAAGATAAGTATGAAGATCACCATAATGTTACTTACACCGATGAAGCAATTCTGGCATGTGTAAATTTAACGGCAAGATATATTACGGACCGATTTTTACCAGATAAAGCCATCGATGCGATGGATGAAGCGGGATCACGTGTTTATATCAAAAACATGAAAGTTCCCACTGAAATCATCGATTTTGAAACAAAAATTGAAGAAATCAAGGAGAATAAGCAGAAAGCGGTGAAAGCTCAGGATTATTTGGAAGCACGAAAATTGAAAGATGAAGAAGAACGCTTGCAAATTGAACTGAACATTGCGCAGGAGAGCTGGGACAAAGATGTGAAGGAAAAGAAAGAAGTGGTTACCGAAGAAAGCGTAGCAGAAGTGGTTTCCATGATGAGTGGAATTCCAGTTACCAAAGTTGGTAAAAATGAGTTGGATAAACTGGCTCAAATGGATGGTCAACTGAACGGAAAAGTAATTGGACAAGAAGAAGCGGTGAAAAAAGTGGTGAAAGCCATTCAAAGAAACAGAGCCGGGCTGAAAGATCCAAACCGTCCAATCGGTACTTTTATCTTCCTTGGGACAACGGGTGTTGGTAAAACCGAACTTGCGAAAGTAATGGCGCGGGAATTATTCGACTCAGATGATGCTCTGATCAGAATTGACATGAGTGAGTACATGGAAAAATTTGCGATTTCGCGGTTAGTCGGTGCTCCTCCGGGATACGTGGGTTATGAAGAAGGTGGTCAGTTAACGGAAGCCGTTCGAAGAAAACCATATGCTGTAATCCTTTTGGATGAGATTGAAAAAGCGCATCCAGATGTGTTCAATATTTTACTGCAGATTTTGGATGAAGGACATATCACGGATTCTTTGGGTAGAAAAATTGACTTTAGAAATACGATTATTATCCTAACTTCTAATATTGGAACACGGGATATTAAAGATTTCGGAGATGGTGTTGGTTTTGGAACGAATGCAAAAAATTCCAATTCAGATTCCAGAGCGAGAAGTACCATTGAAAAAGCTTTGAAAAAAGCCTTCGCACCAGAATTTTTAAATAGAATTGATGATATCGTCATCTTTAACTCTTTAGGAAAAGAAGACATTGCAAAAATCATTGATCTAGAACTGAATAAATTGTATCTAAGATTAGAAAAATTGAATTACAAAGTAATACTAGAAGATGATGCGAAAGAATTCATTGCAGATAAAGGCTGGGACAGAGATTTTGGAGCGCGACCATTAAAACGGGCAATCCAAAAGTATATTGAAGATTTATTAGCAGAAATGTTAGTCAACAAACAATTGTCTGAAGGCGAAACCGCCGTCTTAAAACTTAATGAAGCTAAAGATGGTTTGGAAGGCGAAACCTTAAAGAAAAAGCAAAGCGCAAAATAGCGTGATACTCTATACATAGAAAAACCTCACTCTAATCGAGTGAGGTTTTTCTATGTAAAAAAGCGTAAAACTACTTTTTCTTGGTTTTTACTTTATCAACTTCCTCCTTAATAAAAGGATATTTTTGCTGCATGTCTTCTAGTAACTGGGGGTCTAAATCCAAGGCAACTCCCAAAACTTTTCTCCCTTCTTTCTGATTATTCATCTGAAAATAACAATTGCTTAACTGGTAAAACAACTCTGCTCTATTGTGATTTTTCGTGGCTTCTAATAGAACGGTAATAGCTTCTTCAAACTCACCAAGGAGCATTAGAACTTCGCAGTAAGCGTACCAATTGTAAAATCTGGTTGGTTCATATTCTGCCAATTTTTTCAGGCAAAGTAAACTTTCTTCAAACTTGCCAGCATCGATATAAAGAAAAGCCAAACGTTTCTGATAATCTAAATTATTATCATTTAAAGAAACAGCTTCTATGGCGAAATGCAGTGCTTCTTTCATGCCGCCCATTTCCTCGTAAACATAGGATTGCTCCATCATCGACAGATAAAACTGAGGATCATCTCTGAGGGATTTTTGGAAGGCATTTAAAGCCAAAACCATTTGTTTGTTTTCTTTGAAACAAAGTCCAATTTTATAGTACGTAAAAGATTTGGTGTATTCTAATTCCAGCATCTCCTCATAAACCGCAATGGCTTTCGTCCACATTCCCAAAGCTTCATAACACGCCGCTTTATTTGCATAAACACCAACTGACTGAGAATTTACCGCCAATAAAAAATCAAAACCACGGATGGCTTCTTCGTAATTTTTCCGGTTGAAGTAAAACTGGCCGTATTCATACCAAGCTGTTTCAGAAAAGGCAAACTGATCCAAGTAACCGTTTAAAAACTCGATTGCTTCTTCGCTTCTGTTCAATTGATTGTAGCAAAACATGACATTTTCTAAGGAATATTCATCTTGTTGATCAAAACCTAAAGCCAGTTTATAATGCTTCAAAGCTTTAAACGGATCTTCTAAATTCACATATTCATCTGCGATAAAATTGTGGAGAAAGTTCTCTTCTTCTTCCAATTCTAAAGCTGTTTCGCAAAAGGTAATGGCTCGTCTTGGGTTACCAAGATTAGAGTAATATTTGGCACAACATACCAAAAAATCAGTGCTTTCCATAGACGCTTCCTGAAGTTCCCGCATGAGTTCTTTTGCCTGCACGTAGTTTTCGAGTTCCAAAAGAACCTCGAATTTCTTAATTTTTAATTCTAAAGATTGCGGGTGAAGTTGCAGTGCGAACTTCGTGGCCATTTCTGCAAAAGAGATATCGCCCATTTCTAAATAGTAAATAATGATGTCCTCATATTCTTCGGTTTCGAAGTATATTTCCTCATTATTTTCTACCATGTCTTCGAACTTTTTTACCAGTTCATTGTCAAAAAATTCTTCCAATATATATATGTGCTGTTATAATCCAAATTGGAATTTTACTTGCCAACTTTGACCAAACAATTTTTTTTAAACATTTTTCAATCTAAGAAATTTGATTTAAATCAAACTCTTAATCTTTGCAATCATCTGATCGCCTAAATCATCTGCTTCTTTCTGAGAGAAGGCTTCTGTATAAATCCGAATGATGGGTTCTGTATTCGATTTTCTTAAATGTACCCAATTATCTTTGAAATCAATTTTCACACCATCTACGGTAGAAATCTCTTCGTTTTGATATTCATTTTGCATTTTAGTTAAAAGAGAATCTACATCAATATCTGGTGTTAATTCAATTTTCTTTTTCCCCATGAAATAACTTGGGTACGTGGCTCTTAATTCTGAAACGGTCTTGTCCTCTTTTGCCAAATGCGTCAGGAATAAAGCGACTCCCACTAAAGAATCACGCCCATAATGCAAATCAGGATAAATAATTCCGCCATTTCCTTCGCCACCAATCACGGCGTTTTTCTCTTTCATCAAGGTAACTACATTCACTTCCCCCACCGCGCTTGCGAAATATTCTGAATCCAAATTTCTTGCAACATCACGTACTGCACGACTTGAAGACAAATTAGAAATGGTAACTCCTTTTTTATTTCTTAAAAGATAATCGGCTACTGCAACCAAAGTATATTCTTCCCCAAAAAGTTCCCCGTTCTCATCCACCAAAGCCAATCTGTCTACATCTGGATCTACCACGACACCTAAATCAGCTTTTTCTTTTTTGACAAGTTCACAGATATCACCTAAATGTTCTTTTAAGGGTTCTGGATTGTGTGGGAAATGTCCTGTAGGATCACAGTATAATTTTACTACCTCACAGCCTAATTTTTCCAACAATTGCGGAATAGCGATTCCGCCGGTAGAATTTACTGCATCTACCACCACTTTAAATTTCTTTGATCTAATGGCTTCTGCATCCACCATTGGCAGGTCTAAAATCTGTTGAATATGAATATCAAAAGCATCATCACGTGTTTCATATTGGCCTAAATCATCAACTTCTGCATATTCAAAATCTTCACTTTCTGCTAAAGCTAAAACTTCTGCACCATTTTCTCCTGTTATAAATTCTCCTTTTTCATTGAGTAATTTCAACGCGTTCCACTGCTTTGGATTGTGAGAAGCGGTTAATATAATTCCACCATCTGCGTGAAGTTCTGGAACCATAATTTCTACGGTAGGTGTGGTGGATAAACCTAAATCTACCACATGAATTCCTAAACCCTGAAGGGTTGCAGTAACCAAAGAATTGACCATTGACCCAGAAATTCTGGCGTCCCGACCAACAACTAACGTTAAGTCTTTTTTATTTCTATTATTTTGAAGCCAAGCTCCGAAAGCAGAGGTAAATTTCACCACATCTAGTGGAGTTAGATTTTCGTCAACTTTACCGCCGATGGTACCACGAATTCCCGAAATGGATTTAATTAATGCCATTCTATACTATGATTTAAATTTGGTGCAAAAATACGAATAATTAAAGTAGGATGCGTGTTTTTACGAACAGCCGCAGTCTGAATCACAACCAGGCTTGCCTTTTTTAAATCGCTTCGGAGCAAGGTTTTTGGCAATAATCTTAAAAAGGTAGTATCCTGCAAATAAGACAATTAAAGCGATAATGATGTATTGAAATACTAGAGAATCCATAGAGGCAAATTTACAAAATTTATACTAAGTAGAAATGACCTCCTTTAACCTCAACCATAAAATAGATCAATGTCCGCCGCATTCCTGATCACACCCGAATTCGCCTTTTTTCTTCTTCTTGGAACTGAAACTGTCCGCAACAATATTGAATAAAGAATAGCCCGCAAATAAAACAAGCGCTGCGATAATGATATATTGAAAAATAAGAGAATTGTCCATTATTTTAGCATTTGATAGGCAATTAAGGATGCAATATAAGCCAAGCCAGACATGCCGAACAACTGCGCCATGGTCCATTTCCAGGATTTGGTTTCTCTGTAAACTACCGCTAAGGTAGAAATACATTGCATGGCAAAAGCATAAAAGAGAAGAATAGAAATACCCGTAGCAAAACTGAAGACTTTTTCTCCGTTGGGTTTTACATCACTCCTCATTTTTTCTATAATCGTTCCTTCTGGTGCCTCTTCATCTAAACTGTACAACGTAGACATGGTTCCCACAAAAACTTCTCTTGCCACAAAACTCGTTAAAATACCAACTCCCATTTTCCAGTCATATCCAAGTGGTTCAATGGCTGGCTCAATGGATTTACCCATTTTCGCAAGATAAGATTGTTCCAATTTCACATCGGTTGAAACCAAATCTTCTTGATTTTGGCTGGGTCCAATGTAACTGAAAAACCAAATCACAATGCTGAATAGAAAAATAACCTTACCAGCACCTGTAATAAATTCCCAAACTTTACCGAGAACGATTTTAAAATCATACGCAAAAAGAGGTAATTTATAGGACGGAAGATCCATGACTAAAAAAGAAGCTCCTTTGCTTTTAATCATTTTTTTTAGGACAAATGCTGCCAATAAAGACATAAAAAATCCGAGGAAATACATCGCCATTAAGGCTAAAGCTTTGTAACTAATGCCGCCAAAAAATTTATTGGGAATAATTAACCCGATGATAATACTGTAAACTGGCAATCGAGCAGCACAAGTCATAAATGGCGTAACCAAAATAGTGATCAAGCGCTCTTTTACATTTTCAATGTTTCTGGTCGACATAATTGCGGGAATTGCACACGCTGTTCCCGAAACCAATGGCACGATACTCTTTCCATTCAGTCCGAATGGCCGAAGAAAACGATCCATGAGGAAAATTACTCTCGCCATATATCCAGAATCTTCTAAGAGATAAAGAAAGTACAGCAAAATTCCAATTTGCGGCGCGAAAATCATAATTCCACCCAATCCCGGAATAATTCCGTTAGCAAGCAAAGAATTCACAGGACCTTCTGGCAAATTGGTGTTAACCAAACTGGATAGCCAAAGGAAAAAATCCGAAATCCAGTTCATAGGATATTCTGCAAGGAAAAAAACACTTTGGAAAATAATGAGCAGAATTACTCCAAAAATGACATAACCCCAAAACTGATGTACCAAAACTTTGTCTAGTTTTTCTGTCAACAACTCTTTAAACTGAGGTTTTTTCGAAAGGACTTTAGAAATAATTCGATCAATATTTTGATATCTTCGGATGGTTTCTTGCGTTTGTAATCTTTTCGGGACCAAACACTTCACCTCATCATCATTAATTTGCTCATGTACTGTTTCCAGTTTGCCCAGATATGTATCTGAGGAAAGTAAAGTCCAGATTTTATACTGATTGCTTTCTTTGGTGGCAGAAAATATTTTGAAAACCAGGCCTTTTTGTTCAACAGGAACTTCAAAAGAGGCTTTTTCAGAAACGGTGAAACTATTTTTATAAATTTCCGCACGAATTTCTTCGATTCCCTGATTTTTTTTCGCATTACTTTGCAAAACCGTCACGCCTAATTCCCTTGAAAGCGCATCTAAATCAATATTAACTCCGCGTCTTTCTGCCTGATCAATTTGGTTTACCACCAATAGAATGGGAATTCCAAGATCCTGGATTTGTTGAAATAAGAGCAAGCCACGTTTAATACTCAGGGCTTCTAAAATATAAACAACACCTGTATAATTTTTCTGCTCATCAACCAAAAATTTGGAGAGAATGGCTTCATCTTCAGAGGTTGGATAAATACTGTAGGAACCTGGTAAGTCTACAACTTCTACCGTTTCGCCTTGATGATCGTAATCGCCAGTATGACTTGCCACGGTAACTCCCGCGTAATTTCCGGTTTTTTGATTTTTATGACAAAGCAAGTTGAAGACGGTGGATTTACCTACATTGGGATTACCGACCAGAAGAATTTGTTTGATGGGGGTAGCTTTTTGCATCACATGTGTTCTACAATGATAAACTGTGCTTCCTCTTCGCGCAGGGCAATTCGGCTTTTTTCATCCCCAAATTCCACATACAAAGGACCCTTAAAAGGCGCCTGATAAAGAATTTTGAAATAGGTCTCTGGTAAAAGTCCCATTTCAATAATCTTATTGGGCATTTTCAGGTCATCATTTTCATAACCTACAATTTTACCCATTTTTGCCTTTGGGAAACAACACAATTTATTTGAAATATCTCTCTTCAAGATTAAAATATTTGAGGAGCAAATGTACGTTATTTAAATTAAATCTAAATAAGAAAATAGGGAAAAAGCGCCTAAAAAGGCAGTAAATACCCTTGTAAATATCTGAATTATATCATATTTACCGAATTTTTTCAAAGATTTGCAGAAATTAAACATAGAAAAACCGAGAACATTTGTCCTCGGCAACAATTATAATCAGTATTTCTACAAGCTTATTTTTTCTTTTTAGGAACCGCAACTTCCCCTTCAATTGGATTGTTGTTCGCCTCATAAAATTCTTTGGTTGTTTTCTCTTGTTCCTTAATAAAATCACCAATGGTGGTTTCTGTTCCTGGCATTTTTGTACTCATCATTTGAGGAGACATCATGGGTCTCATGGATGCAAAAGGATCTTTTTTATAATCAGAAAAAGTTTTGGTGAATTTTTCGCGGCTGAGTTCCTGCACTTTTCCACCACTTCCGCCCGGCATTACGGACTCTAAGTAGGTAATTTCATTAAAATTAGGAACTTGTTTGTTTCCTTTTAATTCCCAAGAATAATCCTTGGCGTCGTCTTCAATTTTCACAATTAAACCTGGAAGTCCGTGGAATTTATAAGGTCCATCTTGAAATGGTAAATCGGCCGCAAACCAAGCAGTCCATTTTCTTCCGCCAAATTCTGTAGTCGCTTTCTGCGTATTGTAACTTCCAATTTTCATTTTTTCATTATCAATTTTCCAATTGAATTTTAAATCTTCACTATAGCCAATATTTACGGGAGTAAATCCGCTAGAAACACGATCTACATATTGAACTTTCATTTCTGGATAAAATTTGTAAATCTTCTCCGAAAACTTAGGCATGGTCATGGTCTTAGAAATATCTTTAAAAGTACCTGACTTCTGCATGGCTTCTACTTGAATCTTCATAATTGAATCCTGAGCAACAACGGTAAAATCTCTGTAAATGGATTTATCTTTCGTGATGTCCAAAATGGTCATTACTTTGTCTGTAGTTTCTGCGCCTTTTTTTGGTTTGAAATTAAGCTCATAGAAAAATCTGTTCGAGGTTTCCTGTGCCTGCAGCGCAAAAAAAGCGGTGATCAAAAAGAAGGATAAGAATTTTTTCATTTGTTTCTATTTTATATAATAAGTATAAAAAGGAGGACTAATGTTACACTTATTTTTAAATATTATTAGTTTTTGTGATAGCAAAAATTTCATAAATCGATAACTTTATCCCATAAAAATCAACTTATGGAAAGCTTAAACATCCTTAAAATGGAATTGGAAGAGGAGTACCAAACCACAAAAAAATTTATCAATAATTTCCCCGACCATCTTAATGATTATGCGCCGCACGAAAAAAGCATGAAATTAATGCCGCTTGCATCGCACATTGTAGAGGTTTTCGCCTGGCCGAAAATAATTTTGGAGACCTCTCAAATGGATTTTGTTGCAGGAGATTATAAACCCGCAGTTTTAAATACGAAAGCTGACCTTCAAGAAAAATTAGAGCAAGATTACCAGATTGGAAAAATCGCGTTGGAAAATATTACGGAAAATGATCTGGAACCAACTTGGTCTATGAGAATAGGTGATCAGGTTTTAAAGGAGTGGTCAAAATATGGCGCAATTAGACATGGATTGAATCAAATAACGCATCACAGAGCCCAATTAGGTGTTTACTATCGCCTGAATGATATTCCATTGCCCGGAAGTTATGGGCCGAGTGCAGACGACGAAAGTTTTTAAAATCAAATCCTAAAAAAAAATTACCGGTCCTTTCTCAGAGCGGTATTTCTATTTCTAAAGTTTGGGACTATTTAAAGTTGAATTTCACCGTAAACATCACTTGACTTGGTCTTATTTCTATACTGTTTCTGGTGGTAGAAAAATAAGTGGTATTATATCCAATGGTTTCATATGCTCTGGTATTCGCAATGTTTAACCATTTTACTTCGAAATCAATTTTCTTTTTTGCCCAAGTATATTGGTAAGATAAATCGTAGAAGGGATTTCTTAAAGTGGTATCTCCTTGAGAAGTAGAAATATCATCCCAAACAAAACCAATGGTGTGATTTTCTATTGGATACAAATACAAACTCATATTGTGATTCCATCCCGAATATTTATTCACATTATTTCTGTAGTTGTCGGTATTCTTATTCCAGTTCAAAGAAATATTGTAATCTAAACTCATCCAAGAAAAATAGGTGTTGTTAAATTTAAAGGCTAAAGTTTGGGTATTATTTTCACTTTCAATAAAATTATCCACATTATTTTGATCCACTAAAATGCTGAAAGAATTGGAATCCCGATTGGCAAAGTTAATAGAAGCATTGGTTTTAAATTTCGGGAAATACTTGCCAATTTCTGCACTTTCAGACTGGCTAAAAGAATTGTTATCGATGAAGGCTAAAGTTACATTGGAAGCTCCAGAAGCAAAAGGTCTGGATCTGGTAATAATGTTTTTCTTGAAGTCATTATAACTGTAGCGAACATTGAAAAAGAGATTGTTCAGCGGATTTCTATATTCTAAACGTGCAGAAGAATTGATGTTTCTGTTTTCTGGCAAAAAGTCACTATCTCTAAAATTAAGAACTTTCGGACTGGTTAATATCAAACCTTCATAGACTGACCCGAAACTTCCGAAATTGTAATTTAATCCACCGAAAGCTGAGAGTTTCCAGAAAGAGGCGAAATCATAACTCCCAAAAAAGGTAGGCTCAAAAACGGTTCTGTTAATTTCTGAGTCTTTATTTCTAATTAAATCTTTGTAATCTACGCCATACATATTGAGCGGTAGATTAACGCTTAAGTTAAAAACGGTTCCCTTATAATTCAGGCCAACTTGCGAATAAGGATTAATTTCATTCCATTCTAAATCATTTTGAAAACGACTTTCCAGCAAGCTTCGGTCTCCATAAAGCTGAGAACTCATGTCATTAAATGATAAATTAAGACCAGCTTCTGGCGTGAGCGTCCATTTTTTATAAGAAAAACCTACAGACGCACTATGATTTGCGTTAATGGTGGTAGAAGATACGTTTTGATCCAAACGATCATAGTGTTTTCCGCCCAGAGAAGTAGGGTCAAAAATCTGATCCAAATCAAAAAAGTTTTCATTTGTCGCGGAGAGATTTTGGCGGTCTCGCTGGTAAGAAAGGTAACTCATAACATTCACGAGTTTATCTTTATAAGGAATGATGGTGCTCAATGAGTTTTTAATAATTCCCGTGGGCGAACTTAAAGATTCATTCAAAAAAATATCTTGGACACCAGATTGTGGCACTGCGAAATTAAAACGCGTGGCGCTGTTTGCACGGTCTTCATTCCAATAGCCATTATAGGTGGTGGTATTTTTAAAAAATCCTTTCTTCGCATTTTTGGTGAAGATAATTTCACCTTTTGCCGCATTGGTGTAAAAATTATTGGATTCTGAGGTCGTAATAGTTCCTTCTTTAAAGAAATCTGTATCCTGCTCATACGTGGTTTCTCGGTAAGAATCTCGGCTGATGGAATTATTGCTGAAGCTGGTATTGGCTTTTAATTCCCATTCTTTATTTTTGAAAGGCGTGGTTAAAACATTGGCAGAAAAATAATGCACATTATTCATCAAATATCTCTTTTCTGGGATATTCGGAACGTCGGCTTTATCTACATTTAGCCAAGTGTTTGGCGAAGATTGACCACGTCTTCCTTCAAAACGACTTCCAAAAGCCAAAAGGTTTCCTTCTTTTTCTACACTTTCTCCAGTATTGTTCGTTTTGTAATTCACTACCCATTGGTTTTTTTGGCCAAAAAACATGGGCGTTAATTTAATATTCCAGAGCAAAGGATTTAATCCGATTCCAACTTCTCCACGTCCCGTCATGGTGACGTTTTTTTTCAATTTAATATTGAGGGCAGCATTTTCGGAGGGTACTTTATCCTGAAGAATTTTTACGGGTTGATGATTTTCTAGAACTTCAATCTTCTGTACAGCTCCAGTTGGCAAAGAGTTATTTATTGTTCCATAACCACCTTCCATCAGATCTTTTCCATTTACATAAAATTTATTGATGGGTTCTCCCTGATAAAGAACAGTTCCATCTGGATTCACATCGATTCCCGGAATTTTCTTTAAAACATCAGACAAAGTTCGGTCAGATTTACTTTCAAAAGCCTTAATATCGTAGGAAATGGTATCTCCTTTTTTGGTAATCATTCTGGCTTTTAATTTCACCTCTTTAATTTCTGTAGCATCAGAATCCATGGTATAATTTAGATTTTGCGACTGATTTTTGATAGACCGAAAAAGGGGTTTTTGGTTAAATGCTTTGATTTTCAGATCTACATCTCCAGATTCGGAAGTGAAGGTTACTTTATATTCTCCTTTAGCATTAGAAATAGAAAAAGCCATGATCGCATCTTGTCCTGGCTCTTCTACCGTTACGCTTGCACTCGGAATTGGTTGCCCATCTGCATCCACAATTTTTCCTGTAACAACTGTTTGTGCCTGAGCAAAATAGATGATAAAAACAGAAAATAGAAAAGTAAATAATATCTTCATAAATGTATTATATTTTCTTATTAGTAAAAAAACCTTTGTAATAGTTACAAAGGTTTAAATATTTAAATGTTGTCTAGTCCTGAAATAGCGATACACAAAAAGTATCATTATGAAAGAACAGGAAGTTACGCGTTATGTAAAGCGCACTCAAAAGGATTATTCGA
>NZ_JAXCHW010000012.1:0-94907 GCF_035984805.1 Chryseobacterium sp. MP_3.2 | reverse complement strand
CGAATAATCCTTTTGAGTGCGCTTTACATAACGCGTAACTTCCTGTTCTTTCATAATGATACTTTTTGTGTATCGCTATTTCAGGACTAGACAATTCCAGGAATTAAAATCCTTCATGATGTTTACATTTTGCCAGACTTTTTCATTGGGAACATTAATCACTATCGATTATTCGTAATGATAATATTTGCCCAAAATCAACATCGTTGCGATTATGAGAACTAAAATCACACCTGTAATTTTCAAAAATGTTTTCACGGTTTTTTTTGATTTCTATTATAGTTCATGGTTCTAGTGCATTTGTAATCCCTTTATTTAAAGTATAAAATTAAGTAAATTTGCACCACACTTTGGTTTTATTCAAAAAATATAAAAAATGAACAATATCTTAATACAAAATTTTTCTACCCTTCATCAATCAGCTCCTTTTACCGAAATAAAAGAAGAATATTATCTCCCCGCAATTCAAGAACTGATCAAAACTTCTGAAAAGGAAATAGATCATATCGTAAATGATAGCGAGGATGCAAATTTCGAAAATGTGATTGAGGCCTTAGCATTCTCCGGCGAAAAACTGGAAGTTGTTTCAGGAATCTTTTTCAATCTTAATTCTGCAGAAACGAACGAAGAACTACAAAAAATCGCACAAGAAGTTTCTCCTTTATTGACCGAATTCTCCGCAAAAATTTCTCAAAATACCTTGCTTTTTGAAAAAATTAAAAAAGTTTTTGAGGAACAAGATAAATACAATCTTACAGAAGAACAGCAAATGCTTTTAACAGAAACTTACAAAGGTTTTGTGAGAAGTGGCGCTTTACTTAATGATGCGGATAAAGAGAAACTAAAGAACATCAGTGTAGAGCTGTCTAAAAAATCTTTAAAATTTGGAGAAAATATTTTGGCGGAAACCAACAGTTATTTTAAACATATTACCAATGAGAAAGATTTGACCGGAATTCCGGCAGCAGTTTTAGCGCAATACCAAGAAGAAGCAAAAGAAAGAAATCTGGACGGTTACGTGATTACTTTACAATATCCCAGTTATCTTCCTTTAATGACTTATGCCAAAAACAGAGACTTAAGAAAAGAATTGGCCACAGTTAGCGGAAAAAAATCTTTTAACAATAATGAATTCGATAACCAAGATTTAATCAAAGAAATTCTTTCTTTAAAGCAAGAAAAGGCTCAGCTTTTAGGGTATGCCAATTATGCAGATTACGTTTTGGAGGAAAGAATGGCAAAATCTCCACAAAAAGTTTCAGAGTTTTTACAGGAACTACTTATTAAAGCTAAACCTTTTGCCGAAAATGAAGTTGAAGAACTTAAAAATCTTGCGAAAGCTGATGGAATTGAGAATATGGAAAGTTTTGACCATGCCTATTATGCGGAGAAACTTCGGAAACAAAAATTTGATATTGATGATGAAGAGTTGAAACCTTATTTTCGATTAGAAAAAGTTCAAGACGCCGTTTTCAATCTTGCTAAAAAACTTTTTAACGTTGATTTTGTAGAAACTACCGAAATTCAGAAATACCACGAAGACGTAAAAACATACGAAATTTTCGAGAATGGAATGTTTAAAGCGCTTCTTTACGCGGATTACTTCCCGAGAAAAGGAAAACGCGCCGGAGCTTGGATGACGAGTTTTAAAAGCCAGTCCATTCAAAATGGAGAAAATAACCGTCCGCATATTTCCGTAGTGTGTAATTTCTCAAAACCCAGTTCTGACACTCCAAGTTTGTTAACTTTTCAAGAAGTGACCACGCTTTTCCATGAATTTGGACACGCTTTACATGGCATTTTAGCCAACACTACTTATCCTAATCTTTCTGGAACGTCAGTGAAATGGGATTTTGTTGAACTTCCTTCACAGTTTTTAGAAAACTATTGCTATGAGCCAGAATTTCTAGAAACTTTTGCAAAGCATTATGAAACAGGAGAGATTTTACCCCGAGAAAAGATGCAGAAAATTTCTGAGTCGAAGAATTTTATGGAAGGTTACCAAACATTGCGTCAACTTGGATTAGGAATGTTGGATTTGGCTTACCACTCGAAATTAGAAAAAATTGCTGATGTAAAAACTTTTGAAGTGATGGAAACACAAGCAACCAATCTGTATCCTAGTAATCCCGAAACGGCAATGAGTACAAGTTTCTCTCATATTTTTCAAGGTGGCTATTCTGCAGGATATTATTCTTACAAATGGGCAGAAGTTTTGGATGCAGACGCTTTTCAATACTTTAAAGAGCATGGAATTTTCAATCCAGAAATTGCAGCGAAATATAAAAAATTATTATCGTCAGGTGGAACAAAAGATCCGATGGAACTCTACAAAGATTTCCGCGGAAGTGAACCAAAAGTTGAAAGTTTATTAAAAAGAGCATTTGGATAAAATGGAAATACAAAATAATAACATTCCCGCAATTAGACTTTTGCGCGATGATCAGGGCGAAAGTTATTTCGAAAAAGGTAATATACTCACTGCTAAAAAAATTAAATCCGAAGATTTCTGGTTCGCCAATGAAATTGATGAGTGGCAAATCGGACCGCATACCGCGCCAAGAAAGCAATTTGTAGTCACCTTAAGTGGCAAGTTAAAATTTACAACCAGCGATGATAAAAGCTTTATCATCGAGCCTGGAATTGTTCTGCTCGCGGAAGATATTGAAGGTGAAGGTCATATTTGGGAAATGATTGAGGGCCATAAAACCTGGCACCGTATTTACATTCCGCTTGTAGAAGAATCTGAGATGTATTTTTGTAAAGAATAATTGCTGTTAATGGAGTCTGAAGTATTAAATGCGTGCGGAGAGAGTACGCATTTTTTTATTTCGATTTTACTGCATTCCGGGCTTTTGCCAGCATGGGAATGGAAATAATTCCCATTACAATCATTAAAACCAATTGCATGGTATGAGAGATAAAGGCGTAGGACAAACCGACTTCGCCACCTTCTTCCGGGTTTTTTCCCATGGAAAGAAATAAGGCCATCATTCCCAGTTTTAAGGCGAAATGAAAGGCACCAATTCCGCCAGAAGCTGGAACCATCATGCCTAAAGTTCCCACCACAATAATGAAAAATCCATCTGCAAAAGTAAGATCTGCCGTTTCTGGCAAAGCAAAACAAATGAGATAAGCCGCTAAATAATAGGACATCCAAATCCCGAAGGTTAAAAGGATAAACTTCCCTTTTTCCTTCATTTTAAAAATAGAAGTCAGGCCGTGTAGAATTCCTTTTCCAAAATCGATGACTTTTTGGTACAATGTGAATTCCTGCAATTTTTTCCGAAGTGCAAAAAATATGACTGCGAGTAAAACTGTAATTCCAATGATCCAATACAAGATAAAACTTTGACCTTCTTGCGGGCCCTTGGATTTTTCGTCTGTTACGTAGCGGTAAAAAGCGAGGATTGCATCATATTTAAAGAGGAGCGTTAATCCCAAAAACATCATCATGCAGAATAAATCCACTACCCTTTCTAAAATTATGGTACCGAATGATTTCTCTACCGGGACTTTTTCTACGCCATAAAGTGCCGTTGATCTGGCTAATTCACCACTTCTAGGAATCGTAAGATTCATTAAGTAACCAAAGGAAATAGCCCACAAAGAATTAGAATTTGAAATTTTATAACCCATAGGTTCCAGCAAAAGATTCCAGCGCACGGCCCGAAACCAATATGCAAGTAAACCAAAAATAGCCGCTACAAAAACCCAAAAATAATTGGCTTTTGCAAAGTAGCCAGCGATTTTATTAAATTCCATTCCCTTCAAAGCAAACCACATGAAAAGTGCGGCAATTCCAAGAGAAATAGCAATGGTCAAAAATGTTTTTAAGGGATTTGATTTTTTAATTACTTCCAAGAGAGAGGAGTTAGCGAAGAGTTAGGTAAGAAGATTTGTTTTTTCGTCAGGGAAAATAATTTTCGGCTGAAAATCTTTAGCTTCTTCTGGAGTCATTTGCGCATAAGAGATGATAATGATAACGTCTCCTTTCTGCACGCGCCGTGCAGCGGGACCATTGAGGCAAATTTCACCTGATTTTCTTTTACCCTTAATGGCATACGTATCAAAACGCTCCCCATTGTTAACATTTACAATGTAAACGCGTTCCCCCACCATAATACCCGATGCATCTAAAAGATCCGCGTCAATGGTGATGCTGCCTATATAATTCAGGTCTGATTCTGTTACACAAACTCTGTGAATTTTCGATTTAAATACTTCAATTAACATGGCGCAAATTTAATTATTTTAAATAAAAGGAAAGCTAAAAATTGAGTATTTAAAAAAATTTCAGAATCGAACGCTATAGTATTGAATATCAGATATTTTGGCACTTTTGCAGCAATAAGTATTTAACATTTCACATTCGTTTATATAAAGAAAAAAAATTCCACATTTCGCAATTACAAGTTTATATTTTGGAAAGAGAATAATGTTAGACTTTAAAAGGGATTCCTTAGTTTTGAAATATTATAAACCTCGATAATACGTCATTGACCAATTTCAAAAATTTTTATAATATAATCGGGTTCCATAGTTTTTTTATTAATTATTTGCAAATAATTTGCACAATATGAAAATTGTTTTATATTTGCTTTAACATTAATACTAACCTTAATACGTAATAATTATGAACAAGTCTGAATTGATCGACGCAATCGCGAAAGACGCGAGTATCACTAAAGTTGCTGCAAAAGCTGCTCTAGAATCTTTTATTTCTAATATCATGAATACTTTGAAAGAAAAAGATGGAAAAGTTTCTCTAGTAGGTTTCGGTACTTTCTCTGTAGCAGATAGAGCTGCAAGACAAGGAATTAACCCTGCAACTAAAAAACCGATCCAAATTGCTGCTAAAAAAGTTGCTAAATTTAAAGCAGGAGCTGATTTATCTGCTGCGGTAATGGAAGGTATGACTGCAAAAAAGAAGAAATAATCTTTCCTTAGTATAAAGAATAAACCTCATCAATCTGATGAGGTTTTTTTTTTTGTCTTATTCTAAGGAGCTAAGCGAGAGATTTTCCAATCGAAATCTTCCTGCAACTCATAAATAATTCGATCATGCAGCCGATTAGGTCTACCTTGCCAAAACTCGATCTCATAAGGCTTGGCTAGATAACCGCCCCAGTTTTCTGGTCGTGGAATTTCTTTCCCTTCCCATTTTATTTCCAAATTCTTTAAATTATTTTCTAAAAATTCCCGGTTTGGGATCACTTGGCTTTGCGGAGAAACCACAGCTCCAAGCTGACTTCCGGTTGGTCTGGAGTGAAAATAGCCATCGCTTAAATTGGGTGCAATTTGCTCTAAATCTGCTTTAATAATAATTTGACGTTCTAAATCTGGCCAAAAGAAATGGAGACAGGCTTTGTGCGTGTCTTCAATTGCTTTCCCTTTTTTGCTTTCATAATTGGTGTAAAATATAAAACCTTCCCAAGTGTAAGATTTTAGCAAAACCATTCTTGTTCTTGGGCATCCATCTTGCTCTATCGTAGAAATTGCCATCGCGTTGGCTTCGGAAACGTGAGAATTCTCTTCCGCCTCCCCAAACCACAACCGAAACTGCTCTATGGGATTTTCTTTGATTTGATTTTCAAGAAGTTGAGATTTTTCATATACTTTTCTCTTATCAGATAGGTTTTCCATACTTTATTTTTATTAATTTTGGAAGAGGTTCCATAAAAAACCCTAATTCCAGATGACTCATTCTTACAAAGGTAAAATTTTAATTTCCACTCCTGATATTGCGGGAGATATATTTTCTCGCTCGGTGGTTTTAATTGTGGACCATAATGAGGATGGCGCTTTCGGCTTAATTTTGAATAAAAAAAATAAAGGAGTAAGTTCTAGATTGCTGGATATTTTCGGTTTTGCGGTAGACGTTTATGCAGGTGGTCCTGTAGAAAACAACAAAATCTTTTTTATCAGTAAAGGCGAGAAAGTAACAGAAGAATATGTAGAAATTAATGATGAATTTTATCTCACCGAAGATATTGAAAAGGTAGTATCTGGTATTGTAGAAGGAAAAATTTCTGTACCAGATGTAAAAGTTTTTTCGGGATATTCTGGGTGGGGTCCACAACAGTTAGAAGGAGAAATTCTGAGAAAAATGTGGACTACGGTGGAAGTTTATGCCTTAGATTATACTTCGGCGAATGATCAAAATCTATGGAAAAACATCATGCAAAACTTAGGAGGAGAATTTTTGCTCTGGGCAAATTCCCCAGAAGACGTCTCTATGAACTAAAAGAAAGTTCCGTTATTAACTTTAACAAATATTTAATACTTTCCCCTATAATTTAAGAAGTCCGCTCTCGTTCTAAAGAGAGAAAAGGAAAGAAAAACCCGGTCAATGACTTTATATTAAAGGTTGTTTACTGGGTTTGCCAATTCTAGTTGAAACTCAGTTTCCATTTTTCAATCAGCTCTGTAAATCGGGTAGTTTCGAATGTTTTATTTCTAATTTTGGTAACGCTGAAAATTCCTTTTTCATCAGAAATCATTATAATTTCTTCCGCTTTTTGGGATTCGAAAGCAATCATTTCTGATTCTACAATTACCGCGAGATTGCTTTTATGAAGAAAAGTAACGAAGTTTTCCATTAAAGGGGAAATATAAGCGCCTTCACTTTGCTTCGGAATTTTTATGGTTTTTCCTTCTAAAAAAAGGAGATTTCCGTAAATACTTCGGGCAATTTTCTTGTTGGAATTTAAGAGAATCACATCATCCAAGTCATTATCTCGCGCGTAAATTTCTGCGTAGATATTTTCTACAGAATGCACTTTAATAGTGCTTAAAAAATGGGTATTCACATGGATTTCTTTAATCATATCCATTTGATGTTCTCCCCTAATCTCTAAGACATCTTCTGTAACTTCAATATCATAATAAAAGGAAACACCCGCCTTTTCTAGCGCAGTTTCTTCTGAATTTCGGTAGACCATCAATTGAATGGTGGCGTTGGAAATTTCTTTGGACAAAATATTCTCTCGAAAATAATTTACGAAATATTCTAAGGTGTAGCTTAACGGAATTTGAAGCCTCAATTTCCGCATAGAAGCCATCAAAAAGAAATAACATTCCTCTGCCAAAATAAGTTGACCGTTTCTTACAAAAAATGAAACTTTCACAGCATCTCCAAAAAGGAAAGCTCTATTTACAAGTGGTGAATTTTCTGAAGTGAATCTTTGTGTTCCCAAAATATATTTGAATTTACTTTAAAAAAATAATGAACGAATAATCGTTCATTAAATTTATATGTTTAAAAAAAATTAAGCTGCTCCTAATTTAATTTTAAGATTTTCTATGAGGTTTTCCCAGTACAATCTGTTCTCCTCTTCATCACCTTCTTCACAGAAATCGGTAATATTTAAGGATAAATCATCTGTAATATCATCAATAACGATGGTCATTTCGAAAAAATTCTTGGTCCCTTCATCTTCTTCCCAGCGGAAACGGACAAAACTTTCCGGCTTGTAACGAATAAGTGTTGCTTTTTCTGCAGGACTGCCGTTCCAGCTAAAGAAAAAATCGTCTCCTTTCTCTAAAACATCATCAGCGAACCATTCAGAAAGTCCTTCTGCACTTGCCATATATTCATATAATATTTCTGACTGACAGTGCATTGCAAATTCATACTGCACTTTCGTTTTCGCCATATTGCTCTTTTTTATTGAGTCGCAATATATAAATTAAATATTGATTATAGCAACTATTTCAAGCGAAAAAACAGGAATGTTTAGAGACAGAAAAATCCCTTTGGATTTACGTGATTTTAAGGCTAAAGAACTGCAATTAAACTTCTTCCAAAACTTCTAAAATAACTTGGCACCCTTCGAAAATTTCTTCTTTAGACAAAGTTAGCGGCGGCGAAATGCGCAAGTATTCATTGCGGTATAATTGCCAAAAAACAATCAATCCTTTTTCCATACATCTTTTCGCGACATGTAATGTATAGTCAGGTGATCCTAGATTGACCGCTAACATTAAACCGCGACCGTTAATGTTTACAATTTTCGGGTGAACCAATAGTTGACGGAAGAACTTTTCTTTTCCTTCCACTTCACTCATCAAATCACTTTCTACCACCTCTTTTAGCGTGGCAAAACTAGCCGCGGAAATTAAAGGATTACCGCCAAAAGTGGTGATATGACCTAATTTCGGGGAATGTGAAAGGGTTTCCATTATTTTTCGGGAACTCATAAATGCACCCACGGGAACACCGCCACCCATTCCTTTTCCTAACACTAGAATATCTGGAACCATGCCGTAATGTTCAAAAGCGAATAATTTTCCAGTCCTTCCAAAACCTGGTTGGATTTCGTCTAAGATGAGGAGCGCTCCAACTTCCTCACATCTTTTTTTAAGGTTAAAGAAGTAATCGGAATCGGGAAGCAAAAAACCCGCAGCACCTTGGATTGTTTCTGCTAAAACACACGCCGTTTTCTCCGTAATCTTGCTAAAATCATCTTGATTATTAAACCCAATAAAATTAACCATTGGTAAAAGTGGACGAAATTCTCTTTTATGATATTCATTGCCGGAAACAGAAAGTGCTCCGTGCGTATTGCCATGGTAAGAATCTTTCATGGAGATGATTTCTTCCCTGCCCGTATATCTTTTTGCGAGCTTCAAAGCGCCATCAATCGCTTCTGCACCTGAATTTACAAGGTAGGTTACTTCTAAAGGTTCTGGTGTAGAATCTGCTAGAAGTTTGCATAGTTTAACGGGCATTTCTTGAGCATACTCGCCGTAAACCATCACGTGCAAATATTTTTCTGCCTGTGTTTTGATGGCTTCGACAATTTTCGGATGAGAATGTCCTAAAGTATTGGCAGAAACCCCCGCCACGAAATCCAGATATTTTTTTCCGTCTGTACCATAAATATAAGATCCTGAAGCTTTTTCTACTTCAAATCCGGCCGCGAATTGGGTGGTTTGAGCTTGGTATTTAAAAAAATCTTTGTGCATGTTGATCTAAAATACTGGATTAGTACGTTCGTTATTTTTGATATTTATTTTAGCTTCATTTTCGGAATTGAATTGTTCTGTTTTGAGTAATTCAGCTGCTATAATTTCTTTCCAATATTCTAATTTCGCTTTCTCTGTGCCTGAATTAGTCTGACTATCCATCATCGCTTGAACTTTGTAATATTCATTCAAACGAATCTTTAAAATTTCGCTCGCAAAATCAAATCCTTTCCAGAGTTTTGATTTATTTAGAAAAAGATCTTCTCTCATCTTTCGCGCGTATATTTCAGCCATATCAAAGCTGGTCTGCTGATACTCTAAGTAATCTGCAAGGATGGTGGAATTTTCGTCAATGATTGATGCAGACTTAATAAACTTATTGGTAATATTTTTATTAAAGTTTTTGTTAAAAACCCCAAATCCATTCAGCTCCCAAGAAAGAATAAAAGTACTTTTTAACGGAGTAAAAGAATCTACTTTTTTAATCTGAAAATCTTCCGCAGTTAATTTTCTAGAGTGCGACCACAAGAGTTCATCCCCTTTCAACATTTGACTTTGAATAAAAGATAAAGCAAAAATGAAGAAAAATAGAGCAAGTAATTTTTTCATTGATTCTTAAATTTTCTATTTTCGAACGCGCTTCGGTTTCTTGGCTTCTTCCGCAGCTTTAGCATCATCTACCACTTTTTGTGCAGCATTGAACAACGCATCATCTGATACATATTGAATTTCCTCGTAATTGGGTGAATCCACAAAAATATCTTGCCATTTGCGGAGTCGGTCTTTTGTATTCCAATTAAAATCTGAGAAAAAACGCTTCTCCCGAGAAATTTGACTCATAGGAAATATATCAGTTTGGGCACCGATGTTACAGGAAATAATCTGAACGCGTCGTGCTTCAAACTCTGCTTCAATGGTTCCACAGGTAGAAAGTGCAATTCCAATTCTTTCTACTTCTTTGGTTTTTTCATTTTCATCATCTGCGTAGGTTATTGCCTGTGCATTTCCGATAACTTTAGCCAAATTGATATCGTTGTCTTTATAATAAATGATCATGAGTTTTCCTTTGATCTGATTGAATTCATCTTTCAGATTTAAAGAATCTGCTTTGCTAATGGCAAAAGCGTTTCCGATGACTTTTAAAGAATCAATATTTTCATTTTCTGTATTAAAATAGGCTTCAATTTTATCTCCAGTTACTTGTTTTTCTCCACTCCACGCAATTGGTTTTCCGAATAAATTCATAATTCCGTCCGTTTCATTGAAGGTGAGAGAATCTGTGCGCAGTTGAATATTAGATTTGTACATTCTGGACTTTCGATAGGTGCGAAGAAAACTCTTTTTCTTCAAAGGATTCAATTCATCTACTTTTTGATAGGCCAAGATTCGGTCTGCAGAAAAATACATAGAATCTTTCTCCAGAATCTTCACTGCGTAAGGTTTTTCCGTCATCATGGCAGAATCTTTTTTCTCATAGATTTCTCCATATCCGCCTTTCATGTAGCGATTTTCTTGCGGATCTCTTAAAGTGACATTCCCTCTAGCTTTTCCGAAACCAGTTAGCTGATTAAAGTACATATCATCACCCGTCAAAGTTTTTCCGTTATAATTAATACGGGAATTCTTTTTAAGGTAAACTTCCTTGGTATTCATGTTATAAGAACCTCTTTCAGTATAGACCAAATTAGCCGGATTTTGCTTATTGATGATGGTGGTAGGACCAAAAAAATCTGCCGTATTGGTGTTCTGATTTTGCTTAATATTTGTTCCTTCTACGGTGTAATCAGGATTATTGATTTTTACATTTCCGACAAAATCGATGATTTTAGAATCCAAATTGTAAGTGGCAGATTTGGTGTACATTACATTGGTAGCATCAGAAATAGTTCCACCCGTGTTGAAATAGGCTTTATTAGAAAGGCGATCGTAGTATAAAGTTTCTGTTTTAATAGTCTGTTTGGGATCGGTAAGAATTACATTTTTTCTGGCTATCCCTTTTTGGGTATTTCCATCATATTCCATTTCTCCCGCGGTAATTACAGAGCCATCAACATTTTGAAGTTTTACATTACCTATTGCTTTTACAAAGTTTTGCTCTTCGTAAAAAATAACCTCATCCGCAGTGAGCACAGAACCTTGTTGTTCAAACTGAACATTGCCTGAAAAAAAGGGATTGCCATTGTATTTATCGAGAGATTTTTGGAAAAAATCAGAATGGATAAGACGTACTTTTTCTCCCGCAGGTGAATTTTGTTGCTTGTTAAAAAAAGGATCTTTTACTAAAGGATCAGTGGGTTTGGTATTAATCTGTCCGAAAATGGTAGCGGAAAGAAATAGAAAAAAAACCAGAACTATTTTCATCATTATTTTTTGGTACCGTAAAAATACAGAGAATGCGAATCGATTTTCACGCCAAACGCACTTTCAATAGAATCTTTGATGCCCTGAATTCTAGGATCGCAAAATTCTATAATTTCTTGAATTTCTTTGTCTGATCCATCTTTATAAATCACCAAGTGGTCATGTTGCTTGTCAAAATAGGATTTTTCATAGGAGGAAGAAGTCAACGTTTTTTCTCCAAACTGGTGTTTACGAATTAATCCCGCATCCAAAAATATCTCTATAGTGTTATAAATGGTCGCTTTGGAAACGTGGTATTTTTTCTGCATCATCAGAATGTACAAATCATCTACGTTGAAATGATGTTCCATGCTGTAAATTTCCTCTAATATCGTGTATCGCTCCGGCGTATTTCTGAAGCCTTTGTCCATTAAATACTGTCTGAGAGCTTCTTTTATAGTGGCGATATTTAAGTCTTTCTGCTTTGTGTTCATCAAAATAATTATGTGCAAATTTATTGATTTTATTCCAATTAACAGGGTTGGAAGAAATTCAAATAAAAATCCTGAACTAAGTTCAGGATTAAGATTTTAGGAACGGTAATGTCTGAAATCAACTTGCTTGATCTTTTTGGTAACCACTTGCGGATCCAATAATGGTGCAGATTCTACCACTACATTATGAGGAGAAACGCCCCAGGCTTTAAAATCATCACTCCCAATATATTTTACAAAATTGTAAATATTGAGCGTTAATTTTTCCTTCACCGTTAATAAAGTATCATTTATATAGGTGTTGTCAATGATTACATACTTTAAATCTGGGGGAATATTATAGCTGCGAAGAGAAGGATGACTGCTTCTGTAAGGAATGCTTCCTTCTTCCATCATGTCTGCCAAAACCTGATCAAAATAATCATTAATTCTGCGATCTATTTTAAAACCGAGCAAGAAATTGATTCGATAAATAGTTCCGGGCATGATTTCGTCTACCGTATATTTAAAAGTAAAGGGATCTTCTTGATTTATAATATTCAAGATGAAATAGTGATCTGCTCTCTTTGGCTGTTTCCGTAAAATGGAATAGATAATTTTCGATTCAATCTCGTCGTCCCTTTTTGCACGACTTAAAAATGCTAGATTGGTTGCATATTTAGGAATGGTTTCATCCAATTTTAAGTCTTTGATGATAGGAACATATTTATCCAACTTCACAAATTTGATAAACTTAGATTTTATTCTTCGCCCGTTATACCAAGCGTACATGCAGACTGCAATAAATCCACCAAGAACAACGGTAAGCCAACCACCATCAAAGAATTTGATAACATTAGCGTAGAAAAATCCTAATTCAATGGTGAGATACAAAACGATAAATCCAATGGCAAATATTTTATTCACCCTGCTTCTACTCAGCCAAATAAAGAGGAGAATAGTGGTCATTAACATGGTGATGGTTATTGTTAAACCGTAGGCAGCTTCCATAGCTTCTGACTCTTGGAAATAAAGAACTACTATAAAACATAAGACCATTAATCCCCAGTTAATCCGGGGAATATACATCTGACCTTTTATACCAGATGGATAATCAATTTGCTGATTGGGCCAAAAAGTAACGGACATCGCTTCAGAAAACATCGTGAAAGAGCCTGTAATAACAGATTGACTTGCAATAATCGCGGCAAAAGTTGCAAGAACAACTCCTGGTAAAACCGCCCATTCTGGCATAATACCAAACATTGGATTAATACCTTCTGCCACGCTATTTGGATTATCTAATAACCACGCTCCTTGTCCTAAATAATTTAAGATTAGCATGGTCTTCACAAAGATCCAGCTCATCCGAATATTTTTCTTACCACAATGTCCTAAATCAGAATACAATGCTTCTGCTCCCGTAGTACAGAGAAAAACAGCACCCATAATGATAATGGCGCTTGGCGAATGAATAATTAAATTGTAAGCGTAATATGGATTAAAAGCCTTAAGAATTTCTACATGATCGAAAATATGGATTCCACCAAAAATTCCCAAAACTAAAAACCAGAGTACCATCACAGGTCCAAATAATTTCCCTATGGACGCTGTCCCAAACTGCTGTACGAAAAATACGATGGCTAAGATAACCAAGGTAATTCCTACAACTGGAGTATTGGGGGAAAATATTTTGAGTCCTTCTACGGCAGACATCACCGTTAACGAAGGGGTAATGATACTGTCTGCAACCAATGTGGCTGCACCGATGATGGCAATAAGATAGAGGTACCTTTTTTTGAGGCGCTTGACCAAAGAATAAAGAGATAAAATTCCCCCTTCACCTTTGTTATCTGCACGTAACGCGATGATCACGTATTTGAGTGTGGTTTGCAAGGTTAGGGTCCAAATGATACAAGAAAGTGCGCCTTCAATGTATTCATCAAAAGGCAGACTTGCAGATGCTTCTCTGGCATTCATAATCGCTTTCATTACATAAAGCGGCGATGTACCAATATCTCCGAAAACAATACCTAAGGAAACCAAAACTCCCATAGCGGTGAGCTTTTTCGTGTCAAAATGATGACCTCCTTCTACCGTGTCTGACATTATTCTAAATATTTAATGCGCAAATGTAGATTAAAAAGTATTTCTCTCCCTATAATTCCTGCTGAAATTTCTATGCTTATACTAAAAGAACTCCCGATTGGGAGTTCTTTATTTATGCTTTAAGATACATGGCATTCTTAATTTCTTCTTTTACTTTTTCCAATTTCGGGAACCATTCTGCAAATAATGCGGAGGAATATGGCGCCGGAGCATCTGGTGTGGTAATTCTTTTAATCGGAGCATCTAAATAATCGAAGGCTTTCTGCTGCACCATATAAGTTATTTCTGAAGATACTGATCCAAAGGGCCAAGCTTCTTCTAAAATCACCAATCTATTTGTTTTCTTTACGGATGAAATTACAGTATCAAAATCTAAAGGACGAACTGTACGAAGATCAATTACTTCTACAGAAATTCCTTCCTTCGCTAAATCTTCTGCAGCCTGCATCGCTAATTTCATAATTTTTCCGAAAGAAACTAAAGTAACATCTGTTCCTTCTCTTTTAATATCTGCTTTACCAATTGGCAAATAATATTCTTCTTCTGGAATTTCCATTTTGTCACCATACATTTGTTCCGATTCCATAAAAATAACAGGATCGTTATCTTGAATGGCAGATTTTAATAAACCTTTTGCATCATAAGGATTAGAGGGAACAATCACCTTTAAACCAGGAATATTTGCAAACCAACTTTCTAAAGCTTGGGAATGTGTAGCTCCTAATTGTCCGGCTGAAGCAGTAGGACCCCGGAAAACGATAGGGCAATTCCACTGACCACCCGTCATCTGACGAATTTTTGCAGCATTGTTGATTATTTGATCAATACCAACCAAACAGAAATTGAAAGTCATGTACTCTACGATTGGTCTATTCCCATTCATAGCTGATCCAATGGCGATACCAGTAAAACCTAATTCAGCGATTGGCGTATCGATTACTCTTTTTGCGCCAAACTCGTCCAGCATTCCTTTGGAGGCTTTGTAAGCACCATTGTATTCTGCAACTTCTTCACCCATTAAATAAATAGATTCATCTTTGCGCATTTCTTCACTCATTGCCTGTGCAATTACCTCCCGAAAAGTATATTCCTTCATATCTATTGAAAAATTAAGGTACAAAAGTAAAGATTTTTTCGCACATTTTTCGTTTGAAGAAGCACAAAAAAAAGCAACTCTTTCGAATTGCTTTTCCAAAGTTGAGTTCTTTGAATTATTTTACTTTAGTCCAAGTTTGCGTTCTTCCAATTAAGGAGAAACCAATGTAACCTCTAACATTTAACTTATCACCATCTCTAGTAATGTTAGACTTGTAGGTTTTACCAGTTTTCGGATCTGTAATGGTTCCACCTGTAAATTCAGAGCCATCTTTTTTCATACCTCTTAGAACTTCCATTCCAAGGATTGGTTTATTTTTTCGGTCATCTTTACAATCCACACAATTTGCAATTGCAGGTTTAATTAAAAGTTGAATGACTTTTCCATAATATTTACCATCTGCTTTTTTGGTAATTTCTACAATGGATTTGGCTTGGCCCGTTTCGTCATCAATGGTTTTCCATTTTCCCTCGATCTGAGCGTAAGAAAGTGTTGCGAAAAATAAGGCAACGAAAGCAAAAGCTATTTTTTTCATTTTAAAATTGTTTAAATATTTTAGGTTGGATAAAAGTAATTAAAAAAAGTTAAACACCAAATTTAAAATTATTCACAACATACAGTTTAAAGTATTCAAAAGATGATTGCCATTTTAAACAATCGTTTGGTTTTTCCTAATTTCCTAATTCAATTTTCGGTTGATGATTTTGTTCATGTAATCTTGGTACCACGCTTTGCTCTTCATTTTTCCCAATTCTATTTCGGGATTAGAAACTTTTCCCCTCAAATTATTTTCAAGGCCTAAATCTTTTAAATCATAAATTCCGAGGAAATCTTTGCCATCAAATAAATAAATATAATTCCCAATCATGAATTGTTCCGCCCCACTGGAATTTACAATGAGGTAATCCTCCTCCCTTTCACTTACTAAACTTCGTCCCCAACTTCTGATCTTTTTATTATAACCCATTAGATCTACTAACGTGGGATAAATATCCATTTGTTGTGCAGGTTCGGTAATTTCACCCTTCAATTTATATTTTGGATTGGGAGAATAAAACAAAATAGGAATTGCAAAGCGGTTCATGGCCTTTTCATATTCAGGATAACCTACTTGATTGGTATGATCTGCCACAAAAACGAAGATGGTGTTTTGATACCATGCCTCTTTCTTCGCAGTTTCAAAGAATTTTTTTAACGCATAATCCGTATAACCGACAGGTTCATGAATTTCTAGAGGCCCTTTTTTAAATTGACCCGCATACTTTTCTGGGACTTTAAATGGATGATGAGAAGAAACAGAAAACATAGTTGCCAGGAAAGGCCTTTTCTTTTGACTCAAAGTTTTAGCAAAATATTGAAAGAAAGGCTCGTCCCAAATTCCCCAAATTCCATCGAAATCATCATTATTATTATACTCCGATTTTCCGTAATAATGATCAAATCCCAAAATATTTCCAAATCCTAAGAATCCCATTGATCCATTAGGTGCGCCATGAAAAAAGGAGGTATCATAATCCATTTCATTAGAAACTGAAACAATGGATTGAACTTTTTGATTGGAAAAGGGAGAACTTGTGAAAGCATCTTTCAAGCTTGGAATTCCAGCTAAAACGGAACTCATTCCGTGGATAGATTGTCTTCCATTGGCGTAAGCTTGTGTGGCAATTAAACTTTCTGCGGCTAAACTGTCTATAAATGGAGTGTAAGACACAAAGTTTTTAATATCCGTATTTTTGTTGAAAGCGCCGGAATATTCTTTTCCAAAACTCTCCAGAATAAAGATGACAATATTGGGTTTTGGTTCTACAGAATCTCGGGGATAAATTTTATAAGGTTTGATGTTTTCGGCAATAAACTGCTCGTTCACAAACTGAACTTCTTTAAAATTATTGGTATTTAAAGTTCGGAAAAAAGAGAAAACACTGTTTAAAACCACATTTCCCTGCAGTGGATTTTTTACATATCTGTTTGCGTCTACTAAATTAATTGGACGCGTAGAATGTTTAAAATCTCCACGAATACCACCAACTACAAGCAACGCAGTAAGGCATAATGTGACGACCGTAGACACAAAATAGATGATTTTATTAGTAGGCCTCACCTCTTCTACTTTCACTTTTTTATAAAGGAAAATCCAGAAAATCATCAAAACAATAAACCAAAAAATTACAAAAGGATTTTCTAAAACCGAGACGATAAATACTTTACCTAAATTATTTTCATTTTGTGCCACATTTAAAGCGGCAGTTGTTAATCTTGCTTGCGAAAATTTGTAATACACGAAATCCCCAAAATTCATTCCGTACGCGATTCCATTGGTTATAAAATAAAAGTAGAATAGAAATTTCTGATATACTTTGTTCGTGTTGATGAGCAAAGGCAATAAACTCAAAAGAATAAAAACGGAATTAACGTAAAGAATAGCCGTAGTATCAAAGGCAGTTCCATGAAAAGCAACATTTAAATAATCACTTATAGAATCTATTTTGATGAGATTTCTATTAAAAATCCAAAATAGAAAACGTGCAATCTGATAAAATACGAAGGCTAAAAAAATTCGGTAGAAAAGAGCGATAATCTCTTGTAATCTGATATTTTTCATAAACGAAAGTGAAACTTTGCACAAATTTACATTAAACCAGTTATAAACGGGAAAAGGTATTTTGAGGAAAAAGCCCTACTTTCATTTTAATAAAAACCTTACTTTTGCTTCTATGAATTTTATTAAAAATAACCTCGCAAACGCTTTTACTCTTGCGAATTTATTCTTCGGAAGCATTGGAGTTATCAACCTGATCACGGGAAATTATAAAATTACCGCGCTTTGTATAATTCTTTCTTTAGTCTTAGATTTTTTTGATGGATTTATTGCAAGAGCCTTGAAGTCCAATTCTAATTTAGGCGCTCAACTGGATTCTCTTGCAGATATGGTGACTTTTGGTTTATTGCCAGGAATTACCATGTACAAGGCTTTGGAGCCATTTGGAACTCAACTTTTAGGAATAGATTTACCTTTTGAAGTTAAATATTTCGGGCTATTAATTGCGCTATTTTCTTGTTTAAGATTGGCCATTTTTAATCTAGATGAGGAACAAATGTACTATTTTAAAGGTTTAAACACCCCTTCTAACACCATTCTTATTTTTGGGTTGTACTTTGCCTTTCGGGAAACCGGTTCTTTTGCATTTCTATTTGAAAACGCGGCGCTACTTGTTTTAGTGACCATCATTTCCTCATGGCTTTTAATTTCGCCCATCAAAATGATTGCCTTAAAATTTAAATCCATGAAGTTGGCAGATAATTATCCAAAAATCGCCTTATTAATTGGCGCTCTCCTCATCTTAGCCATCTTCAAAACAGTCGGCATCCCTTTAGCAATTATTTACTACATGTTCATATCTCTATTTTTTCAAAAGCAACTTTCTTAGATCTTCGTGGTTAAATTATCAAACTAACTTATTATCAATTTTTCAGATTACAATATGAATTTAAAACTCCATAAACCGCTTTGTACTTTCGATTTAGAAACTACCGGAATCAATATTTCCAAAGACAGAATCGTAGAAATCTGTATTCTTAAAGTTAATCCAGATGCTTCACGGGAAAGCAAAACGTGGTTGGTAAATCCAGAAATGCTCATTCCAAAAGAATCTTCCGCCATCCATGGAATTACGGATGAAAAAGTGAAAGATGCACCTACTTTTCGGGAAATTGCCCCGAAAATACAAGAAATGATTTCTGGATGTGATTTGGCGGGTTTCAATTCTAACCGATTCGATGTTCCCCTATTAGCGGAGGAATTTTTGCGTGTAGGATTAGATTTCGATTTGAATAAATTTAAACTCGTAGATGCACAAACCATTTTCCACAAAATGGAACAGCGGAATCTTTCCGCAGCTTATAAATTTTACTGCGGCAAAACCTTGGAAAATGCTCATTCGGCAGAAGCTGATGTTTTGGCAACATTTGAAGTTTTAGATGCCCAAGTTGGGCGTTATGAAGACCTACCCAAAGATGTTGCTGGCTTGAGTGATTTTTCTTTCCACAGTAAATTTGCAGATTTAGCGGGAATGATTCATTTTGATGAAAATAACAAGGAGATATTTGCTTTCGGAAAATACAAAGGTCAAAAGGTGAAAGAAGTTTTTCAGAAAGATTTGGGCTATTACGCGTGGATTCAAAATGCAGATTTTCCTTTGTACACGAAGAAAGTTCTTACCGGAATCCAGCTTCGAAGTAAATTCTAAAATATATTCAAACTCGTAATAAAATGTAAGTATGGCATCTCTGATAAAATTTAAATACTACGGAAATAGTCTGGAAGCCAACCGAGATAAACAGATTTTGGCCGATAACGGCGTGCAAAGTTATATTGCGAATGAACAAACGATTCAATCAGACTGGCTTTTATCACAAGCTTTAGGCGGCATTCAACTTCAAGTTTTTGAAGATGAGAAAGAAAAAGCAGAACAGATCTTGAAAAACTTTTTAGAAAACGAACATACTCAACTGGAAGTAGAGCACACCATTTCTGAACCCGAGTTTAATTTCACTTGTCCGAAATGTGGTTCCAATCATCTATACAGAGATGAAAACCCAGGTGGATTGTTTGGAGTAACCCTTTTATTTCTGGGATTTCCCATCAAAGCGAAAAGTCATCTTTATCATTGTTATTACTGTAGTAATGAATTTCGAAAATAGTTTTTATTAAAAGTCATTAGATGAAAATACTTCCAATTTTGCTATTATGCGTTTCTAATCTAGTATTCAGCCAATTTCGATATTTGGCATCTAATGACTGGATAAGACTTAATCTGCAAGACAAAGTTAAATCTGTGAAGAGCACTGAGCAATTCTTTTCTAAAAGTGACAGTGCAAGACAATATAAAAGAATTGAATTTAACGCTTTCAATAACAAGGGAAAAATAATTACAGATAAACGATACCGATCTAATTTTGGAGAAGACGAAATTTTAATTCACAGAAAGGAGATCAGTTATAACGAAAAGGGGGTTCCTATTTTAATGGAAGAATTTTTTTCGACTAACTCATTTACGCTTTACGAATATCCAAGTGATTCCGTAATGCTTATTACTGAAAAAAATATTGACAAAATAACCAGCACTTCAAAATATATTCAGAAAGGGAATATGGAGTATCCTGATCAAGGTTATTATCTGAAAGAAGGGACCGAAATCATAAATGGAGTTTATGAGTATGATAAAAAAAACAGAATTGTTAATTCGTCTGAAAAAATAATTGCATCTGATGGAAATATTGATAAAGTTCAAATTCAATCAACTTACGATAATAAATGTTTCGCTTTTTCAAAACAAAATTTTGGAAATTTAGTAACAGAAAATAGATTCAATAAGAAATGTGATCCCGTTAAAACGACCCAGAATTTAGGAGGCGATCCAAAGTACGAGTATGATTTTACCTATATTTATGATGAAAAAGGAAACTGGAAGCAAAGGACAACATTTCTCAATCAAAAAAAATATTCTCTCGCAACCAGAACTTTAATTTATTACTAAAATGAAAATTATTTGCATCGGCCGTAATTACGCAGAACACGCCAAAGAGCTCGGCAACGAAATCCCGGAGAATCCAGTTATTTTCATGAAACCTGATACGGCGGTTTTAAAAAAAGGAAGTGACTTTTATATTCCGGAATTTTCAAATGATATCCATTACGAATTAGAAGTTGTTTTAAAAATTTCTAAAGGCGGGAAATATATTTCTGAAGGAAATGCGCCAAAATATTACGAGGAAATAGGTTTGGGAATTGATTTCACGGCGAGAGATTTACAGAGCAAACTGAAAGAAAAAGGTTTGCCGTGGGAATTAGCAAAAGGTTTTGATGGAAGCGCGGTAGTTTCAGAATTCTTTAATAAAAATGAATTCGATTTAAAAAACTTGAATTTTACTTTGGAAAAGAACAAAGAAGAAGTTCAAATTGGAAATACCTCCATGATGCTGTTTTCTCCCGAAAAAATTATCGAATTTGTGTCACAATATTTCACTTTACGCGTTGGTGATTTAATTTTCACAGGCACTCCAAAAGGTGTTGGCAAAGTTGCGGAGAATGATGTTCTGGAAGGTTTTTTAGAAAAGAATAAACTTTTCTCAGTAAGAATTCAATAAATAATTAGGGGATTAAACTTCGGTAGTTCTAATTATTTAAAGTGCGATTTTTTTTAGGTTGAAAAAATTCGTAACTTTAAGAAACAAAATTTATAGCTATGGTCCAAATAATTTTACCTGTAGATT
The DNA here is from genome assembly GCF_035984805.1 of Chryseobacterium sp. MP_3.2. NCBI lineage: Bacteria > Pseudomonadati > Bacteroidota > Flavobacteriia > Flavobacteriales > Weeksellaceae > Chryseobacterium > Chryseobacterium sp. MP_3.2. The sequence continues at coordinate 73,646 of NZ_JAXCHW010000012.1, read as the reverse complement.
TCGGCGAGTCTACTGAAAAACTAGTCAATGATGCCGTAAAATTCGCACAACAGATTCAGGGTAAAATCTGCCTGATTCATGTAGCGCCTTCTGATATTGGATTTGCAATTGGAGACATGGGTTTTCAATATTTCCCAGAGGTTGAAGAGAATGAAATTAAAGAAGAACTGATGCAATTGAATAAGCTGGAGCAAAGAATTATTGCGCAAGGAGTAGATTGTGAACACCTATTAAAACAAGGAGTTGCGGGCGATATTATTCTGGATTATGCCGCAGAAAAGAAAGCAGACTATTTGGTGATGGGTTCCCACGGAAGAAGTGGAATTTATGATGTATTTGTGGGGAGTTTAACCAAAGAATTAACGCGTCGCTCTACTATTCCTGTTTTGGTTTTGCCGATGCACTAAGCTTAGAAATTATAATAAAATAAATCCCGCAATCATAAAGAATGCGGGATTTTATAATAAATATAAGTATCAATTATTTAGTCTTGTTTTTTGTAGATCTTGGGATCATAATAAGGAAAATGCCCTTCTGTAGGTGAAAAGTATTCTTTGTCTTTGTTCCCACCTAAAGTTGTGAACAACACATAACACCAATAGGTGAAAAGCGCTGCAGCTACGAAGAATAAAATCCAATTAATAAAGTTTCCTGCGAAGGAAAAAATTTGGAAAGACCATCTGAAGAGGTCACTTAAGAATAAGAAGAAAGACGTCATTTTTTTCCTTTTTTAAATTAACTTTGCACAAATTTATAAAAAATGTTTCGATTACTTTCTAAAGAAAGCAATATTTTTTCTATCCCGGTCTATATTGGCGTACTTCTTTTAATTGTAATTGCCTTTAACTTTTTAGATTTCAATACCTTAGATCTTATTTCTGCCCTAATAACTTTTGCGGGGGTAGCGCTGGGTTATTTCTGTTTTAATGCAATCGCCTTAAATTATCAGTCGCACCTGCCTTTATTTTTATACACTGCTTTTATTTTCGCACTATATCCTGGAGATTTGGATATTGGAATCGCCATTTCTCTATTCACCAATGCCATCATTTTGCTCTTGCTCACGAATGTTGACATGGCTATCAGAAAAAATTCTTATTTATTGGTAGGTTCGCTTTTGGCCTTAAATTTCGTATTTCTGCCGACAACTTGGCCCATGTCTATTTTTGTGGTGATGCATATTATTGGAACATCGGATAGGATAGGATTGCATTTTTTCCGGTTATTTTTTGGGATGCTTTTAATTGCTATCTCCTATTTCAGTATCGCTTATTACTTTCATTTAAATTCATGGGATCCCGTTTATTTTCCTTTTGCAAAATTAGAAATGTCCCCCAATTTAGAAAATTATATGTGGCTCACGCCGGTTGCTTTGCTCATCATCTATGCAGTGTTTGATCACTTTCGGCATTTCAATTTAAAAAGTCCGGTCAGTAAATTTAAATATTCCTTTTTATTGGTTTTTACGCTTGCGCAATTAATTTCCATTCTCTTATACATGGGGACTAATTATGAATATCTCCTTCTCATCGCTTTGCCTGCTTCGATTATGATCAGCCGAACGCTGCGCTTTTTGCCAAAATATTGGATTAAGGAACTGGGACTTTGGATACTTCTTTTTTGTCTGTTTATTTTTAAACTGACCAATTATTTTAACATTAATATATAATGAAATGATTCAAATCAATGATAAATTAATTTCCGAGGATATTTTTTCTGAGGAATTTGTGTGTAACCTTTCCAAATGTAAAGGTGCGTGCTGCGTTGCTGGAGATGTAGGTGCGCCTTTGGACAAAAATGAAACAGAGATATTGGACCGGATTTTTGAGAAAGTTAAGCCTTATCTTAGACCAGAAGGCGTGAAAGCTTTAGAAGAGCAAGGAACGTGGGCAATTGATCCGCTTGATGGAGATTTTGTTACGCCCATGGTTAATGGCGAAGAATGCGCCTATGTGATTTTTGATGAGAAAGGAATTACGAAATGTGGTATCGAAAAAGCCTACGAAGACGGAGCGGTAGATTGGCAAAAACCAATTTCTTGTCATCTTTATCCGATCCGGGCAACAGAATATTCCACTTTCACCGCAATGAATTACCACGAATGGGATGTTTGCAACGATGCTTGTATTCTTGGCAAAGAATTAAAGGTGCCCATCTATAAATTTCTAAGAACTCCATTGATCCGAAAATACGGCGAAGAATTTTACACCACCCTTTGCGATGCTGCAGACGAGTGGGAAAAGGAATACAATTCCTAGAAAATTTCTATCTTTAAATAAAAAAAATGTCAGAGCATTTTGAATTATTAGATATTTACAAAGCCATCATTGCACTGATTGCAGGAATGATTCTGGGATTTGAACGAGAAATGAAAGATAAATCCGCAGGGTTAAAAACCATTACCGTGATTTGTTTGGGTTCCGCATTATTTTCTATTATTTCTTACAAACTTGCCGGTCCCGGTGATCCAACCAGAATTGCCTCATACATTGTAAGTGGAATTGGATTTTTAGGAGCTGGTGTTATTTTTAAAAGTGGTTTTAATGTTTACGGTCTAACCACAGCGGGAATTATTTGGATTGCCGCTGCGATTGGAATGGCGATTGGTTTTGGCGAAGTGTATATTGCGTTTACATTTCTTATTTCGGCACTTCTTATCATTTACAGCGCGAATTATATAACAAAACATTATCTGCCGCAAAATCACAATAAAAATCTTAAATTAATTTTGCCCACAGAATTATTCCATAAAAAAGCAGGTATTATAGAAAACATTAGAAAGATCTCCAAAGGCCTCAATGAAACTGGCTTCGAAAAGAAAGAGGAAATGCTCCATATTACTCTTGATCTACAAATTAACACCAATTGTCTCGCTGAACTTGAAACCTATTTGGTCACCAATAAAGATATCAATTCATTCAGTTACTGATTCTACAGGAAGCAAAAAAATCTGTTCCAGAGCATTGGAATGAATTTTTGTTTTTTACGTGACGTTTTATTTAAAAACTCAGGGTTCTTATTTTTGAGTACAAATAAATTGGTAAATGCTACATTATTAAAATTTAAGAGTTCTATTCCGTTTTTATATACTTTCTGACTGCTGTCATACTCCGAAGATTTTCCTATTAATGCGTAGACATCATTATCAATGACTTTCAGACCCGTCATATATCTGCCAAAAGGCATTTCGGTTTTAATGCCATTTTTCCAGTAGGCAACTTTCCCGCTTGAGGTATTTCCACCCACGTAAATATCGTCACCTATTACATCAATACAATAAATTCCTTCGCAATCTATTAATTCATTGATCACATTATTTTTCCAATAAAAACCAACTCTTACATTGCCTATTTTAGAACCAGATGCACCGATATAAACATCTCCATTTTCAACATCCATACACCGCACGGTCGCAGCGCTAATGTTTGATGAATAAGAAAGTTGAGTCATTATTCCGTTTTTCCAGTAGACGGGTTTATAAAAATTATTCCATATGGAGCTCGCTATATAAACGTCATTATTTTCCACTTTTATTGTTGAAGGTGCAGGATCGGTATAACTCGTGTTGCCAGAATTGGGTAAAGTTGTTTTCACTCCATTTTTCCAGTAACATTTGTAATAGCGGTACGGTGCAGATTCTGAAACTGATCCAACCGCATAGATATCATTACCATTTACCGCAATATCTTCCGCGCTACTTTTTTGCACTGAATTACTCGGTTCTAAAAAATTAAGATTCCCATTTTTCCAGTAGGCGGCAACTCTTCTGTAGGTATCAATAGTTCCTTTTGAAACATATCCAGAATTATAAACATCATCGCCTGCTACAAAGATTGCATGGCCAAAAACGGCGAAATCGTTCGAAGTTTGTAACACATTCGAAATTCCATTCTTCCAATATTGTGAATATCCGGAAACATAAACATCAACTTCCCCAGAGAGTGTGGTGACATTAATTGATGATGAGGCATCTGAAATATTTCCGGCAGCATCTTTTGCTTTTACATGAATTTGGTGTAGCGTTGATGCGTTTAAGTCTTTAATCTTAAGAGTTGTTTCTTTACTTGTAATGGTGATGTTATTCACATTTACGATATATTCTAGAACTCCCACATTATCAGTGGAGCTGGACCAAGACAAAGTAAAAGAATTTTTTGTGATCGCACTCGCCGAAAGATTTTGTGGTACTGCTGGGTTTTGAGCATCAATTTGAATTGGCGGAGAAGTTATTCCATTTTCGCGTTCTCCTCTACAGGAAAGTACAATAATGAGAAATGCAAAAAGAGCAAAAAAGCGTTGCGAGTAAATTTTTATCATACAATTGGTAAGTTGAGTTAGGGCGGTAAATATATACGATTTATTTTGACTTAATCAACAAAAAATGCGTCCCAGTAAATTGGAACGCATTTATATTTAAAAGGAAAAAATTACTTTTTAATCACCTCCAAAAACTCATCATGAGAAATCGAAGTCTCTTTTTTAGTCGCTTTTTCCAAGATAACATCTTTCAATTTCGCCATTCCCACTTCCGAAGAAATCTGACGAACTTGTTCCTGATCTTTAAGCATTTCTACTGCATATTTTTGAACTTCTTCATCCGCTAAATGGTGAATTCCGTAAATCGCCAGTTGATTTCTTACCAATTGCTCAGCTTGCGCTAAAACATCTTCATAATCCAATTTAATCTCGTTATCATTCATCAATTTACCTTCTAAAATTTGGTATTTCAATTGATTTTTTTCCGCTTCTAAAATAACCTTCGCTTGTTCTTCTGTATTTACTTGATCATTGCTAAATACCAACCATTTTACCAAGAAAGTTTCTGGCAATTTTACCTCTTCTTTCTCATTAATTTGTTCCAAAACTTTGTTTACGAAATGAACATCTGCATTTTGCTGAAAATATTCATCTAATTCCGTTTTAACCTTAGCTTTAAGTTCGTCCTCAGACTTCACTGTACCTTCACCATACACTTTATCAAATAACTCTTGATCAAGTTCTGCTAAATTTAGACCGTAGAAATCTTTTACTTTTACTTCGATTTCTTTGTGGTGAAGTTGATCCGTTTCTTCTTTTCCGAAACCTAATTCCTTCGCTAAATCTTCATTTTTCTGTAATTCTTCTCTAGAAACTTTTACAGAGCCCTCTTTTTTCAAATCTTTTACTAATTTGAAAGCCTCTTTTTTCTCTGCATTTACAACCACATTTTTTGGTGGGTGATTGTGTGCTCCTTCTGCATCTTCTTCTACAACTTGAATAATCTCTAAAGCGACGTAAGAATCATCTGCCATTTCATCTTGTGGAACTTGTTCCGCAAAACGTTTCTGCATATTCTCAATACTTTGATTAATTTCTTTTTCAGAAGCTTCTACTTTATAATGTGGAGCTTCATATTTAGAAAGATCAATGGTGAATTCTGGTTCATAACCAACCTCAAATCCTACAGAAAGTTGTTCTGCATTATGATCCATTTCATCTACTGGTTGTGGAACCGGCTGTCCCACCAAACGCAGATTATTATCTTTTACGTAATTATTCAACGCCTCAGAAACCTGCTTGTTGATTTCTTCAAAAGCAATTCCAGCTTCATACTGTTTTTTCACCAGGCTCAATGGCACTTTTCCTTTTCTAAATCCTGGAACTTGTGCGTTTTTGGCATAGTTCATCAGTTGTTTATCAACATTTCCTTTGTAATCTGATTTATCTAAAGTAACGGTAAGTAACGCGCTTACTTCATCGTGGTTTGTCGCTGTAACGTTCATTGTTATTGATTGAAATTTTAGGTTGCAAAAGTAAGTATTTACATCGGAATTAAAAATTAATTATCTCATAAAGAATCATAAAAAAAACCTGCCTTTTGGTAAAAGCAGGTAATTTAAGCACCTTATATATTTAGTTACTTAACTGAAAAGTAGCTTCGGCATCAGTTTCGCCGCCTGTTACACTTCCCCAAGCCGTTCCGTTTTGACTTTCACTTGCTGTTGCAGGTTCGTGAATTAAGGTTACTTTTAAAAGCGGAGAAGGACTATTTACCACTTTTATTACTTCCCATTTGGTGATAAGCCCAACCTTTCCATTTGTTCCAGTAGATTCCGCGGTATCTAATCTAGTGAGATTAACCTGCGATCTTGGGAAATCAAAAATTAAAAAATGTTCGTCTTTGGCATCTTTTATTTCTTGAGTTACATCTTCACTTCCGTTTAAAAACGTAGTTCTAACTTCGTACGAAACCCCATTTACTAATTTGACAACAGGTGCGCTTCCTGCACCTACACTATAATTGTATGATGTAATTTCCTGAGTACTTAAATTCTTTACATTTAGCACAATATTGGTTAATTCTTCTTGTGGAATATCATCTTCTGCCGCATCATCTCTTTGGCAAGATAGGATCGTTAAACATAAAATCAATGCTGTTAATAAAGTAAAGATCGTTTTGTTGTGAAATAAATTTTTCATGTTGTTTAAATTTAAAATTGATTGATAAAAATTGAATTATTCAGATTAAAACTTATATCTGAAATTTAAAATGAAATTGCGACCGGTTTCTGTCGCGAAATACCTCATTCTATTGAGATAATCGCGATAAGCAACGTCGAAGGCATTATTAATGGTTAATCCTGCAGAAAAATTCTTTGCCACATCAATTCCTGCTTGCAAATTCCAGAGGGAATAGCCTTTTGGCGGCGTGCTGAAATCCACCGTTTTTACCACTTCTTCCCCATTTTCAAAAAAGGTAACTGCACTGTTGTGAATGGGAAATCTGGTCTGTTTTAAAAACGTTTGATTTTCTACATTAACGTAGAAATTTCGCGATTTTGAATTATTAAACTGAAACGCATTGGAAAAATTGGGCGGCATCATTAAAATTAGAGGTTCCTTATTGGATTCATCTTCTCCGTAAACATAGCTTCCTTTTGCTGTATAAGAAAAATGATTGGTTAGTTGAAAGTCAATATCGATGTCTGCACCAAATAGGGTGGCATCGATCTGCTTGTAACTCCACACAGGAAAAACGCCGCGAATGGTATTCTGAATTCCTGTAGGAATTTGGTTAATAAAATTTTTGTTGATTGAATAATATGGATTTACAGATATTTGTAACCCTTTCAGAATATTGACCTTCGTATCTGCGATCAAATTAAATTGATGACTTGTTTCGTTTTGAAGACCTAAATCTCCAATTTCGATAACTGAGGCAGAATGATGAAGCCCATCTGAAAAAAGCTCAGCAATATTGGGAGTTCTGGAAGCTTTTGCATAATTGAATTTTAGATTAAAGTTTCCAGACGGATGAAATTCTACTCCTGCATTGAAAGATAAGTTTTGAAAATCAAGCTGCGGCCGGGTTAGAATTCGATTTGCATTTGTTCTTCTATAGAACTCGGGATATTGTGCAGAATATAATTTTTCCCAATCACTTTTATCATACCATTTCGTGACATCGTAAAAACGATAATCGTACCGAAGACCTGCTTCTACATTCACTTTAGACAGTAATTTATATTTAAATACAGAATAAATTCCTGCAGAATATTGATCGTAATTCGGAATTAGCCGCCGTGCTTTCGTGGCTGGATCGGAGTAATTATTCTGGAAAGCCGCGTCAACACCACTTTCCAGCGAGAATTTTTCACGTTCCAATACATCATTAATATTAAACTGATGAGTCATTAATGCCAAATCGAGTGAAGGAATTTGTTTTAGTTCGCCTCTTCGAATGTCATACTCCTGTCGGTGATTATATTGAAAACTGTATGTTGCAGAAACTTTTCCGAAATTATCAAATCTTTTAAAAGCAGAAATTTTCGCGATATGATGTTCAATGGCTTGCTTCGGATTATCAATGTCATAAGAAAAAGAACCCGTGTAAAAAGGAATCTGAGAATTGATCGCATTATAAAAATCTTTTGAATTACCAACATGCGATCCGCGATAAATCCCGATATTTTGATTCGTTAAATAGTAATCGAAAGAGATTCCTTTGGCAAAAGTATTGTTTTGAACCGTAAAATTAAAAGACGAAAAGTCCATTCCCGTATTCACCAAATTATAATCTGGCGTCTTTTGATCCCCAAGTTTCTTTACACTTCCACCAGACTTTATTCCCCACCCGTCTTTCCACGTTTTTATTAGAGAGAGATCAAGTCCTATTCCCCGTCCATTAGAAATCCCAGAAAGATTCGCAGAACCGCGCAATGTATCTTTTGCTTTAAAAACTTCCGGCTCCAAAACCACAACTCCACCAGTTGCATCACCTCCATACTTTAAGGTCGAAGCTCCTTTTATAACATCAATATGGGCAAAATTATTAATGTCAACATTCGGAGCATGTTCCACACCCCATTCCTGTTCGGCCATTTTTACTCCATTGTTAATAATGGTAATTCTACTTCCGTAAAGCCCATGAATAATAGGTTTTGAAATATTATTTCCAGTTTTTAGGGTAGAAACTCCAGATATTTTAGTCAATAAATTACCTAAATTTTCGGTTGAATTTCGTTCAATTTCTACCTGATTTAAAGTTTTCACCACCATTGAACCAGAATTTTTATGAGTTCCGTGAAGCGTTATCGTTTCAATATCTTGAACATGATGTTCCAAACGGATATCAATTTCCAAATTTTTAGTAACCATTAAATCCTCTTTAAAAGGGGCACAATCTGGATGAGAAACGGACAAAACATAACTTCCTTTTGGAATATTGTTTATTACAAAACTTCCCTTTTCAGTAGTCATTACGGTGAAGTTTCCTATTTCAATTTTAGCGTTCTGCAGAGAAGTTTTGTCATGAGAATCAGTAACCGTTCCCGACAATTTGTAGGTATTTTGTGCGTTAGTCCACGTAATTCCCAAAAGGAAACACAGAACATTTACTATAAATTTCATTAAATTTTAGTTTTAGTAATAATTATTGATGAAAATGGACCTTGATTAAAATCAATTCCGTTCATCCTCAAAAAAAACAGTTGTTAACTAAAACTTACGGGCGGACCTCGACGGTTAAAATAGAAATAGGTTTGAGAATACCCTGCTACTTGAATTTCAAAAATGCCTTTTTGAATTAAGGCAAGGTTGTTTAGAGGAAAATCAGCATTCTCTAAAACTGTTGCGTTTCCATCATGCAAGAGATGACAGGAAAGGCAATCAGAGTAAGCTTCGGCATGAACACCTTGCGAGAATGTTTTATCTGATTTTTTAAAATTAAAATCTTTAAATAAGACGCCACTTTCGTGCTGGTGAAAGTTTTGGGAGAATAAAGCCACGAAAAGATAGGCAACTGCTAAAACAGTTGAAAGAAATTTTTGATTATTTCTTTTTCGTAACATCTTGCAATAATACTGATAATTTACCAAATGTATCCTGCCAAAACTTTAATTTCTAAACTTGTTTTCGTATTTTTGTGCTGAAATTTTTTTGTATGAAAGAAAGTGCGGTAAAAAAGATTGCGGTTTTCACCTCGGGTGGCGATTCACCTGGTATGAACGCAGCTTTGCGAGCGGTGGTGCGAACGGCCAGTTATTATAAAATCGAGTGTTTTGGCGTTCGGGAAGGCTATAACGGTTTAATCCACGGGGAATTCACAAAAATGGGCCCTCGTTCCGTGAAAAATATTATTACAGAAGGCGGAACGATCTTAAAATCTGCCAGATCAAAGGAATTTATGACCAAAGAAGGTCGCCAGAAAGCCTACGACAATTGCGTAAAACATGAAATAGACGGTATTGTTTGTATTGGTGGAGACGGAACATTCAAAGGCGCAAAAGTTTTCACAGAAGAATTTGGCGTGAAGATTATTGGAGTTCCCGCGACAGTGGACAATGATATCTTCGGTACAGATAACACCATTGGTTATGATACGGCACTGAACACTGCCATGGAAGCCATTGATAAGATTAGGGATACCGCAACTTCTCATAATAGAGTATTTTTTGTAGAAGTAATGGGTAGAGATGCGGGATTCATCGCTCTAAATAGTGGTTTAGCCACGGGCGCCATCGATATTTTAATTCCCGAAAGAAAAGACAGCATCGAGGATTTATTCGCCACTTTTGAACGTGCAGAAAAAGCTGGAAAAGCTTCAAGCATCGTCGTAGTAGCAGAAGGTGAAAAATTAGGCAGCATTTATGACATCGCGAAAGCCACCCAAAACGGATTTCCAGATTATGATATTCGCGTAACTGTATTAGGACACATCCAACGTGGTGGTTCTCCAAGTTGTGCAGACCGAGTATTGGCAAGCAGACTTGGTTATGGAGCAGTAATCGGTTTAATGGAAGGGAAAAATAACGTAATGGCCGGAATGCAGTCTAACAAACTCATTTATACTTCCATTGAAGAAGCCATTAAAAAACACAATGAACTGGATCAGGAATTATTGAAAATTTCAGAAATCCTGGCCATCTAACAAATAATAAATTTAATTTTAAAATAGAAATTATGTCAACAATCAAAGTAGGAATTAACGGATTCGGTAGAATTGGACGTCTTGTGTTCCGCGCTATGGCGGAAAGAGAAAACATTCAAGTAGTAGGTATCAATGACCTCATCAATGCTGAATACATGGCGTATATGCTAAAATATGATTCCGTACACGGACGTTTTAACGGAGAAGTTTCTGTAGAAGGAAATGACCTTATTGTTAACGGAAAAAAAATCCGAGTGACTGCAGAAAAGGATCCAAATAATTTAAAATGGAATGAAGTAGGTGCAGAATATATTGTAGAATCTACAGGTTTATTCCTTTCTAAAGATACTGCTCAAGCGCACATCAACGCGGGTGCGAAAAAGGTAATTCTTTCTGCGCCGTCAAAAGATGATACGCCGATGTTTGTAATGGGTGTAAATCACAAAGAATTAACAGACGATATCAAAATTTTCTCTAATGCATCTTGTACCACAAATTGTTTAGCGCCGATCGCGAAAGTAATGCATGACAATTTCGGAATTATAGAAGGTTTGATGACGACTGTGCACGCAACTACTGCAACTCAAAAAACAGTAGATGGACCATCAATGAAAGATTGGAGAGGTGGACGTTCAGCTTTGAATAACATTATTCCATCTTCTACAGGTGCTGCAAAAGCAGTAGGAAAAGTAATTCCATCTTTAAACGGAAAATTAACGGGAATGTCTTTCAGAGTGCCTACTGCAGATGTTTCTGTAGTTGATTTAACAGTAAGATTAGAAAAAGCAACATCTTACGAAGAAATTTGTCAAGCGATGAAAGCAGCTTCAGAAGGTGAACTTAAAGGAATTTTAGGATACACAGAAGACGCCGTAGTTTCTCAAGATTTCGTGGGAGAAAAAAGAACTTCTGTATTCGATAAAGATGCGGGAATAATGTTGTCTCCAAACTTCGTGAAAATCGTTTCCTGGTATGATAATGAAATGGGATATTCAAATAAATTAGCTGACTTATTGGTACATTCTGCTTCTTTGTAGAATACAAATAGTAGCATTTATCACTACAAACCTCTCGAAATTTGGGAGGTTTTTTTGGTAAAATAATTTGGGCAAGTCCCTCACCTACCGAGTCCATTTCTCGGGTCGGGCTCTTCATTTCAATTCCTCGGATCGGCGCTCCCTTCGCTCGCGCCCCTCCTGCGGGATTTCCCTTGCGATCCCTCTTGCAATATTGCGCTATTACAGGAAATACGGCTTAGAAATTGATGAAGAAATCCCAGTTAATAACCCTTTGCCAATAAACATGCAACCAAAATTCAACAACGCACCGCACTTTAAAAATTATTGGGAATCTGGCAGCGGAAAAGAACTGCTGACGTGGGCAAAAGTAAAACCCAAAGAAGTAAACTTTTACAAATACCACCACCTCTATCATCAAGTGGATGAATTGGGGGATCAAGTGGTAAAAGACACCTATCTAAAACTTCCATACAGCGAAGCTAGTTCACTTATCAATCAATTTTCCACGACCAAACTAACCCCTGAAAGCAATGCTCCCGAATCTTTGCGAAACCTATTCTTACAAATGCAGGAAGTTCCCGACTGGTTTGATGCAGAAATTGCGAATCGTGGCGCGCGTTTTTCCATGCGAACGGGGAATAATGCTTTAATTGTTTTGCGGGATTTCACTTTAATGGGCGGTTATGATTTTGCCTATCTGAATAAACCTTTGATTTTTACGGGCGCTTTGAAAAAAGGAGCCGTTAAACGATTAAAAGACACACTAGAATTTTGGATAAACGTCACGCGGGAAAACGCATTAGATCATAATTCTACAGCATATCAACTCGCTGTTCGCACCAGATTAATGCATTCTTATGCACGTTTAAAAATTAAAGAAAAAGCCAAAGATTGGGATTATCAAAAATGGGGCGAACCCATCAATTCTTGGGATATGATTGCGACCAATCTTGGATTTTCACTTATTTTTTTACAAGGAATAAAACGATTGGGAATTAAAATTTCTGAGCAGGAAGAAGAAGGTGTTTTTCACCTTTGGAAATACATTGGTTATCTCTTAGGAATTCCAGCGGAATATCTTGCCAATAATCGGCAAGAAGCCGTAGAACAATTCTATTGGTGGACCACCATTCAGGATGAAGGTGATGCGGACTCCGTGCAATTAGCAGCTTCATTATTAGAAGAAAATTTAGAAAACACCATTTACAAATATAATTTTCAGCGAAAAATGTTGCATAATCTCCATCAAAGTACCAATTGGTTTTTGCTGGATCAAGAAATTATAAAACGTTTACAGATTGCAAAGCCTTCAAAAGCCTTTTCTTATTTTCCAAAGGCCATTGTAAAAGCAAATCATGTCTTTCAAAAAATCTATTTAACGAGTCCAGACCGCTATGAAAAGCTGGTGAATATCGGGAGCATGCAGCAAATGAAAGTTTTAAAAGATTACATCAAACACAGCCCGAAAGATTTTCATTACTAAATCATATTTACCAAAAAAAACCTCCACAGAAATTATTATTAGAGTCGGCACAGAAGTCAACCTTAGTTTTATCACAAAAAAAAAAGCGGTTCCCCTAATTGGAGAACCGCTTTTTATGGTTTGTTAAGGATTTATTTCACTATCATTTTCGCAGCAGCTACTCCACTGTCCGATTTTAATTGGATAAAATAAACACCAGATTTCAATCCATTGATGTTTACTGCTTCATCACCGTTTGCTTTAGAAGCTCGCACTTCTTTTACTAATTTTCCGGTCATATCATAGATTGCGATTTGACCATTTTTAGCATTCGCATATCGAAGGTTTGCAGTTCCATTCGCTACAGGATTTTCGGTTAATACCAAAGAAACGGTGTTTTTATTTCCACTAATTTCATCAGTAGCTAAAGCAGAAGCATTTCCGAAGATTCTAAATCCACCGGGTTCAATGGTAATTGGAGCCGTAGTGCTTCCAACAGGGAATGATGTGTTGTCCATTAAATTAACCCAGTTTCCTGTGTAAGGAAAACTTGGAACAATGTTCTGAGAAGTCAAGGTGAAATTCGCAAGAATAACCACATTTTTCAAGGCACTTGAAGTGGTGTTATTGTACACAAAAATTCTCGGCATTAGATTTCCAGATTCTACCACAAAGGTTTTGGTATTGAAAACATCATTGGATAAACGTAGTTCTAATATCTTTGCCCATGTTTCTTTAACTGAATTTCTGGCAGCATTGGTATCATAACTTAACCCGAATGCAGATTGTTTGGGATCCAATTTACAATCTCCCGCAAGTGAATCATCTGGTGTATTTACCACTCCATTTTCACACGTGAAAATACTTTTATCAAATCCTAATTCTGCGAACTGCCAAATCATTTTCGGACCTGGAACCGTTAAAAATACGGCACCATAGGCTTTTTGTCTTTCTAAGGCAGTATTTAAATCTTTTACATTATAACCCGTCGTAGATGCTCCAGAAACTAAATTCTTGTACATAATTCTTTCCTCATCATGACTCTCTCCATAACTTGCAGCACGTCTTTCCGAGAAACCATGTGCCGAGAAATTAACGCGGTTAAAATTACTTCCTGTTGCGTAACCCATGGTGTTTTGATTATATGGACCAGTTTGTTTGTCCCACATCATTACACCTTTTCCTTCACTTACTTTGTAGTTTGCCCATTGTGCTTCTTCGGAATCAGTTCCTAAATGCTCAAAAATAACATAAGAAGTAGGATCATAACTCCATTGATTATCGGCGTAACCTCTTAAAGTTGTTACTCGATCTTGCTGATATGCATTGGTACAGCCATCATCTCCTGCTGTACAATTTTGCGTGAACCCTTTGGTTAAATCCCAACGGAATCCATCTACTTTATATTCCTTAATCCATTGTTCTAAGACACGGTTTACATAATATTTAGTTTCGGCTTTAGAATGATTGAAATCATTGAAAACACTATAAGAGTGACGTGCAATTTGGTTAAAGAAAGGATTATTTGCCGCTGGATCACCGAAACCATCTCCATCTGGATCTACCATCCACATTCTTTCTAATGGATTTCTCCCTGTCGCGTGGTTTAAAGCGATATCTAAAATGACCGCGATTCCATTCTGGTGACAAACATCTACAAATTCTTTAAATTTCTCTGGCGTTCCGTACGCTTTGTCTAAAGCATAGTGGAAAGCGGTGTTGTAACCCCAAGAATTGTTACCATCAAATTCCATAACGGGCATTAACTCGATGGCGTTAATATTCAATGATTTTAAATAAGAAATCTTATCGATAACAGATTGCCAAGTTTTTTCTGCCGTGAAATCTCTCACCAACAATTCATAGATAATTAAATTTTCCTTCGCAGGTTTCGTGAAATTAGTAACAACCCACGGATAAGCTGCTTTTGCAGTCTGAATCACTGAAACTTCAAAGTTCTGACCTGCCGGATAGACTGGAAGATTTGGATAAACCAAGGCGTTCTGATTAATATATTGATCATCATAAGGGGAAAGAACCAATGGAGAATAAGGATCTGCAACCTTAATTCCGTCTGCCGTTCTATATTGGAACGTATAAACTTGCCCCGGTGTTAAACCCGTGATTTCTAACCAATATAAATTAGGATTCGTGGTGTCTTTTTTCATTAAATAATTTGCACTCACAGTCCAGTTATTAAAACTTCCGATCACATGAACAAAAGGTTTCAAAGGTGCAAATAAAGCAAGTCCCACTTTGGTAGGATCTGCTGGATCATAAGAAATTCCTTGTTTCATATAAGCTGGAATTGCAGCTTGCTCAACAGGAATTGCTACAGAAACGGTAAAACTTTTCGTTACGGTGCTGGTTCCTGCAGGATCTGTAGCCAAAACTTCTATGTTTGCGTCTTGTGTTACGGTATAAGCATAGTTTAAAGCAGTAGAAGCAGTTGTACTGTTATAGACAACTACGCCATTTTGTTTCACTTGGTAATTAGCTGCTAAAGAAGACGTTCCTGTAATATTGATTACGGTTCCAGAATTAACCACATTAATACTTCCTGCAAGAGGATTAGTCAGATTGAACTGAAACTTACCTACATTCAATAAAATATCTTGTGACTGTGCGGATCCATTTACAGTTTTCACCAACATTCCGATTTTCGTCAAAGGATTGGTTCTACCGTAATACGTTTTCACTGTATTCATGGTGTACGTATATGTTCCAATACCTGCCGAACTGGAAACATAGGTCAATTTATTCACAGGACTAGATGCCGTCCAAGCACCATTAGATGGACTATCTTGTTGAATATTTGCACTGTCTATGGACCAAGCCCATAAATAAAGACTGTGAGAAGTTGCAACGCCGAACGCTGCCTCATTTACATTAAAAGTAATGGTAATTGCTTCTGTTTCATCAAAGGTTGGCGGACTCACAGAATAGGTTATAGTCTGTTGTGCTACAGCGAAGTACGGCATTAGCACAGCCAATAAAAAGGTATAAAAATATTTCATCATATATAAAATTTAGGTGGTAAAAATAACAAAAGATATTAAAGAATCACCATACACCTCAAAAATTTTTCAAGGCTTAGGTCGTGATATTTCACATCTTTAAACAAAATGTGAGGGGTGATTATGGTCTTGAAAAAGCAGATGGCGCATCCATCGGACTGTAATTGATCAGATTTTTACTGTCGCTAATTTTAGAAGGATTATCTAACTCGAAATTTTTACCATTTAAAAGTTCGGTTAAAAGCATTTGCATCTGTTCTGCTGCAACTTCGGGAAGATGAGATTTTTTAGCCGCTTCTATCACCTGTTGCTTTCCGTTTTTCTGGATTTTGGCCAAATCATCTTTGCTGAAAAGATTAAAGAATTGCTCCTCAATATTATAATACTTGTAATCTGTTTCCGTAGAAAGAATTTCTGGTGCTGGAAAACTGAGGAGTTTTACTTTTCGGTTTAGCTCATCAACTTCCCATTTAAATTTTTCGAAATCGTAACCAATTAAAACTTTGGCTTGAATAATGACTAAGGCTTTTTTAGTAGAAGGAATAAATTTAAGGAGCTTCGTAGTTTCTTCGTAGTTGTAAATTTCATTGAAATGACCTTCCGCGGCGACTACTTTAAAAACTTTGCGCATACTTTCTGCAATCGTATGAGAACTTTCTGTAATTACTGCAGGTTCCGAAGCCAATTTCTTTGAGGCTAAAAACGCAATAACTCCACCTAAGATCAATCCCAGAAGCAACATTAAAATCGTCATCATCGAGTTGATGGATTCGCTCTGCGTCATTTGATAAAGAAAAAATCCTAAGAAAACGACCATTAAAATCCCGACAGACCAAAGAATGATTTTTATTTTATTCAAGTTCATGAGTTGATATTTCCGTAAAGATAACAATTTTGAAAAATTGCTAGTCGGTGATCAATTAGAGAAAAGGTTATTTTTTAGTAATAAATTTCGGGGGCAAAATGAGTTCCTCCAGTTTCCCTTTTGCTTCTAATTTTTTATAAAATAGATTTCTTGCCATCATTTTCAGCATCAAATTTTTATCGAAAAATTTCCAAAATGAATCAGTGTGAACAATTGAAGGTTTTCTGATGACCGTGAAGGTCGTTTCCCAGGAATCAGGATTATGATAAAATTCAATAATCCCACAATGTTCCGGAATCGTGTCCGCTTCGACCATTCCTTGTGGCAACAAAAAACTGAAACGGTTACAAGGATAATCGCCACATGAAATTTTATCATGTTTTAAGAATTTCTCTTTGGTTTTTTGATTTTGATATTGCTTTTTGAAATCGTTTTTAAAATCCGCTTTGGAGAATTTAATTTCAATTTCGTGACTGAGTCCATCTTCATTAATAATCAAAATATCAGCTTCCCAATCCGAATGAAAATGATTCGTCAAGACCAGATCCTTCTCAAAATCACAATATTGAGCGATATAATTATAGGTAAGTTCTTCTACTTTTAGCATTAGATTTTTAAATTAAGAAACCAGTAAACTGCACCCGCGAATATCGGAATGATCAATCCTCCCTAAAACCTGAAATTGATTGGACAAAACTTTTTTGTCATTCCGAACGGAGTGAGAAATCTTTTCCACCTCTTTGTCATTCCGAACGCAGTGAGGAATCTCAGAATCCATAAGGATTCTGCCCAAATCCTGCGTCGCAATAAAACTGCAAGAATGACGATTCGCTAAGTCGATGATGTTGATCGCACCATTTCTTCCATCTTCCACATAAGAAAAAGGATCTTCTGTATTTCTGATGAGAATCCGCATCCAGTTCGGACTTTCGTAAATGTTTTGACCTAAAGAATACGCCTGAGAAAGCAATTCGGTCATAGAATATTCGGAGTAAATCTTTTCTGTTCCGAAACCTTTGTGGAAAATTTTCAAGAGTTCATCTTTGGTCATTTCCTCTTTTCTGCCTTTCATTCCGCCCGTTTCGATGATGATTAGTTGATTTGATGATTCGATGAGGTGATGATTTGTTTTCGCAAAATCTAGAAAATCTAAAAGTGCAAAGGAAACTCCGAATAAAATAACTTTTTTATTTTCCGCTGAAAGTTCTTGTAATAAATCTAAAAGTTCTTCGTGATTATAAAGGAAATATCCGTTCTCTGGTTTCCCAGACTTTTTCATGAGAAAATCTACCATATATATTAAGGAGGAATTTTGCTTTTCCAAATAACTGGGCAACAAACCGAGGAAAATATATTCTTCCGGTTTGCCGATAAATTGCTCAAAACTTTTCTGAATACTTTCCTGATAAAGCTTTTCATCGCAGATCCAGTGCTTAGAAAGATTCATCTGCGTGGTTCCGGAACTTTGAAAAAAAAGTGCAGTTGATTTATTTTGGTCTAAAATCGTATGATTTTTGAACATTTCAATCGGCAGAAAAGGAATTTTTTCCACTTCCTGAATTTGGGTTGCATCAATGTTCAGATAATCCACAAACTTTCTGTAAACTTCCACGTTTCCATATTGGAATCTAAAGGTTTCCAGACAGTTCTGTTGAAATTCTTCTTCGGTTTTAAGATTAAAAATATCGTTCATTTAAAGTAGAGATGTAAATTTTAATGAACAAAAGTTTTCAATTCAAATTCAGTGCTAAATTCCCCGTACGTAAAATAAGATATCCAGTCACCAAGGTTGATGTAAGAGGCTTTCCCATTTTCTAAATCCAAAACCATTGGCAAATGTCGATGACCGTAAATGAAATAATCTATTTGTTCAGTCTTTAATTTTTCTTTGGAATAGATGATGAGAAATTCTTTGTCTTCGCCTAAAAAAGCTTTGTCTTCTTCTCCAGAAATCATCTTATTTTTAGTAGAAAAATAAATAGCCATTTTCATTGCGATATCAGGATGTAACCATTTGAAAGCCCACTGTGCAAAAGGATTCGTGAAGAGTTTTTTCATTCTTTTATAGCCTTTGTCTCCGGGACCTAAACCATCGCCGTGAGCAAGAAGAAAGTTCTTTCCATTGATCTCAAAATACTGTTTATCAAAAAAAACTTTGCATCCGATTTCATCCTCAAAATAATTTTTCATCCAGAGATCATGATTTCCCACGAACATAAAAAGTTCAATCCCAGAATCTTTGAGTTCTGCCAATTTGCCCAGAACACGAACATATCCTTTCGGAATCACATGATTCCATTCATGCCAGAAATCAAACAGATCGCCCATTAAAAATAAAACCTGCGCATCAGCTTTTATTTCGTCCAGCCAACGGATAAATTTTTCCTCCCGAACTTTACTTTCTTTCGGCGTGGGTGCACCAAAATGCTGATCGGAAGCGAAGTAAATTTTTTTATTTGGTTCTAAGTAAATCTTCATATTATTTGCAAATTACAAGAATTAGCACATTTTCAAATCATCGAATTATCACATTAATCCTGGTCTTCTGCAAACCATTCTCCATAAGAATTTTCAGTTTCGTGAAGTTTTAGATAGGCTAAAGTTACCGTTTCTGGAAGTTGACTTTTTATTTTATGTGCAATGTCGTACAGCATATTTTCGCAAGTGGGTTGGTAATCACAGTAAATCACTTTATGCCCTTTTTCTTCCAAATCTTCGCCGAGTTGTTTGTGGGGAGAAAGTCCGTTCAACATCACCGCATGATCCCAAACATCGATGATTTCTGATTTTACGATTTTTTTAATGTCGCCAAAATCGATTACCATTCCATTTTTCGGATGGTCTAAATCATTGATTGGATTTCCTTTTACGGTGACAAATAATTTGTAGGAATGTCCGTGCATATTTTTGCATTTGCCATCGTAATTGTAGAGAACGTGAGCGGTTTCGAAAGTAAAAATCTTGGTGATGCGTATCATGCGGCAAAGATAAAGAAAGTTTCAACTTTTTTAATGGATAATGAAAATGCATTTTAACGCAAAGACGCAAAGATAATCACTTCATACTTTATAAAATTACGAGCGCAAAGGCCTTCGCTTAGCAAAGGGCGATAAAGATTTCTTTATTTTTCAAGTTAGGTAAGTTTGCAAATTCTTGCGTGAGCGATTGCAGTGGAAATCCTTTTTTTGGCAGAGAAAAGCAAAGGCTGAAAAAAGATTAGAACGGAAAGCGCGGTCTTTTGCGAAGGGAAATGCGGCGGCGAAAGACACGCCCAAAAAAAATCCTCCCCAAAAATGGAAAGGACTTCTTAACAATTAAAAAAATACGGAATTTATTGATCAATGAAACTGTTCTGCTTCTGTAGAACCCGCCAAAGCAATCGTGGAAGATAATCCCGCAGTTACTAGGGTTTGAACCTCATCGAAATAAGATGTTCCGACGAAATTTTGGTGTTTCACTGCACGGAAGCCTTCTTTCTGTAAAGCAAATTCTCTTTCCTGAAGTTCGCTGTAACCAGCCATTCCGCGTTTTTTGTAAGCTAAAGCCAGCTCGAACATGGAAGTATTTAAAGCGTGGAAACCGGCTAAAGTGATGAACTGGAATTTGTATCCCATCGCGGCCAATTCTTCGCGGAAGGTTTCCATTTCCGGAACGGATAATTTTGCTGCCCAGTTGAAAGAAGGGGAACAGTTGTAAGCCAGCATTTTTCCAGGGAATTTTGCGTGGATTCCTTCTGCGAATTTTCTTGCGTAATCCAAATCCGGATTGGAAGTTTCCATCCAGATTAGATCGGCGTAAGGTGCATAAGCCAAACCTCTGTCGATTCCCTGCTCTACTCCATTTTTAACCTGGTAAAATCCTTCGGAAGTTCTTTTTCCCGTCACAAATTTATGATCTCTTTCGTCGATATCTGAAGTTAATAAATCTGCGGCATCTGCATCTGTTCTTGCCACCAAAACGGTTGGAACGCCACAAACATCCGCTGCTAAACGTGCCGCAACTAATTTATTGATGGCTTCTTGCGTTGGAACTAAAACTTTCCCACCTAAATGTCCACATTTTTTTGCGGAAGATAATTGATCTTCGAAATGAACTCCGGCTGCACCGGCTTCTATCATTTGTTTCATGAGTTCAAAAGCATTTAAATTTCCACCGAAACCTGCTTCTGCATCTGCAACGATGGGAACTAAATAATTTCTGCGATTTACTTCATCGACTTCATTTACGGTTTGAATTTGATCAGCGCGCAACAAAGCATTGTTGATTCTTTTCACCACGGAAGGAACGGAATTCGCCGGATACAGACTTTGGTCAGGATACATTTCGCCGCTCAAATTGGCATCGGCTGCAACTTGCCATCCGGAAAGATAGATCGCTTCTAAACCCGCGTCAACTTCCTGTACAGCTTGGTTTCCGGTGAGAGCTCCCAAACCTGCCACAAAATCCTGGGTATTTAATTTATGCCATAATTTCTCGGACATTAATTTGGCGATGGTGTAATCGAGTTTATAAGTACCCCGAAGTTTCAACACTTTTTCAGCGGAATAGGGTCTTTTGATGCCATTCCATCTTGGGCTTTCTAACCATTCTTTTTCCAGTTGCTGGATCTGTTCCTGCTTTTTCATATCGATTTTGTTTTTGGTTTGTTGTTTTTTATGTGGAATACTGTTAACGCAAGGGACGCAAAGATTTTTTAACTATTATTCTTCTAAAATTAAAATCACAGAGAAGTTCCAATATGCAAAGGGAAAATTTCACAATGTTTTTTTGCACTTTTGATTTACTTCCCCATAAACCCGTTTGTGACTTTTGCGGTTACATTTTTTCTAAATGAAAAACACTTTAAAAAATTCACCATTCACCATTCACGCTTCTCGGCTCTTTTACCTTTGCTCTTATATAAAGTGGTACGCTTCTAAAGTCAGGAATTCTTCAAAATTATCATTGAGGATTAGATCATCGAAAAGTTCTGTGGCCAACTGAAATTTTCCATTTTTAAAACGTTCTTCGCCGACATAATTTCTGATTTTTTCCAGTTCTTCTTCTTGCCAATGCAAAACCATTTCGGGCATCAAAGTTCTTCCGTCTTCTAATTTTGCTTCATTTTTCAGCCATTGCCAAATTTGCGTTCTGGAGATTTCTGCGGTTGCAGCGTCTTCCATTAAATTGTATAAAGCTGCGGCGCCAATTCCCATTAACCAGGATTCCAGGTAAAGAATTCCAACGTTGATATTTTTTCTCACGCCATTTTCGGTGATGGTTCCTGTTGGAATTTCGAGCAGATTTTCCTCTGAAATTTGATATTCTTTGAATTTTTTATCAATTTGATTTGGAGTCGGCATGAATTCATCGAAGATTTTTTTTGCTACAGAAACCAGTCCTGGATGTGCAACCCAAGTTCCATCGTGACCGTTTTTCACTTCCCGTTCTTTGTCGGCACGAACTTTAGCATAAGCAATTTCATTTTCTGCTTCGTTATTTTTAATGGGAATTTGCGCCGCCATTCCACCCATTGCATGGACATTTCTTTTATGACAAACCTGAATGACTCTTTTCGAATACGCACTCATAAAAGGAGAAGTCATCGTTACCTGATCTCGGTCTGGAACTAAAAATTCGGGAAGATTTCTGAATTTTTTAATGTAGGAGAAAATATAATCCCAACGTCCGCAATTCAATCCGGCGCTGTGTTCTTTTAATTCATATAAAATTTCATCGAGTTGAAAAGCGGCCGTAATCGTTTCAATAAGAACGGTGGCTTTAATGGTTCCCTGAGGAATTCCAAGATGATTTTGAGAAAATACAAAAACATCATTCCACCATTTTGCTTCATGATAATGCTCTAATTTTGGCAAATAAAAATAAGGTCCACTTCCATTTTTAATTAATTTTTTGGCATTTCTAAAAAAGTAAATACCAAAGTCAATTAGAGAGGCAGCCGCTTTTTCACCGTTAATTTCAATGTCTTTTTCTGCCAAATGCAAACCTCTCGGACGAACTAAAAGGGTTGCTAGATTTTCGCCCAATTCATATTTTTTCCCTTCTTCATTTTCAAAACTGATGGTTTTGTTGACGGCGTCGGAAAGATTTATTTGCCCGTTCATACAATTTGCCCAAGTTGGCGAATTGCTGTCTTCAAAATCTGCCATAAAAGTAGAAGCGCCAGAATTTAACGCATTGATGACCATTTTGCGTTCCACTGGACCCGTAATTTCTACACGACGATCCAATAAATCTTTAGGCAAAGGATTACAAACCCAGTTGCCATTTCTGACTTCTTCAGTTTCGGCCAAAAATTTTGGAAATTGACGGTGATCAAATTCCACTTGTTTCATCTTGCGGGAATGGAGAAGTGTAATTCTATCATTATTAAATTTCACATGAAGTTCCGTGAGGAAACCCATTAATTCTGGAGTGAAAACATCGCTAAATTGTTCTTTTGGAATAATCTGAAATTGAGTTGCCGTTTCCATTTGTATGCTTTTTAATAATTTGATATTGCAAACATAGATAAAAATATTCACTAATAGCGAACGTTCGCTATATATCAGGAAAAATAATTATGCGAATAATCGCTCATTTTTTATTTATCTTTGTATCCATGGGAAGTTCCAATCTATTTAGAAATATTATAAATTAAAGAATCAGCAATGGCAAACGACAGCGATTTTATAAAAACGGTTTTCGGCTTGAAAATGAAGCAGTTTCGCCAGAAAAAAAGCTATTCTCTGCAGGATCTTGCGAATGAAACGGGTGTTTCTAAATCCTATTTAAATGAGATTGAAAACGGGAAGAAATACCCAAAACATGATAAAATAGCCCAACTTGCAGAAGCCTTAAACTGCACTTATGACGATTTGGTTTCCACAAAACTGGATAAAAGTTTAGCTCCCATCACAGAGATTTTGCAATCTGATTTTTTCAAAGAAATTCCCCTGGATCTTTTTGGGATCAATAAAAACAATTTGATCAGTATTATAAGCGATGCTCCCAAGAAAGTCACGGCCTTCATCACAACTATTATCAAAATTTCCAAGAATTATAATCTGAGCAAAGAGCGTTTTTATTTTGCGGTGATGCGGAGTTTCCAGGAATTGCATGACAATTATTTTCCAGAAATAGAAGCGAAAGCGCAAAATTATATTCTGGAGAACAACCTTTCCACCAAACCTCATTCTAAGGAATTTGAACTCATTTTAAAAGAGCAATTCAATTACGAAATACAGTCCCTTAACTTGGAACTATATGGAGCTTCGGGAAAATTACGCTCCCTTTATATTCCAGAAAAAAAGTTGCTTTTACTCAATGAACTTCTTGATGAAGACCAAAAAACCTTCATTTTTGCAAAAGAAATGGGTTTTAATATTTTGAATTTAAATCCACGACCAAATACGTATTCCTGGTTAGATTTTACCAATTTTGAAGAACTTTTAAATAATTATTACGCTTCGTATTTCGCAGGTTGTCTTCTCATTAGGGAAGAAATTCTGGCTTTGAAAGTGAATCAGTTTTTCCAAAATCCTTTTTGGGATCCGTCACTTTTTGAAAACCTCATCCAAGAATTTACCAATTCTCCAGAAACTTTTTATTACCGTTTAACGAATATTTTACCACAGGAATCAGGCATTAAAGATCTTTTCTACCTCTGTTTTACCAAAAAGAAAAATACAGATAAAATACAGATTATTAAGGAATTACACCTGAATCAACAACAAGCGCCGCACGCAAATTCTACCAGCGAACATTATTGCAGAAGATGGATCGCCATAAAAAACCTCATTAGTTTAAAAGAAAATGAAACCGTAACAGATGCACAAATTTCTCATTACAAAGACACAGGTTTATCTTATTTGGTGATTTCTACTTCCCAAAAAAATCCTTTTTCCGATGGAACCAACAGAAGTTACTGTCTCGGGATTTTGCTCAACACAGCAACACTTAAGAAAATAAAATTTGCAAAAAGCGACGATATTAAAACCATCAATGTAGGAGTAACGTGCGAAACTTGCAGCATTTTGAATTGTGAAGTCCGACAAGCACCGCCGATTCGCTTGGAAAAAGAAATGTTCAACAGTGACATGAAAAAAAGCATTGAGAAAATAAGAAAAGATCTGATTTGAAAATTTTGAGCTTACAAAATTTTGTGAGAATCGGTAATTGAAATATTTTTATCTTTATTCTTCATGATATATTGGTCAAAAGATGATTTTAGATTTGCTCTTTCCCAATCGCTGTCTGCACTGCAACCGAATTATTGGCGGCCAGGAATTAGTTTGCGTTTTATGCTACGACCAAATTGACTTTACGCATCATTTTTTCGGGGAAGAAAATGTGCTAAAAGAGAGATGCAAAGTATTATTTCCGATTGAAAATGCGTTTGCTTTAATGCAATTTGCAGAAGAAAATTTAAGTCGCAAAATTGTACATCAGCTGAAATATTCGAATCGGGAAAAAGTGGGGAAAATATTGGCAAATTGGGTTTTAGACAGAATCGATTTTGGAGATTCTCCGCCCGATTTATTCGTAACAGTACCACTTCATCCCAAAAAATTAAAAGAGCGAGGTTATAATCAACTTCATCTTTTTGCGAATATTTTAAGCGAAAATCTCAAAATTCCCTGCGATCACGAACTTATTAAGAGAAATTTTTACAAAAAAGCGCAAGCTAAGAAAAACAAAGAAGAGCGTTCCTCCACAGAACATCTATTTACCGTCACCAAAAATATTTCTGGCCAACATATTTTGTTGATAGACGATGTCTTCACCACAGGAAATACGATGAGTTCTGTGGCATGGGAAATCTTAAAAAACCCAGATAATAAAGTTTCGGTTTTAATTATTGCGGTGGACGATTGATTCTATCGCTGTAACTTTTCTCCGTAGCTTAAATCTCCCGCATCGCCTAATCCTGGTGTGATGTAGCCTTTGGAAGTTAGGTTTTCGTCAATCACACCGACCCAGATTTTCGCTTCTGGATAGGCTTTTTGAATCGTATCCACTCCCTGTTGAGAAGCGATTGCCGCAACGATGTGAAGTTGCGTTGGCTTTCCGTGATTCAGTAGATCTTTGATGGCTTCAATTAGACTTGCTCCCGTTGCTAACATGGGATCTGCGACTATTAAAGGTCTTCCATCAATACTGGGACAGGTTAAATAATCCTGTTTGATGGAAAAATAATCGTTTGCATCGTGTTTGCGATAAGCGGCAACAAAACCACAATCTGCTTTGTCCAAATAATTTAAAATCCCCTGAAACAGTGGAACTCCAGCTCTTAAAATTGTGGTAATTACAGGTTGAACCGCAATTTCTTTCACTTTAATTTGATCCAAAGGCGTGGTGATTTCCACTTCTTTGGTTTCCAAATCTTTGCTAATTTCAAAGGCAGCGATTTCTCCAATACGCTCCATATTTCTGCGAAAGCGAAGGCGATCCTGTTGAACCTCAACATTTCGAAGTTCATTGATCCAAGTATTGATGAGGGAGAATTGATCAGATAAAACGGTAATCATAATATTGATGTGAGGATTTGATGATGTGATGATGTGGCGATTTTAAATCACCCCTTTTTTTGAAGTTGATATTATTTTTGACAATATTTTCTGTATACTACGCAGTTTAACTTTTAAATCTTCGTTGAAAGGATAGCTCGGTGATTTCTCACAAAGCAAAAGCCAATATTGTGATTCTTTTGCTTCTTTATCTGCAATCTTCAATTTATGTATAAAATCTGCTCTGCTTTCTGCACTTTGGGATTCAAAAACATTAGCTCCAATAGAAGTTGCACATTTCAATAATTGATTGGCAATGACGAATTTTCTTTTGCTCTCAAGAATCTCACTAAATTCTATAATATCAAGCGCAAACTGAATGCTTAATTCTAAAATTTCATTTCGCTTTTCCATCTGTATTTTGTTTAACAATAATTAAATCATCACATTAACAAATTACCACATCATCAAACCAACTTATTTTTGACGGAAATAAATTTCAATAGGAACTCCAGTAAATCCGAAATGCTTGCGGAGCTGATTTTCTGTAAATCTTTTATAAGGTTCTTTCACGTACTGTGGCAAATTACAAAAGAATACAAATTGTGGACTTGGCGTCGGCAACTGCACGCAGTATTTAATTTTCACAAATTTTCCTTTGTTTGCTGGCGGCGGCGTTCCTTCAAAAACCGGTAACATAATCTCATTCAGCTTCGAAGTTTTGATTTTTTTCTTTCTTTCTTCAAAGACAATCATAGCCATTTCAACGGCTTTTAGAATTCTTTGTTTCGTAAGTGCAGAAATAAATAAGATGGGAATATCTGTGAACTGTCCTATTTTATCTTTTATAATATTTTCGAAATCACGCGTGGAATTTGTTTCTTTTTCCACCAAATCCCATTTGTTGACAACGATTACAATCCCTTTTCTGTTTTTCTGCGCCAATCCGAAAATGTTCATATCCTGTGATTCCCACCCTAAAGTAGCATCTACCATGATAATCACAACATCTGAATATTCAATTGAGCGTACAGAACGCATAACAGAGTAAAATTCTAAATCTTCTTTTACTTTCGCTTTTCTGCGCATCCCCGCGGTGTCCACCAGAACAAATTCATGTCCGAATTTATTGTATAAAGTCTGAATAGAATCACGCGTTGTTCCCGCAACATCCGTTACAATATTTTGTTCCTTGTCTAAAAGGGCGTTGGTTAAGGTAGATTTGCCCACATTTGGTCTCCCAGCAATGGTAATTTTGGGTAAACCTTCGAAAGGATCTTTGTATTCGGTTGTAGGGAAATCCTTGACGATATCATCCAACAACTCCCCGGTTCCGGAACCTGTGGCAGAAGACATGGTGTAATATTTTGAAATTCCCAACTGATAGAATTCTGTTGCAGCAAGCTCTTCTTTCGCAGAATCGGCTTTGTTCACTACAATGTAGACCATTTTATTAGACCGGCGTAACATTTCATGAATCTCGATATCTGTATCTGTTAAACCTTCAGCAACATTCAGCATGAAGATAATTGAAGTGGCTTCATCAACGGCTAATTCAACCTGCTTGATAATTTCTCCTTGAAATGCATCTTCATTATCTACTTCATAACCACCTGTATCAATTACGGTAAATTCTACTCCGTTCCAGTCTGATTTCCCGTAATGACGGTCTCTGGTTACTCCAGCTGTAGAATCTACAATGGCTTCTCTTCTTTCTAGAAAACGATTAAAAAGGGTGGATTTCCCTACATTAGGGCGACCGACTATGGCGACGATATTCGACATAAAATTTTGTTTAATAATGACATTATTAATGGGTTACTCGAACTTTTCGAGCCCAAAAATTTTTTGCAAAGATAGCTTTTTTCAGCCCATTTACTATTTGCCACAATAATTGTAACTTCTGCCTAGATTTTCTGACCCATTGGTAGAAGATTTTAAATTACAAAACCTAAAAAACTATTATTATGATTACTATTTTAATTATTGTTGTGCTCATCGTCATTTTTTTACTCTATGGCGTTTCGATTTATAACAGATTGGTGAAATTACGCACCATGGTTGAAGAAGCATGGAGCAGTATTGATGTCATGCTAAAAAAGCGTCATGACTTAATTCCTAATTTGGTAGAGACAGTAAAAGGATACGCATCTCATGAAAGAGAGACATTTGAAAGCGTAACCAGAGCTAGAAATGCAGCCGTAAACGCAGATGGAATTCAAGCGAAAGAAGCCGCAGAAAAAAATTTAAATCAAGCCATGATGAATCTAAATGCCGTGGCGGAGCAATATCCAGATTTAAAAGCAAATACTAATTTCCTTCAACTTCAAGGTGAATTAACCAATTTGGAAGGTGATATTGAGAAATCAAGAAGATATTACAATGGAACCGTTCGCGAGAATAATATTCTGGTAGAAACCTTCCCAAGTAACATTATCGCAAACATCTTTAAATTTACCAAATCCGTATTTTTTGAATTAGAAAACGTAGCTGAACGCGCTGTTCCTTCTATCAAATTCTAAAAAATGAAAAGGTTTATTTTTCTATTTTTCCTGCTGATTTTCGGCCTTGGAAACGCGCAAGACGTTGGCAATGATACTGCTGCGGTTTCTGATTATGAGCATATCTTATCTTTCCATTCAGACATAGAAATTTCTAAAGAGGCAGAAGTTACCGTGACGGAGAAAATCAAAGTATATGCAAGTGGAGAAATAATAAAACGCGGAATTTTTCGGTCTCTCCCACTTTCTCGAAACATAAATGATAAGAAGGTCAGAATTAAATATGACATTGTTTCTGCAATGAAGAATGGGGAAAAAGAAAATTACCATACAAAAAACACTTCTTCTGATTTGGGAATTTACTTTGGAAATAAAAACATCATTCTTTCTCCTGGAATTTACGAGTACGAATTAAAGTACAAAACAAAAGATCAAATAGGATTTTTCACGGACTACGATGAATTTTATTGGAATGTGAATGGAAATCTGTGGGACCTTAGCGTGGATCAAATTTCAGCAACAGTCACTTTGCCTGAAGTTGCAGAAATCAAACAAACTTATTGCTACACGGGAGCTTATGGAACATCTAATCCTAACTGTAAGGAAAATAAAATCAGTTCTAATAAAGTAGAATGGTCCGCGGAAAAATTGCAGGAAAATGAAGGTTTAACCATTGCGCTAGGTTTTGCTAAAGGAATATTTACACCGCCACCTCCACCTGGATTTTTAGAAAAATATGGAATTGCTATTCTACTTATTTTAGCGACAATATTCTTAGGTTTTTACTATTTTTCCACATGGCAGAAATACGGCATCGACCCACAGAAACCTATTGTGTATCCACAGTTTAATGCGCCCCAAAATCTTTCTCCAGCTTCCATAGGCTATCTGGAAAAAGGATACTATTCGGGAACCATGATTACGAGTGCGATTGTGAATTTAGCGGTGAAAGGTTTCTTAAAAATTATTGAGAACGACAAACGTATTCTGGGAATCTTTGGGGGCAAAGAATATCAATTAGAAAAAATTAAAGAGCCCGATCAAACTTTGGCGAAAGAGGAAATTAATCTGATGAACCAGTTTTTCCCAGGCGAAACCAAAACGGTGGATTTTGATGGACAATACAACTCCAGAATTGCCGCGGCAGTAACAGACTTCACCGCGAGTTTGCAATACCAACACGATACATTTTTGAAAAAAGGGAACAATGGTAAAATGCTCATTGCTCCAGTTCTCATTGTATTTGCTTTGTATGCAGGAGCTTTATTTTTAAGTCATCACCTGAATTTCAATGGAGACTATTTGGGAATTGGCATTGTACTTTTTGTGGTTATTTTGGTGATTTCAATTGTTTTTTCCCTTGCTTTCTCAAAATATCCTTGGATCAGATATGTTTATGGATTGTTTGCTATCGGGATGATTGTCGCGTTCTTTGCAGCATTCACCTTTGATAAACAAAGGGGTGAAAACATTAATTTTTACGCATCTTATGGTTTCTTAATTCTAGGTTCTATTGGAATTGTTTTTTATCAGTTCCTGATTGAACAACCGACGCCAGAAAAATTGGAAACGCTTTCCTTAATAGATGGTTTTAAAATGTACTTGGGAACGGCGGAAGAAAAGACCTTGCAGTTTCATAATCCACCTGCGATGACACCCGATGTTTTCGAAAAAATGTTGCCTTTTGCCATG
Organism: Chryseobacterium sp. MP_3.2; assembly: GCF_035984805.1. NCBI lineage: Bacteria > Pseudomonadati > Bacteroidota > Flavobacteriia > Flavobacteriales > Weeksellaceae > Chryseobacterium > Chryseobacterium sp. MP_3.2. Next base: position 43,194 of record NZ_JAXCHW010000012.1, on the reverse strand, counting down.
GTTTTGGGTGTCGATAAAATCTGGGGAGAAAAATTTCAGAACATGATTAAAAATTCGTCGATGGGCGGGAATCAATCTTACCAATCCAATTGGTTTGTGGGTGCTTCTTTGATGCACATGAATTTTGCAAACTCCTTGAACTCCTCACTTTCGCAATCCATTGCAAGTTCTGCTACACAACCTTCAAGTTCCGGCAGCGGATCTGGTGGCGGCGGATTTTCTGGTGGCGGCGGTGGCGGTGGTGGCGGTGGCGGCTGGTAAAAAATAAAAAAAAATGTTCAGAATTTTCTGGACATTTTTTTTTGGAATTTTTCTGAAAATCTTTTTTTTTGATTTGCCGGAATGAACAACTACTAAGAATCTTTTTGATATAAACGTCTGATCTAGTAATTGATGTTTACGTCATATCACTACAGTAATTTTCTTGAAGATTTTTTTAATCAAATAATTTCCTTTCTTTCAGTACCGTATTCTTTTTGTCAGTAAAAAGTCTTTCTATGCTTTTTCCATTGTACCCTTTGAAACCAAATTTTGTCTTCTTTAGGGAATCAAATTGATATTTAACATGGTAGTAACCTTCATTTGCACTTTTTGAGACATAGAGTAAAACATATTTTTCATTTTTAAAAGCAGGATTGCCATAATGGTCATACGCTTTAAAGACAATGGTGTCCGTCTCGAAAGAATTATACACATTTTGCAGAATTTTATACGTACTGTTAAAACCATAATCCATTACATATTCCTTAATGATAATGGAGTCTGTGGAATTAGGATCTTTAATTTTCTTCGTGTTGTTTTTATTAGGGTCAAATCGTTCAACAGAAATTTTCTCGCCCACAAAAGCGTAGAGATTTACATTTATATTTTCCTCATAGAATTTTGATTGCACAATTTTCTTTTTTGAAGTACACCCCAATAAAAAGAAAATTGCTAGAAATTGAATGAGGAGGCGTTTTTTCATTTATAAATAGGTAATTAGGAGAAAAGGTTTAAGTGTTTTGTTGGCGGGGACTTTTATAACAAGTCTTTGTAAATATAACAAATTGAACAATTAGCAAAAATCTTCATGATAGGAACTTCCGACCCGCTAATAGAAATATCTTGTTGAACTAAACCTCCGGTAGCTTTTCCTGAGGCTGTTTTATTAACTTTGTTTTTATTCAACCAAAAATAAAATCTCTAAAATGGCTACAAAAAAAAATCTCCGGAGGATTTAAGGACGAACAAAATTTTGAATCGCGCTTCAAGCGAAGTTAATGGTTTTTCAGAATTGATACAACGTTTCGAAAGAAATATTTCAATCCAGGGAAAAAGTCCCAGAACCTTTGATAATTATTCTAGGCATGTGGCGGCAATGGCGCTGCACTTTAAAACTTTACCCACCGAACTGGATCCCGAACAGGTCAAAGATTATCTCTTCGAACTTCAACAGCGATCAAAAACACCTTCCCAAACTTATTTTAAACATACGGTTTATGGACTGCGGTTTCTTCTGAAAGCCGAAGGTTTACCTTATAGTTTTCTACATCTTCCTGCCATTCCAAAAGTCAAAAAGCTGCCCACTATTTTAAGTCGGCAGGAAATTTGGCGGATGCTTCAGACTGCCCAATTGCTGAAACATAAACTGCTCATCGGTCTGATTTACGGGTGCGGACTTCGATGTATGGAAGTTCGGAATATTGAACTTCATCATCTTGATTTTGACCGACAAATGCTGCACGTTGTTCAGGGTAAAGGTCAAAAAGACCGTTACGTCCCTTTATCCGAGCATTTAATCCGGGGACTGAAAACCTTTATTTCAGTGGAAAATCCGACTCAATATTTATTTAATGGAAATCAAAATAGAAATATTGAAGAGATTGATACTTCGACTACGCTCAGTACAAGTGCTTCGACAACGTTCAGTACAGGTGCTTCGACAAAGCTCAGTACAAGTGCTTCAACTTCGTATCCCAAAGATACTTCGACAACGCACATTAAAGATTTTGATTCTCGATACAGCCAAAGAGGCGTTCAATGGGTGAGCAAAACGGTGAGCAAAAAAGCAGGAATTACCAAAATTGTTCATACGCACACTTTGCGACACAGCTTTGCTACGCATTTATTGGAGGATGGCGTTTCCATTATTATGGTGCAGAAACTTCTGGGTCATGAGCGGATCGAAAGTACCATGGAATATCTTCATGTCTGCCAGTTGTCTGACCAAAAACCCCACAGTCCTTTAGATACCGTTTTTACTTTGTGTAGCAAAAATGGAAACCCGAAGTAAAGGCGGAAGTGTAGCTGAAGTCCTTCGCAAAATCAATTTATCGACTCAGAATTTTACGGTTCACCAAGAGAAAACTCTTCGGGCTTTATCGCAGTGCAGAACTTCTGCGTTGGGCGGACATATTGATGCATGTGATGGTTGTGGAAATATTTCCATCAGTTACAATTCCTGTAGAAATCGGCATTGCCCACAATGTCAAGGTCATAAAAGAGAAGAATGGATCCAGAAACGCGAGCAGGAATTATTGCCCTGCAGTTATTACCACGTGGTTTTTACTTTACCCGAGGAGCTGAATGGTTTGGCGATCTCTCAACCGGCATTGTTGTACAAAACCTTATTTGGAGCAGCTTGGGCGACTTTAAATCAGTTTGGTAAAACAGAACAGATGCAGTTGGGAATGATTGCGATTTTGCATACTTGGGGACAGAATCTGAGTCTTCATCCACATTTACATTGCATTGTTCCAGGCGGTGGAATTGATCAAAATGGTAAATGGAAAAAGAAAGTGAGAACCGATAAATATCTCTTCTGTGTAAAAGCGATGAGCAAAGTTTTTCGCGCAAAGTTTGTGGCTTCATTAAGAGTTTCCGGAATTAAAGATCAGGATTTAATAGATCAACTCTTTACCAAAAACTGGGTGGTTTATGCGAAAAGACCTTTTGGTGGACCGAAATCTGTTATTGAATATTTGGGAAGATATACCCACAAAGTCGCCATCAGTAATCATCGGATCAAAGAGGTTACTGAAAAAGAAGTTCGTTTTGGGTACAAAGATTATCGCAAAGAAGGTCAGAAAAAGGAAATGACTTTATCGAATATAGAATTTGTGCGCAGATTTAGTCTTCATATTTTGCCTCGACGATTTGTGAGAATACGACATTACGGGATTTTGAGCAGCTCCTGGAAACGTGGAAAACTTCAGGATTTACAATCAGATTTAAAAATCCAGATTACAGAAGTAAAACCGAAAACGCTACTTAAAAAATGTCGGTGTTGCAAGGAAGGAAACTTAATCACCATCGCACTTTTCGGACAACGTGGCCCACCTCAGGATTTTCTTGCCGTTTTCAATGCCTCGTCTGCAAAATAAACATTGTGGGTAAGGGAAATTATATTCTGCAGCGAAGAAAAACCGCAGAAAACCACTTCTAAAGGCTTTCAAACGCCACAAAAAAAGCAGTCCTTCTAAAAAACTGCTCTAATATCCTAAATTCTAAAATCGATAACTCCATAAGGTGACCAACTTTGGAGGAAAAGCTACCGGAGGTGCAGTTTATCCTGAGCGCCGCCGAAGGGTTCAACGGGCTTTCATTTCTTGTCTTTCAGACAAAACGAAAGCTTAGTTATTACCTACAGTTTTTTTTACCTATTTCTAATATTTCGCCATTCCTCCCAAATTTCATTATATGCACCTCTTTCAAAATCATCATCAGGAATAATTTTAGGTTTACTCTCCTTATAAAATTTTTCAACTTTGTCAGCGAATTCGAAAACTTGTTTTTGATAATTGTCCATACTAATTGTCGCTTCTGTCCCTTTTTCAGAAATATGTTTGACAATATTCTCATCTATGTGTTGAATTTTCCAATCAATTCCACTGGGACAACCGCTAATTACCGGTCGATCGTTTTTATCAAAGTAAGTGAAAAAACCACAACAAGGTATAAATTGACTTCCATAATCATCTTTTGAATAATTTTCAGTAAGACTTCGTAAAAGATAGAGTGCAGTTGCACTTACAGTAAATTCAAGATTAGTTTCATCACAAACTATTTCATCTCCAATTTTTAGGAAGACGTTTCCATGTGCGCACAGATCATTTTCTTCTGTAGTATTTGGAAGCCAATGCAAATTTGAAACTTTGATTTGAAATTGATTGTCGATCATCTCTTTAAAATTGTAGGTAGCGTCAGTCTGTGAAAAAACCTCCGTTTATTACTTTCAAAAATAGCGAATTTATTTCAATAATAAGGGAGTAAATTCGTATCTTTAATAATGCAACACATCACCGGAATCGCCCGCAATCAAATGGTTTTTACGAGTTTAGAAGATTCGATTTCTGAAGATAATTCAGTTCGATTTGTAGATGCTTTTGTGGAGAATATCGATTTAAAGGCATTAGGTTTTGTACTGCAAACGCTCAAAACGGAAGGACGACCGAGTTTTAATACGCAAACGTTTCTCAAAATCTATTTGTATGGTTATCTCAATGGACTTCGAAGTTCCCGGAAACTTGAAAAAGAGTGCGTGCGAAATATTGAATTACAATGGCTTTTATTTGGACTTGTACCCAATTACCACAGCATTTCTGATTTTAGAAAAAACAATCCTGCGGGCTTAAAAATGCTGTTCAAAGTTTTCGTTTCTTTTTTGAAAGATGCCGATCTAATTGCTGGAGAAACCATCGCCATTGACGGTACTAAAAGCAGAGCACACAACAGCAAAAAAGCTAATTTTAATCAGAAGAAAATTGATAAGCACCTGGCTTACATTGAAGAGAAAACGCAGCAATATCTGGATGAACTGGCAAAAAATGATGAAAAAGAAAACAGCATAACCATCACTAAAATTCAGGAAAAAATAGAGCGGTTAAAGAAGAATAAACTTCGCTACGAACTTTTGGAAGAAAAACTAAAAGCGAGTGGCGAACCTCAGATCAGTACTACCGATGAAGATTCCAGAGCTTTACTGGTTCAAGGACAAGTGGTAGAAGTGAGTTATAATATTCAGGCAGCTGTTGATGCACAATATAATCTGGTTGTTTCCACACACACCATTAACCGCAATGACCGTAATGCTTTGAGTGCAATTGCAATTGAAGCGAAGAAGAATTTGGGCGTTGAAACATTCACTGCTTTAGTCGATAAAGGGTATCACAATGGTCGGGAACTCACCCAATGTAAAGAGGAAAATATTATTACGATTGTTGCACATCCCGAACAAGGAAAGAGCAATGAAAATGGCACACAGCCAGATTATTTTGTTTCCAAATTCATTTACAATAAAGAAGATGACACCTATATTTGTCCAGAAAATCAGGTTTTAAAAACGACAGGACGGTGGCACAAGAAAACGCGAGATCGAGACAGCTACGAATTTAAAAAATACCGAACTCCCGCTTGCAAAGAATGCGCGGTAAAATCACTTTGCACGAGCAGAACAGGCGGTCGGGAATTAAGCGAAGCGAATCACGAATACAATTAAAAAAAATATAAATAAATGAGTAAATTGACAGAAGCCAGTATGCCGATGCTGTTGCAGAAAATAATGAACGTTACCAGGCGAACGCACAATTGTACCGCAAGAGGCAGGAGATCAATGAACATATTTTTGGAACTATTAAGCGACAATGGGGTTACAACCATACGAATTTAACGGGATTGGAGAAAGTAAATGGCGAACATAGTTTGATAATGTTGGTTTACAACATCAAACGTGCGATGAACATTCTGGGAGTTCAGGAATTAATTGCCAAATTGAAAAACTGGAAGTCGCCTTACAAAGCGAAGATGTGTTTTGTTTTTAAAGTGACGTATTTTAAGCATTATATCGCCACTTTAGAAACTAGATTATCAATTGCAGCCTAAAAAACAGCTGATCTTAAAACGTGTTTATTGAGGGTTGGAAGACTGATTTTCTTAGAAAAATACTGAGAAGTTGAGTTTTTTCACAGCCTGACGTTTCGCGGCTTCAAGAAGTGGCGAACTTCGTAACCGCATATTTTCCACTAAGAAAATATTTCTTGCGAAAGAAAAACGTGAATTTACCACATTTCTCGCCATTTCTTGAAACCGCTGTTGTGCGTTCGGTTTTATTTTTTTAATTTCTCTTTCTCTTTCTCTTTGAATGTTCTTAAACATTGTACCATTATAGACATATTCTCCGTCAATTTATCTGTTCTAGATGCGGAAGCTGTTAAATAATAAAAACTATTGTCTGATTTACTTTTTGTAATCATTGTTATCAATTCAATTTCGCCATATTTTCCAGTATTTGATTTTGAATGAATAAAATATGTTACATTTTTAAATATTTTTGTCTTTCCATATTCAATTAGCTTTAAGTTTGGCTTATTTTTTTGAATTTTAAGTAAAGTTGAATATTCATTTTCAATATTCTTTTGATTTGAAAAGCCATAAGATTTTTGAATTGAAATTACATTAACAAAATTTTTTTCGTCGGCTTTTGAAACAGCGTCGATTCCTAAAATTATTTCGTCAACGCTTTCATAATTTTCTACTTTCCAATTCCATCGATAAGGTATATAAATTTCAAAATCATTATTTGGATAGTCTACTTTCTTTTTAATGAATTTCATTGGATATTTTTCATATTCATCCAATTTCAGTTGATTTTCCGAACAAGCCGTAAAAAGTATAATCAATAAAAAGGTTAAAATTATTTTCATTATTTATATATGATATTTTCTACAGATTTTCTGCGTTTCGCCAAACTGACGCACAACGGATTGCAGCTACAAGAAGTTGGCGATTTTCACCACAAAACTTGATGCGGAGAACCAATGTTTGATTAACCACAAATGTGTCTGCGGAGCACTGAACCGCCAATTTTTTGTAGGTGCTGTTAGCGGTAGTACTTCTATTCAAAATCAAGTATTTCAGTCGTGTCACTAGCTGTTGTTGTTTGTCCGTCATTATTCAATTCGTACTTATAAGTAATCTTATTGTTTTTAAAATTAAATTCGTCCTTGTCAACGTCAATAGGCTTTTCAATGTTTATGTAACCTAAGTGTTTTTCAAAAATATATAGTTTAGGTTCTACTACTTCATATGAGCAACAACGAGCCATAAAACCTTGAAATCTGTCATAAATTTTTATTGTCTCAGTTTTATATTCTGTCTGTTTTGGAACAATTGGAAATAATACAAGTGAAGATAAAATTGCTAGGAAAATACCCCCGAATAAAAAGAAAAGTCCTGTCAAAACAACTGAGATTGCATAAAACGAATAATAAATAGCTGTTTTCTTAAATGGTCTTAGTGTCTTCAAAAACATAATCAGTCCAGTCAAGTATAAAATTACTTTTAGAATGAATGTCAAGTTTTGATTTAGTCTATACCCTGTAATTAGCCCTGTCCCAAAATTTATTAGAACTAAACTAAGTAAATAGAAATGCCACTTTTCAAGTCTAAATTTTATTTTCAAGTCCGTCAATTTAAATTCTCATTTTAGTCGTGTTGTGCCGTGTCTGTAGTATTACCGCTAACGTCAGTCTGTGAAAAAACCTCCGTTTATTACATTCAAAAATAGCGAATTTATTTCAATAATACGGAAGCAAATTCGTATATTTAATAATGCAACACATCACCGGAATCGCCCGCAATCAAATGGTTTTTACGAGTTTAGAAGATTCGATTTCTGAAGATAATTCAGTTCGATTTGTAGATGCTTTTGTGGAGAATATCGATTTAAAGGCATTAGGTTTTGTACTGCAAACGCTCAAACCGGAAGGACGACCGAGTTTTAATACGAAAACATTTCTCAAAATCTATTTGTATGGTTATCTCAATGGTCTTCGAAGTTCCCGGAAACTCGAAAGAGAGTGCGTGCGAAATATTGAACTGCAATGGCTTTTATTTGGACTTGTACCCAATTACCACAGCATTTCTGATTTTAGAAAAAACAATCCTGCGGGTTTAAAAATGCTGTTCAAAGTCTTTGTTTCTTTTTTGAAAGATGCCGATCTAGTTGCAGGAGAAACCATCGCCATTGACGTTACTAAAAGCAGAGCACACAACAGCAGGAAAGCCAATTTTAATCAGAAGAAAATTGATAAACACTTAGCTTACATTGAAGAGAAAACACAGCAATACCTTGATGAATTGGCTCAGAATGACCAACTTGAAAATAGCACTACAATCACTAATATTCAAGAAAAAATAGAGCGGTTAAAGAAGAATAAACTTCGCTACGAAGTCTTAGTAGAAAAATTAAAAGCGAGTGGCGAACCTCAAATCAGTACGACCGATGAAGATTCCAGAGCGCTTTTGGTTCAGGGACAAGTGGTAGAAGTGAGTTATAATATTCAGGCAGCTGTTGATGATAAACACAATTTGGTCGTGGCTACACACACCATTAATCGTAATGATCGTAACGCTTTGAGCGCTATTGCAATTGAAGCGAAGGAAAATTTAGGCGTTGAAACGTTTACTGCTTTAGTCGATAAAGGCTATCACAACGGACGGGAAATCGACCAATGTAAATCGGCAAACATCACCACAATTGTTGCGCATCCCGAACAAGGAAAGAGCAATGAAAATGGCACACAGCCAGATTATTTTGTTTCCAAATTCATTTACAATAAAGAAGAAGATAGTTACACTTGCCCAGAAGGTCAAATATTGAAAACGACAGGACGGTGGCACAAGAAAACGCGCGATAGAGACAGTTATGAGTTCAAAAAAATACCGAACTCCCGCTTGCAAAGAATGTTCTGTAAAATCACTTTGCACGAGCAGAACAGGCGGCAGAGAAATAGACCGAAGTGAATATGCCGATGCCGTTGCAGAAAACAACCAGCGCTACCAAGCCAATGCGCAATTATATCGAAAACGACAAGAGATTAACGAGCATATTTTTGGAACTATTAAGCGACAATGGGGTTACAACCATACGAATTTAACGGGATTGGAGAAAGTAAATGGCGAACATAGCTTGATAATGTTGGTTTACAACATCAAACGTGCGATGAATATTCTGGGCGTTGCGGAATTAATTGCCAAATTGAAGAACTGGAAATCACCTTACAAAGCGAAGGTGCGTTTTGTTTTTAAAGTGACGTATTTTAAGCATTATATCGCCACTTTAGAAACTAGATTATCAATTGCAGCCTAAAAAACAGCTGGTCTTAAAACGTGTTTATTGAGGGTTGGAAGACTGATTTTCTTAGAAAAATATTGAGAAGTTGAGTTTTTTCACAGCCTGACGTTTTGTGGCTCCCCGAAGGGTGGGATTTTTACCACAAAATTTGATTTGAAAAACTAAACTTCCATTGGTTGTGTCTTCATTTTTAATCTTCGATATTTTTCAGGTTATACCTCACACTTTTGTATTCCAATTCACCATAAGTAAAATCGCCTTCGGGTTTCTGATAAATCAGTTTTGCTTTGCTTGGCAAATAGTATCCGTTTACCATTCGGTAATCTTCAACAGGTGTTGCCCAAGGATAACTATTGTATTGTTTTCCGTCAGTTTCATAGCGGTCATTGCTTATGAAGTTTGTCAATTCACCTTCGTCGTTGAAATAGAGAACAGCACTTATGCTGATATTTCCATTTTTAAAAATGCCTTTTACAGAAGTGTCATTGATAGTTTCCCAAGTGATTCTTCTGTCAATTAAGGTCGCAGGAGCAATAAAACACATATCGTTAAAAAGTGTAACGGTTTCAGCCTGATTCATTTTATCGCCTTTGGCATCAACCACTTTCAGCCAATTCAACATTTTGACTTGAAAAGTTGCCGTTTCATTTTGATATAAATGCAGTCCTGTTGCCGGTAAGCCCATTTTACTAGCTTCCATAAAAAAGTAACGTGATGGCTTTTGGTAAAAGTTATACTGAACCGATTGCAATATCATATATTTATCTTGGGGTTTACCACGCATTCTTCCCACAAACTCTGCCCTGAAATTTTTCACTTTTGGTTGTCCTACCGATTTGGTATAACGAAGATATTTTTGAACAACAACAGGCAAATTAGAAATGTCGTTTTCAGTCAATATTTCGGTTGAAAGGGCTTTGTTGTGTGAGAAATCATATTTTACTCTATCAGCAAACTCAACTTTCAATAAATAAGAACCTAAACTAACCACAGAAACTAGTAAAATAATTAGGTTGGCAATTGTGGCGAACTTAGCATCTTTCCAAAACATAATGACAAGAATTTGAGAAATTACAACTGCTACAAGTCCAACGAAGCAAGCATATTTCGAATTAACTATATACAAAATGCCATAAGTCAAAAAGAGAGCTGTTGCTGTCAGCCAAACAAACCCAATAGATTTAGATATAGGAAGAGTCAATTCCTTCACTTCCTTAAATCCAAAACCTTTTACAAATCCAAGCAAGTGGATTAGTCCGTGAAGAACTACTACTATTAAAAATGCTATTCTCATTGTTGTCTTCTGTTTATTGTCTCGTCCGATATGCTGGCCACTAACTCTCAAAAGTACGCAAGTATTTTAAATCATAAACGAATTCTTACCAGCTGCCCATATAGTTTTGCAAGGATTATAACTGCGAATTGATTTCTTTTTCGACAGTTGAAATATTAAAAATACGCAGTGACTTTTTTGCTAATTTATCAAAGAGAAAAACTCACCAAACTTCTAGCCTCGATTGCAGCGACATCCTTTTTTGTAATTGCATGAGATTGCTCCGTTCCCCGCAATGAACGTGCTCGCAATTACACAAAAAGATACAGCGGAAAGCGGGAACGAGTTTTCAAAAGAAGCTAAAATCTGCTTGCTCCTTTTCAATAAAATTTTATTTCAGTTCGTTATTCCTAATTCGATTTTCTTACCTCAATGACCACTGATTTACTTGTGGGTGTATTGCTTTCGTCCGCAACGGATTTAATGGGCACCAAGACATTGGTTTCGGGGAAATAAGTGGCGCAACACTGCTCTGGAACGGAATATGGAATAACCAAAAATTTGCGGGCTACACGCTCTTTTCCACCATGGAAATTGTATAAATCCACCACGTCTAATTTGTTTAAACCTCGCTTTTCCATGTCCTTTTCATTCATGAAAATAACGCGACGCTCATTTTTAATTCCACGGTAGCGATCATTCATGCCATAAATGGTGGTATTGTACTGATCATGACTTCGAACGGTCATCATGAGCAATTCGTTTTCTTTCACTTCCGGCACATCTGCAATGGAGACGCTGAAATTAGCTTTTGAAGTGTCCGTTTTAAATTTGCCTTCACGCGCAGAATTTGGTAAATAAAAACCGCCGTCTTTTCGTACACGCTCATTGTATTGATCAAATCCTGGAATCACTTTTTCAATATCTTCACGGATCAAATCATAATTTATATGAAAAGAGGTCCAGTTAATTTTTGTTTTCCCCTTTAAAACTTCCTGGGCTAAATGGCAGATTATGGCCACTTCACTCATCAATTGTTTGCTTACAGGCTGAAGATTTCCTTGGCTTTTTTGGATGACGCCCATAGAATTTTCGCAGGTCACGAATTGTGCTTCGCCATTTTGCATGTCAATGTCGCTTCGTCCGTAAGTCGGTAAAATGAGGGCTTCTTTACCGGTGACGAGATGACTGCGATTCAATTTCGTTGAAACTTGAACAGTGAGGTCACAGTTGCGCAGAGCTTCCGCGGTATATTTGGTATCTGGTGTCGCACTCAAAAAATTACCACCCATGGCAAAAAATATCTTGCACTCTTCTTTATGCATGGCTTCAATGGAATCTACCACATCATGTCCGTATTCTTTGGGCGGAACAAATCCATAGGTTTTTTCTAAATTTTCTAATAGCCAGTCCCATGGTTTTTCATAAATTCCCATGGTTCTGTCTCCCTGAACATTACTATGACCACGAACGGGACAAGTTCCCGCGCCAGGTTTGCCGATGCTGCCTTTCATCAATAAAAGGTTAACCGCTTCTTTGATGGTGATTACAGAATTTTTATGCTGCGTTAAACCCATTGCCCAGCAAATAATGATTTTATTTTTAAACTTTAGTTTATCTGCAATTTCTTTAATTTCGTGTAAGGGAATACCGCACATTCGCGATAACTCGTCCACATTCTGCGCTAAAATATGTTTTTTAAAGGCCTCGAAACCGTGCGTTTCTTCGGTAATGAATTTTTGGTCTAAAACTTTACCGGGATTTTCGTTTTCAAACTGAAACCAATAGTAAGCAAGTACCTGCATCAAAGCCAAATCACCATTAATTTTCACCTGAAGATAATCTGTGGCAATCTGAGTTTTGCCACCCAAAATACCTTTAATAGACTGTGGATCGCTGAAACGCTCTAAGCCGGCTTCTTTGAAAGGATTTACTGCAATAATCATCGCGTCATTTTCTCGGGCTTTCTTTAAGGCAGAAAGCATTCTTGGATGATTGGTGCCGGGATTTTGACCCATAATAATAATTGCTTCGGCTTCATAAAGATCTTCCAGTTTCACAGAACCTTTTCCGATTCCTACGGTTTCATCTAAAGCAACACCGCTGCTTTCATGGCACATATTGCTGCAATCCGGCATATTGTTGGTGCCAAATTCCCGCACAAACAGTTGGTACAGAAAAGCGGCTTCATTGCTTGTTCTTCCGCTTGTATAAAAGATGGCTTCATCGGGGGTTTCTAAAGCATTCAATTTTTCTGCAATTTTTCCGAAAGCACTTTTCCAAGAAATCGGTTCGTAATGCGTTGCATTTTCCGCCAAATACATGGGGCGACCAATTCTACCGCTTTTACCGAGATGATAGTCATCCCATTGCGATAATTTTTCTACCGAATGAAGGGCGAAAAAATCTTCCCAAATTACATCGGTTGTTGCTTCTTCCGCCACGGCTTTTGCGCCATTCTCACAATATTCGGCGACGGGACTTCTTTCATCATCAGGATCAGGCCATGCACAACCCGGACAATCATAACCGTGGAAAGTATTGAGCTGATTTAAAGCCGTAAATCCACGCACAGCATCCATGGATTCTAAGATATGCTGTGCAGAAACCAAAACCGCAGGAGTTCCTCCAGCATATGTTTCTCGTTCTGAAACTTTTATTTTCGAAAATTTTTCAGGATTTTCTGCGCTTGGATGATTATGGTTGTTATTTTCTGACACGATAAAAATTTCAAGGAAGTTACAAAATTATTAGCAGTGCATTTTGGTATTTTCGTACATATCTGATTGATCCTCAGAGGTGGTGTCTAAACATTGCAGATCTTTTTCTACCAGTAGGAATAATCCCTTTTCCTCGCCATTATCTTGAATTCCTTCAATGGTAATTTCATCGGTTTCCGTGAGAATTTCTGCTTCTGTCTTAGATAACAAAACGGTGATTTTATTGGCTTGAAATTCAGCGGAAAGAGCTGAAACATTTTCATCAACAACCAAGGAATATTTGAAAATTTCTTCCGTTCCTAAGTTGGTCTTTTCTTCTACGATTCCCTTGTCTTTGAGATTTTGAACATCCGTTTTTGTGAGTCGTAATCTGACGCTGTTTCCTTTTATTCTAATTTTCATTGCTTCCGTTTTTAAGGTTGATTTTATCTGCGCCACAATAAATATTGGCATTTCCGTTTTTTAAAAAACCGACTAAAGTAATTCCAAAATTTTCTGCAGTTTCTACCGCCAAAGAACTCGGTGCACCGATGGCACAAATGATGGGAACTCCTGCCATTGCACATTTCTGAATGAGTTCAAAACTTGCACGTCCGCTGAGAAGTACGATTCTATCTTTTAAAAAAAAATCATTTTCTGTGGTTTTTAGAAGTTCGGCGCCAATTAATTTATCCAAGGCGTTGTGTCTTCCCACATCTTCCCGAAGATTCAATAAATTTCCTTCCAAATCAAATAGTGCTGAAGCATGAATGCCGCCTGTAGATTCAAAGGTTTTTTGTTGAAGACGCAATTTTTCGGAAAGCGAAAAGAGGATATTTACATTTAGCGGTTCGCTTAATTCTTCGATGGGAATTCTACAAACTTGTTTGATGGCTTCAATACTTTCTTTACCACACACGCCACAACTGCTTGTGGTGTAAAAATTTCTTTTCAGTTTTTGAAGATCTGGATTAAAGTCGTTCGAAAAGTTGACGGTAATTTTATGGTCTTCTATTTGGGAAGAAACAGGATTGTTTAAATTCTGCTTTGAGAAAATAATACCTTCAGTAAATAAGAAACCAACCGCCAATTCTTCATCATTTTCTGGCGTTCGCATGGTGACGGAGACGGAATTTTTTTCTCCAGAACTTCCTGATTTCACTGCAATTTCCAAAGGTTTCTCAATCGCCAAATTGTCGGATATCTCAAATTCTTCTCCGCCAAAATCTGCTATTTTATGAATTTGAAATTCTTTAATCATGGCGTAATTTTAAATAATCTTCTTCTGTATTAATATTGTCTAAAAAATTTCCTCCGTCCACTACTATTTTCTTGGTTTTTATTTCCCCTAAAAATTTCCGCAAAGAATCATTTCTTTCTTCGAAAAATTGTTTCAGCTTTTCAATTGCTTCCTTTTCTAAAATGGAAACTAAGGGCTGCAGAAAACCATCTTTCTCAAAGCAAACAGCTTCATAATTTGGACTTCTTTCATTATTCAATTGGATGAGCTGTTCCATTTTTAAAAAAGGAAAATCTGTTCCTGCGATCATCAATCCTTGATTGGGGTATTTTTCGATGACACTTAAAATACCAGAAATTGGACCGTGATTCTGAAATTTTTTATCGTCAACAATAAATTGAGCGCGCTTTTTTTTCGCCCACAATTCTTCTTGCTTTTCATTAATTGAAATTACAACTTCTTCACAAAAGGGCTTTAATAATTCGGCAACAACTTTCCATTGGGGTTTTCCAGTGTATTTTAAAAGCGCTTTGTCAGTTTTCATTCTTTTGCTTTCGCCACCGCAAAGGGTGATTCCTAGTAAATCTGGAAATTTGCTTTCAGTAGTAAAAAACTCTTTTGCCAAAATTTTCATATTTTGAAAATGGTATTGTTCCATAAATTCTGCTACCATAAAATCACGGACTACGAAAATAATTTTGGGCTTGAGCGAAGTTTGATTGGCAATTATTTTTAAAATCAACTTATAAAAACCCTGCTTTTTTCTTATTTCTAAAGGTCCAATTTCGTCAATGATCAACCATTCTTTCTGAGCGTTTATTTGATTCAAAAGTTCACTTTCAGCCCAAGTAAAAACAATGGGATCGAAGGAATATTTGCCAATTTTTAAAGAAGAATTTTTAACTTCCAACAATTGTTGTTCCCCAATTTCTATATTCTCGAAATATCTTTTCCCCTCTATTTTGGGAGAAAGAAATCCAGTCCTATTTTCGTTTTCAGCCATCCAATTTTTCAGCAAAGTAGTTTTACCCGCGCCAATTTTACCGGAAAATATAAAAATTTTAGTTTTCAATTCCTTCTTCATGATATAAAGATAAAGACATCCAGATAACTACAAACTGAATCAGCTTTCTCAAAATTGATGTTTCATATTCTGTCAATTTAAATGCAATCTTCGCATGATTTCTGTATTGCGGCAAAAATTCTAAAACTTCTTTCAAAGGTTTATTCAATCTCGATTCTTGTTTGGCTTTCCATTGATTCAAAAAATATTTGAAAAGGGGCGCAACTACAAAATAGAGAATACCGAGCGCGGCAAACGTGCGTAAAATACTGTAGATTGCTTTATTAAAAGAACCGGAAAACATAAATACGGAAGTGATGAACAACAAAATAATTCCAAAAGTGAGTATTTTGGTTTTATTTTTCTGCCTTTTAGACAGCGTAAATTCTTCGGGTTTCGGCAAGTTTTTAATATCGATTTTATGGTATTCTTCGTGTAATATTTTAGGCAGTTTTAATGCAGCTAAACCCGCAATAATACCGACGATGAAATAAATAAAAACATATCCGCTGACCAAAACAAAGGGGATTTCTTCCAAGGATTTTATTTGAAATTGCTTAGCAATACCCGCAAAAAACTCCTGAAAAGCTACCCAAATATTCGCCCCAAAAACCAAGACCATCATCAATAATTTTTGCAAAGCAGATTCTAAGAGCGCCACGACGCCGAACATGATAGCAGAAATTTTATGGACTCCAAATATTTGATAAATCAAGGCGCCAATAAATCCTTGGAACAAAACTGCAACATATGCTGTGATTGGAGAATGCGGACTTGCAATGGCTTTGATTAAAATTACCAAAAGCGTCGCCTGAAGGATGGTTTTAAATTTTTTATCAGAATTTAAGGCGATAAACGTTACAATTATTACGGCAAAACTGCCCAATAATAAGCCACTAAAAGGGATTTTTAAGGCATGTAAAAAACTACCCAATCCGCTTTCGCTTACGCCCCAAAGTGCGGTGAGTTTGGCAATATTGATGCGGGAATCTTGAAAGGATTTCATCTAAAGAATAGTTGATTTGGAGTTGGTATTGAACTTAATTTGAAGCTGTGTTTTGGAATGGCCGCAATGATTCCCCTATTTATCGTTGAGTGTCATAATTTAACTTTGCAACAATTAATTTCACAAGGATTTTCAGATGAAAACAAAATTACTTAAAGCAGTCGAATTGCGTTCTGCTTCTATTTTGACTTATTTAAAGTCCAAATAATGGCTTTTTCTTTCGTGCCTCTAAAAATTGTACTATGCTTTTCTTTAGGTTCTGGAGAATATTTCCATTTTAGATTTGGTAGATCTTCAACTTTTAAAATATCAGAAAGTTTGCCAACAGTTTCAGACATGTCTGCTGAACCTGCAAACCAAAGTCGCTTCTCACTTGCTGAAAGTTTTTCGAAGTGCTCCTTCGCAGTTTTTACCAAATACTGATCATTCCACCAGAGAGAAGGGTCAAACGCAATATAATTATCAAACATTTCTGGGGTTAGTAAAAAAACCTCCACCACAAAAAGACCGGATAAAGATTCGCCAATGATACTTTTTTCATTAGTTGTTCTATATCTTTTGTTTATTTCTGGGAATAACTCTTCTTTTATAAAGGCGCTAAACTTTTCAGAACCACCCACAAGAGGTGCAATTTCCTTGTCCTTTTCAATTTCCGTTGGTCCTGTTAAATCTTTTCTGCGCTGTGTATTTGCAATTCCAACCAAAATAGTAGGCGGAATTTTTTTGGTCTTCACGAGTTCTGCAAGTGTATTGGCAATGTGTGGAAAATCTTCATCTTTAATTCCGCCGTCTGCCATATACATTACGGGTAGAGCATCTGTGTTGGTTTTGTAATCTGGTGGTGTCCAGACATTGATAATTCTTGTTTCGCCAACTTTTTTAGAGTTGATGGTAAATTGATCGTGTATTGGAATGGGATCAGTGTAAGTAGGTACCAATGTACAACTTGTAAGTGTTCCGAGAATAATAAATAAATTGTAAAAAATGAATTTCATATTTTCTGGTTTTTTAGATTAGATTACCTGTTTAAATGGCTTCGTTAGTCTGACAAATCCAACAAAATATTAATGGAGAGGTGTGAAAAACTTCGGATTTTAGTTAAAATCAAATATATAAAAAACTGACCAAACTATTAGCCGCGATGGAAACGGCATCCTTTTGCGGAATCTTTCGACAGGCTCAAGACACGCCAAGATGAAGCGAAAGATAAAGTGGACAGCGGGTCTGATTTTTAAAAGAAGCGAAACTCTTCTGGCTCCTAAAATAAAAGCCACTTCAAAAAATGAAATGGCTTAATGGTTTCTTTAGATTTTTAAAATTAAATCCTGGTAATATCTGCTCCTAAAGCTTTTAGGCGTCCATCAATGTTTTCGTAACCGCGATCAATCTGTTCAATATTATGTATGGTAGATTTACCTTCTGCGGAGAGCGCCGCAATCAACAAAGCATTTCCTGCTCTGATATCCGGAGAAATCATAGTGGTTCCACGCAACGGATATTCATGGTTTAACCCAACAACCGTAGCTCTGTGCGGATCACATAAAATAATTTGCGCGCCCATATCAATCAATTTATCCACGAAGAATAAACGGGATTCGAACATTTTCTGATGAACCAGCACTGTTCCTTTCGCCTGCGTTGCCACCACCAAAATAATGGAGAGCAAATCTGGCGTAAATCCAGGCCACGGCGCATCTGAAATGGTAAGGATAGAACCGTCTATAAATTTCTGAATTTTATAATTTTCTTGAGCAGGGATGTAAATATCATCGCCACGCTGTTCTAATTGAATTCCTAATTTCTTAAAGGTATTTGGAATTACTCCTAATTCTTTCCAGTTGACGTTTTTTATGGTGATTTCAGATTTCGTCATGGCAGCAAGGCCAATCCAGGAACCGATTTCTACCATATCTGGAAGCATCGTATGTTCTGTACCATTTAAATGCGCCACTCCTTCAATGGTTAAAAGATTAGAACCGATACCCGTAATTTGCGCGCCCATTCTGTTGAGCATTTTGCAAAGCTGTTGCAAGTACGGTTCGCACGCCGCGTTATAAATTCTCGTTTTTCCTTTGGCTAAAACGGCAGCCATTACAATATTTGCAGTTCCGGTCACAGAAGCTTCTTCTAATAAAATAAATTTACCGCGAAGTTCCTTTGCTATTAAAGAATAAAAAAACTCATTTTCGTCATAATGAAAAGTTGCTCCTAATTCCACCAACCCTTGAAAATGCGTATCTAAACGGCGTCTTCCAATTTTATCACCGCCCGGAGTTGGCATATAGGCTTCCCCAAATCTGGCCAACATAGGACCGAGTAACATAATGGAACCTCTTAATTTGGCGCCGTCTTTTTTAAATTCTGGTGATTTGATGTAGTCAAAATTAATGGAATCGGCTTTAAAGGTATAATCGCCATGGGCGTTTTTTGTAATCTTCACGCCGAAATCACCTAAAATTTCGATGAGACGATTCACATCATGAATGTCTGGAATATTTTTTACCCGAACTTCTTCATCTGTTAACAAAACGGCACAGAGAATCTGTAAAGCTTCATTCTTTGCACCTTGCGGCGTTATTTCACCGTGTAATTTTTTTCCTCCGCTGATTTCAAATACTCCATTCATCTTTTACTTTCGGTTTTTATTGTTTTGAAAAGTTCTTCTTTTATTTTGATTATTAGGATTATTGAAGTTTTGTGGATTCTTCCCGTTGCCTTTATTATTGCGATTGGTCGCGTAATAAATTTTACTTTTCTCCAAGGAATCTAGAACGGTAAGATCCAGACGATTTTCTGATAAATCTTTCAGGTGCCGAAATATAACCTCATCTTGAACATGTTCTTTGTTGTACACGTTGTAAGATTTTTTCATATTATTGGCAATCACCTGAATAAGGGCATCTTTTTCGTCACCCGCTTCTAATTCAATCGCTCGGTCAATTAACTGCAAGATACTTTTTCCGTAGAATTTAAAATCACCCTGTAATTTTGGATATTCCATTCTTTTAGGTTTCTGCTGCATTTCTTCTTCCGTCGGGATTGGATACGGTGAATCAATATCCAAATTATAGTTGGCCAAAATAAATAAATGGTCCCAAAGCTTGTGTTTGTAATTCTCTTCATCCCGAAGTTGGGGGTTTCTTTGCCCCATAAAATCTACGATTGCAACCGCCATTTCGTTCCGTTCTTCTTTTTCAGCAAGCTCTTTGCAGCGCTCTACCAACTGCTGTATAATTCTGCCGTATTCCGGCATATGTAAATGAGTTCTTTCTGTGTTATACTCCATGTTTGCAAATATAAGAATTTGTATGAGGTTTAAATTAAGTGTAGTTTTATTTTTTTGGCGTGCCCCTTTCCGATTCTAATTAATCAGTGCTTTCGCACCAATTAATTTTGCAGCCGCTCAGGTCGGTCTTCGGCTCCCACCTACGCCCTCACGCAAGATAGCGCTCTCCTAAAATCTGGATTACTACTCGATAAATTTTTTCCGTTGTTCCGGACTTGGTAAAAAGCATTTTCCTGCCGCCAGTTTCGTTCTGTTGGCCGCCACAATTCCATAGACAAAATCTGAAATAAAAGTAGGAATAAAATTAAGATGACCAAGTAAACCAAACTTGCCTCCCAGCGTTCTGGCAATAGCAAGCGCTGCTTGGGATTTAATCATATAAAACGAGCCTGGTTTCCAAAGATAGAGGGTACTGAATACTTTATTTTCCAACCCTCTTTCATTAAGAAATTGTTGGCCAAAATCGGATTGCAAAGAGGAAAAGAGGAATTGATCTTTTTTATCATTTTCCAGAATCCACTGAACCCAGTGATTGCAGAAGCCGCAATCGCCATCGTAAAAAACGTAATATTTTGAGGAATCGGTCATTGCTAATTAATTTGGTTATTAGGTGTTTCTTTAATAAAATTTCCACCAAAGAAATCTTATTTTCCTTCTGGCGGTAAATTGTTCATTAAACGCGTATCACTTTCTAACATTTTAAAATATTTGATGAGTTGCTCCTTTTGTTCCGGACTGAAATCAGCTTCGGGGTGACCCAAAACATAAGAATCCAATGGCATCTCGCCATTCTCCAAAACTTCGGACGCTTCATATAATTTATGCGCCTGTCTTTTTGGTAAATAGGTCGCGAATGTGGAAAAGTTCAATTTTTTACGCGCTTCCTCAATATGATCTTTTAGAAACCATGCTACGGGCTGAACATTGGCGTACCATGGATACTTTGATTCATTACTGTGGCAATCATAGCACCCAGTGCGGATTAAAGCAGCGGTACTTTCTGGCGTATTTTTAATGGTGAGAAAATCCATTGTCGGGGTTGGGGCTGGATTATTTTGATCAATCCTGAAAAATTGTATCAATATAAAAGCGACAAGTAGAATGATGAAAATTTTTTTCATGGTTATAATTTGGTTGGGTCAATTTACGAAATATCTTCATTAATGATGTACCGTTTTGTAATCGACAAAAAAGCCGCCTCATCATTGAAAGTTTTCTCCTCAATAAAACTTGAAACACTCCTGACTCCGATTAAACCTCTTAATTTCATTTGATAGACAATATAAATCAGTATTGGTTTTTTAGCAAACTAAAACTTATTACTTTTGCACCATCTAATAATAAAACAAACAAATTATGTCTTTAGTAGGAAAAAAATTCCCAAATATTACCGTAGATGCAATGAGCGACATGGGTGATGATTTAAAAATCAACGTTTTACAAGAAGCGGTTACCAACCAATCCAAGATTATATTATTTTGGTATCCAAAGGATTTTACTTTCGTTTGCCCTACAGAATTACACGCTTTTCAAGAGGCGATGGGAGAATTTGAGAAAAGAAACACAAAAATTATAGGAGCATCTTGTGACACGAATGAGGTTCACTTTGCTTGGTTAAATACGCCGAAAGATCAAGGCGGAATAGAAGGTATTACCTATCCAATTCTTGCAGATACGCATAGACAATTATCTAATATTTTAGGAATCGTTGATCAGGATTTTGATTTTGATGAAGAAGGAAATGAAATCTATACAGGTTCCAATGTTACTTACAGAGCAACGTACTTAATTGATGAAGAAGGAAAAATATTCCATGAATCAGTAAATGATATGCCTTTAGGAAGAAATGTAAAAGAATTCTTAAGAATGATCGATGCGTATACGCACGTCCAAAAACATGGCGAAGTTTGTCCTGCAAACTGGGAAGAAGGAAAAGAGGCAATGAAAGCAGATCGAGTTTCTACTGCAGAATACCTTGCAACAAGCCAGAAATAAAGAAAGTAAAAATGTACACAGAATTAACGGAAGATACGCTGCAACAATTGGTTGCAGATAATGAAAAAGTTGTCGTTCAATATGGCGCTACTTGGTGTGGAAACTGCAGAATTATGAAACCAAAATTTAAAAAATTGGCAGCGGAAAATGAAGAGATTCCCTTCTATTATGTAGATGCAGAAAAATTGCCAGAAAGCAGAAAATTAGCGAAAGTTGATAACTTGCCCACGTTTGCCATTTTTAAAAATGGGGAATTGGTGAATCAGGTGCAGACTAATCAAGCTGAAAGTTTTATTAACTTATTTAAAGAATTATATTAAATGAAACTTCCTATAATCAGACAATTCTACCAAACGCAAACTCCAGAAAATTTAGAAAAAACTCTAGAAGTTTTAGAAGCATTTTCAGAATTCCGTGGGACTACGGAAGAAGATTTGAATGTTGCCGGAGAGTTAATTACCAATATTTGCGGCGCTCTAGAAGTACACGCGAATGTGAAAAATGGAATGGTGGAAAGAGATGCTCTCAATTCTTTTGCACAAAAAGTTTTGGGCTCAATTGATAAGTAGTAGTTAGTAAAGTTGAAAGAAAAAAGGCGGGAAATATTTCCCGCCTTTTTTATTTAGTCTTTACGTTTGCCGTTGTTGCTTTTTTGTTTCAACTTTTTGTTGCCTTTGTCATCTTGGTCCCGAAATCCGCGGTTGTCATCATTTTCACCTCTTTTACGGTTATCTTCATCATTTTCATATCTCCTATCATTTCCATATCGGTTATTTCTTTTCTTAACCTGACCTGGAGCATAATCTTTCGCATTTCCCCCATAGATCTTTTTAGCTTGTCCGGGTGGGAGTCTTCGTTGATTATTATTAGGATAATAAACCTCTTGATTTCCGTTTCTTCCTAAAATTCCTGGCTGACCGTAAACATCACCTCTTCGAATGATTCTACCGTCTTCATAAACATTTCCATTCGTATCTCTGTAGACATCACCTTGACGGTATACTGTTCCATCCCCGGTTCTATACACACGGCCATCATTTGGATAATTTCTAGTGTTTTGTGTTCCATAAGGATCACTCATTGCACCACATGACGTTAAGGTAACAGCCAACCCAGTCACGAACATGATTTTAAGTATATTTTTCATTTTTTTAAATTTTAAAGTTATAAGCTAGTAGTCAATGTTGGTGCCAAACTATAAAATGTAAACATGACTTGCCCACTTCACTTTCAAATTCCTCCAGCTCTGTTGTTCCTTTTAACGAAAGAATGTCAGCCGATCAACTTTACAAAAAAATTTAAAAAAGACTTTAACAAGGAAATTAGATTTAGTTTATTTTAAACTTTCCGCTACTTTCAATGCACATTTTTCGCCGTCTATGGCTGCAGAAATAATTCCACCGGCATAACCTGCGCCTTCGCCACATGGATACAGTCCTTTAATTTGACGATGTTCCAGAGAATTTGAATCTCGCGGAATGCGAACTGGAGACGAAGTTCTGCTTTCTGGCGCATGTAAAATTGCATCATTTGTAAGATATCCTTTCATTGATCTTTCAAACTGCATAAATCCTTCTCTCAAAATCTGGCTTAGAAACTCTGGGAAAACCTGACCCATTTCTACCGAAGTGGTTCCAGGAACATAAGAGGTCTTGGGAATATTTTGAGAAATTTTATTTTGCGTAAAATCCAGCATTCTCTGCGCCGGAACTTTTTGCGTTTCTCCCGCTAAAGTCCAGGCTTTTTGCTCAATGGATTTTTGAAATTCCATTCCCGCCAAAGGTCCAAATTTTTGAAAAGGTTTAAAATCTTCTAATTTCAATTCAATTACAATTCCTGAATTTGCGGTGGCTTGATCTCTTTTAGAAGGAGACCAACCATTCGTTACCACTTCTCCCGGACTTGTTGCACACGGCGCGATCACTCCGCCGGGACACATACAAAATGAATAAATTCCGCGACCATTAACTTGTTTAACCACAGAATACGGTGCAGGTGGCAAAAATTCTCCGCGGTAATCACAGGAATACTGAATCTTATCAATTAATTGTTGTGGATGCTCCGCTCTAACCCCTAAAGCAAAAGGTTTTGCTTCAATGAGGATGTTTTTTTGGTGGAGCAATTCGAAAATATCCCGGGCAGAATGTCCAGTGGCGAGAATCACTTTATTGGCAGAAATTGTAGTCCCATTTTGCAATACAACTCCCGCTATTCCACTGTTTTTAACCACAAAATCAGTAACGCGCGTTTCAAATAAAACTTGCCCCCCACACTCGATGATTTTATTACGAATGTCTTGAATAATTTGAGGTAATTTATTGGTTCCAATGTGCGGATGTGCTTCGACCATAATATCTGGCGTGGCTCCGAAACCTACAAAAAGTTCGAGAATTCGATCAATATCACCCCGTTTTTTGGATCGCGTATATAACTTACCATCAGAATAAGTTCCAGCGCCACCTTCCCCGAAACAATAATTGGAATCTTCATTCACAATGCCTTCTAAATTAATGGCTTTTAAATCTCTTCTGCGTCCGCGAACATCTTTACCTCTTTCAATGACGATGGGTTTTAATCCCAATTCTATCAATTGCAAGGCTGCAAATAATCCTGCGGGACCCGCTCCCACGACAATTACTTCTTGCCGATGTTCAACATTGGGATAATTTGGAAGGTCATGTTTATTGGGATGAAAAGCTTCGTCCATTAAATAGACATGGCCTTTTAAATTGACTTTGATGGATTTTTGCCGCGCATCAAAAGATCTTTTCAGAACCACGACTTTCTGAATGTCTTCCAGATTTATTTTACAAAATTTCGCGACTTGCTTAGCGAGCAATTCTTCATTGGCAGCAACTTCTGGCGAAACTTGAAAGAGAAATTCTTTTGGCATTGAGAGGAAATATGAGATGAACTTTTTAAAAGTTTAAAATTGAATTAAATATAAAATTACGGGAAATTAAATTTTAGAAAAAGATGTTAAGAATTAAATTCCCGCGACTTTACTGCGTCTTTCTAATAAAATAATATCTCGCCAAATGCCTTTCATCTGACCAATTTTTTCGCGATTGCCGACGGTTCTAAAACCTAATTTTTGGTGAACCCAAATACTGGCTTCATTTTCGGGAAAAATCCCGGCCTGCAATGTCCAGAAATCATGTTCCTCACTTCCCAAAATTAATTTTTGTAAAAGCATAGAACCGAACCCTTTGCCTTGGGACGAATTTTTCATATAGATACTCACTTCCGCGACGCCTTTAAAACAATCACGATTGCTAATGGGTTGCAAAGCTGCCCAACCTAAAACCTCCTCCTTCTCATCTTCTAAAATATAGCGGCAGATTTTAAAATATTTCTCATCCCATCCTTCCCAAGTTGGCGCAGAATCATCGAAGGTGGAATTTCCACCTTCAATTCCTTCTTGAAAAATTTCAATAACCTGTTCTCCGTCATCTGGAGTCATTTCTCGGATTTGATAGTTCATTTTGTTTAATTTTAAGTGAAATAATTAATAACCATGAGGCTAAGAACTTTCTAGTTAGTTAAGTTATCTATTGCTTTTCAAATTCCCCTCTTTTTAAAGAGGGGTGTCCGCTTGCGGAGGGGGTGTTTTTGAAATTATTAAATAAATTGTACTTGATTTAAAGACCTTTTAAAAATTAAAAATATTATGAAGAGGGAATACTGAAATTTAAAAGGATAAATTCTTTCAACTTTTCAATTGATTGAGCCAAATAATTTTTGATGTTGTAATCTTCAATTCTATATACTTTCAAGCCCAATTCTTCTAAATATTTTTGTCTAGTATCATCATATTCTGCTTTCTCATCGTGGCTAGAGCCATCAATTTCTATCACTAAATCCAATGATTTCACGTAGAAATCTACGATGTAATTTCCAATCACTCTTTGCCGATCAAAATCGATTCCGTAGAAATTTCCGTTTTTTACCTGCATCCAAAAAAGAACTTCTGAAAGAACGCCTGCTTTTCGCAAATCCCGCGCTCTTTGTTTCAAGTCTTTGTTTGCGGGCAATGCTTTCGGTTTGGTTCTGTAAATTGTTATGCCATCAATATTGGTTAATTCATAGTTCATGGTACTTTTTTTAATTCTACCTATTCAAAAAATTAACGATACAAAAATAAAACAATTTGAAAACACCCCGTCAAAATTTTTTTTAAATTTTTTTGACACTCCTCTTTTTAAGGAGGGGAATTTTACTCCAATTCTCTTTTCAGAAACTTCGCGGTTAAACTTTTCTTAGATTTCGCTACCACTTCTGGTGTTCCTTTTACAATAATTTCTCCACCGCCATTTCCACCTTCGGGACCAATATCAATAATATGATCCGCCAGTTTGATGACATCTAAATTGTGTTCAATGATAATGAAAGAATTTCCTAAATCCACCAATTTCGTTATCGCTTCCATCAATACTTTTACATCTTCAAAATGCAAACCTGTGGTGGGTTCGTCTAGAATGTAAAGCGTATTTCCGGTTTGTCTCTTGGCAAGTTCTGTAGCTAATTTTATTCTTTGTGCTTCACCACCACTCAAGGTAGTGGATTGCTGACCCATTGTAATATATCCTAAACCGACATCCTGCATGGTTTTCACACGGGAATAAATTTTCGGAATGGGCTGAAAAAATTCTGTGGCTTCATCAATGGTCATTTCCAAAACATCGGAAATTGATTTTCCTTTGTAGCGAACTTCTAATGTTTCGCGATTGAATCTTTTTCCGTTACAAGTTTCGCAATGCACATAAACATCGGGTAAAAAATTCATTTCAATGACCTTCAAACCTCCACCTTGACAAGTTTCACACCTTCCACCTTTTACATTAAAAGAAAATCTTCCTGCTTTATATCCTCTAATTTTGGACTCCGGAAGTTCGGCAAATAAATTCCGAATATCCGTAAACATTCCTGTGTAGGTCGCAGGATTAGAACGCGGCGTTCTACCAATCGGCGTTTGATCAACATCTACAATTTTGTCAATATTATCAATTCCCTCAATTTTTTTGTAGGGTAATGGATCTTTTACGCTCCGGTAAAAATGCCTATTTAGGATCGGATACAAAGTTCCATTGATCAAAGAAGATTTTCCACTTCCAGAAATTCCGGTGACAACGACTAATTTTCCCAAAGGAATTTCGAGGTTCACATTTTTTAAATTATTTCCAGTCGCGCCTTTTAAAATAATGGATTTTCCGTTTCCTTCTCTTCTCGTTTCAGGAATTTCAATTTTGCGTTTTCCGGTGATATAATCTGCCGTAATCGTATCGGCATTTAATAAATCTTTCGGTTTTCCCTGCCACAGAATTTCGCCCCCAAATTTTCCAGCTCTGGGACCAATATCCAAAACCTCATCCGCTTGCATGATCATGTCTTTGTCATGCTCCACCACGATGACAGAATTTCCAATATCGCGCAGATTTTTTAGAGAAGCAATCAATCTTTCATTGTCTCTTTGGTGCAAGCCAATGGAAGGTTCATCTAAAATATAGAGTACGTTCACTAACTGCGAACCGATTTGTGTTGCCAAACGAATTCGTTGAGATTCACCACCAGAAAGCGTTCTGGAACTACGGCTTAAACTCAAATATTCCAAACCAACATCCAATAAAAATTGAAGTCTGGTTTTAATTTCTTTTAAAATTTCGTGAGCAATGATTTTATTTTTCGGGCTGAAAGTATCTTCTACTTCATTTAACCATATTTTCAATTCAGAAAGTGGCAATCCGTTGATTTCCGCGATATTTTTTCCGTCAATTTTAAAACTTAAACTAGATTGCTGCAATCGTGCTCCTTTACAAACTGGACACATTTCTTCAGTCGTGAAATGCCTTTCCAGTAAAATGGCGTCGTAACTTTCTTTATCCTCGATCATTTCATTAATCATCGGCACTAAACCATCGAAATTGACCTTGATTTTTTTCGTTATTCCGGCGTACTTTAAATCTTTGTTGAATTCTTTGTGGCAGCCGTGGTAAATATATTCCAAAGCTTCTTCGGGAATATCTTTCATGGAAGTTCCCAATCCAAGACCAAAAATTTCGAGAATATTTTTGATTTGTGCCAGAATCCATTTGTTGGATTTAATATCTTCCAAAGGCAATAATGCGCCCTGGTTGATAGAAAGTTTTTTATTTTCTACAAAATAATCAGTATTCACTTTTTTGATGGTGCCTAAACCTTTGCAATTCTGACAGCTTCCTTTGGGGGAATTGAAGGAAAAAGTATTCGGTTCGGGCAAAGCTAAAGACTGGCCACTTTCCGCATCCATTAAATTTTTAGAGAAATATTCAATGTCTGTACTTCCTAATTTTTGAATACCAACGGTGCCTTCACCCATTTGCATGGCGGTTCGAAGGGATTTCTCCATGCGATTTTCTGAAGCATTCTCCCCGATAATCCAGCGGTCAATCACTACATCAATATCATGAGTTTTATAACGATCTAATTTTAAATCATATTCAATGTCCTGCAACTCCCCATCAATTCTGGCTTGTCCATACCCTTTCTTCGCCATTTGAATAAAAAGTTCATGATAATGTCCTTTTCTGGAGCGAATCACGGGAGCCATCAACATGACTTTTTCACCTTTAAAATTTTCTTTGATGGTCTCCAGAATTTGATCTTCGGTGTAGCTCACCAATTTTTTTCCAGAGTTGAGGGAATAGGCATCCGAAACACGCGCGAACAAAAGACGCAAGAAATCATAGAGTTCTGTTACGGTTCCAACGGTGGAACGAGGATTTTTATTCGTCGTTTTTTGTTCGATGGCGATTACAGGAGAAAGTCCGTCGATTTTATCAACATCTGGTCTTTCTAAACCGCCCAAAAACTGTCTTGCATAGGCAGAAAATGTTTCAATGTAGCGCCTTTGCCCTTCTGCAAAAATGGTATCAAAAGCCAAAGAAGATTTGCCACTACCGGATAGTCCAGTAATCACAACCAACTCATTTCGCGGAATTTTTACGTCAATATTTTTGAGATTGTGTTCACGAGCACCGTAAACTTCTATATATTCTTTAGAATCCTTCATTTAATAATACACCGAAATTTTGAATTTTCGGAATTTTACAAAAATACGGATTTTTTACCGCATTTTGAATTGAGTTTTACTTTTTTATGACTAGAGAAAATAGTGGAAATGATTAATAACATTTATGGAAGTGGTATTTCAAAATAGAAAATTCCTACATTTGATTGCATTAGAAATAAGATTATTATGAGTTTCCCTACTGACCTAGAAATTGCAGAATCTGCAACGCTTCTTCACATCAAAAAGATTGCCGAAAAAATTGGAATTGCAGAAGATGATTTGGAATATTATGGAAAATACAAAGCAAAAATTCCGCTCCATTATATTGACGAAGAAAAGGTAAAATCTGCGAAACTCGTGTTAGTCACCGCCATTAATCCAACTCCGGCAGGCGAAGGAAAGACTACGGTTTCTGTGGGATTAAATGACGGACTGAATAAAATTGGAAAAAAATCCATCGCTGTTTTGCGGGAACCTTCTCTAGGTCCCGTATTCGGAATGAAAGGTGGTGCTGCAGGTGGTGGTTATGCGCAACTGATTCCCATGATAGACATTAACCTGCATTTTACAGGTGATTTTTCCGCTATCGAAAAAGCGAACAATTTGCTCTCAGCTTTGATTGATAATAACTTACAGAATAAAAAATTCTCGCTCAACTTAGATCCCAGAACCATCACGTGGAAAAGAGTGATGGATATGAATGACCGGTCCCTCCGGAATATTGTTATTGGATTGGGTGGTCCCACCAACGGAATTACACGGGAAGATGGTTTCAATATCACGCCTGCAAGTGAAGTGATGGCGATTATCTGTTTGAGTACTGATTTTGAAGATTTAAAGAAACGGTTGGGAAATATATTTGTGGGATATACTTTTGAGCGAAAACCCATTTTTGCTCGGGATCTAAAAGCGGAGAATGCGATGGCGATTTTACTCAGAGATGCCATCAAACCCAATTTGGTGCAAACTTTAGAAGGCAATCCTGCTATTCTTCATGGTGGACCCTTCGCCAATATTGCACAAGGAACCAATTCAATTATCGCGACAAAAGCTGGACTTTCTTTAGCAGATTATGTGGTAACGGAGGCTGGTTTCGGGGCGGATTTAGGGGCAGAAAAATTTCTTCATATCAAATGTTATTATGGAAAAATAAAACCAGATGCGTATGTAATTGTGGCAACGGTTCGGGCTTTGCGCTATCATGGGGGCGCGACGAAAGCAGAATATCAAGTTCCCAATTTGCCCTTCTTGGAAAAAGGATTCGAAAATCTAGCAAAACACATTGAGAATGCTTTTAAATTAGGGATGCATCCGATTGTTGCGATCAACCGATTTGCGAATGATGCGGAAGAAGAAATAAATTTCATTAAAGCTCAGTGCGAGAAATTAAATGTAAAAGCAATTTTAGCCGAAGAGTTTACGAAAGGAGGCGCTGGAATGACGGAATTGGCAGAAGAAGTCGTCCGTTCGGCGGAATCCATGACCAATAATTTCAAACCGCTTTACCAAGTTGATGATTCCGTAGAAAATAAGATAGAAACTATTGCAAGAGAAATTTACGGAGCAGAAAGTGTGGTTTATTCTCAAAAAGCAAAAAACCAACTTAAAACCATTTATGAATTAGGAATTGATAAAGTTCCGATTTGCATGGCTAAAACTCAAAAATCTTTAAGCGACGATGACACCAAAATTGGACGACCTGTAGATTTTAAAATTACGGTGAGAGAGTTTGAATTTGCCTCGGGCGCCGGTTTTCTTATTCCGATTTTAGGCGATGTGATGAGGATGCCGGGATTGCCGAATGTTCCCTCTGCAGAAGGAATGCACATTGATAAAAACGGAAAAATCACGGGGTTGAGTTAACATAAAATTTTTTCATTCTAAAAACTAATTCTATTATTTGCGCAAGTTGCGCCCCGGATTGCAACGGAAATACCGGAACAAGCATTGGGAAAGAAAGGCGTGAGGAATTGCAGTGAAAAGCCGGAAATGTGCGCCCAAAAAAATAAAAAAAAGAGTTCCAAATTAATGCAACTCTTTTTTTGTGGAGGATATCGGGATCGAACCGACCACCTCTTGACTGCCAGTCAAACGCTCTAGCCAGATGAGCTAATCCCCCATTTTTTCTAGAAATTTCTAAATATTTTTAAAAATTTAGATTTGCAATGATACAAATTTTTGTGATTTAAAAGCAAAAATCTGCGCAATTAATTTTTCTGAGCAACCAGAGAATATACATAGGGAACTTTATGGCCAAACTGCGGAATCTGAAATTTTCCTTTATCTGTTTCCTGCATATTCTTGAAGCAGGAATAAGGCGAATAATTATATTCCTGAATGTTTTTAATTTCTAAATTTTCATTGATCAAACTTTGTATAACGCTGGAAAGTTCGTGGTTCCAGCCAACTTCCTGCAAAGAAATTTTTGCCGTTTGATCTGCGTAAGTTCCTTCCGTCGTTTCAATGATCGGTTCTCCCTGGAAATAATCATATTCAATTTCGGTGAAATCATCATTATACATCCAGATAAAAGGGTGAAACTCTACGAAAATTAATTTTCCACCGGGTTTCAGGAAATTTGAAATCACTTTCGCCCATTTTTTTAAATCGGGAAGCCAACCAATTGTTCCGTAAGTGGTGTAAACAATGTCGAATTTTTTGTCTAAAATAGCGGGTAAATTGTAAATGTCTGAGCTGATAAATTCTGTATCCGTTCCACATTTTTCGGCTAAATTTTTTCCGGCTTCGATGGCTTTATCGGATAAATCGACACCCATAACTTTGGCGCCTAATCTGGATAAAGAAATAGAATCTTGCCCGTAATGACATTGTAAATGCAGAATTTCTTTGTCTTTGATATTGCCTAAAAGTTCCAGTTCTATGGAGTTTAAAGAAGTTCTACCCTGAAGAAATTCATCTACAAAGTAAAAATCTGATTTTAAATGTGAAGCTAATTTTGCGTTCCACAATTTGCGATTGATGTCTAAGTAATTTTCCACTATTTTGAAATTAAAAATAAAGTTCCAGCAATAATTAAAGTCGCGCCGACCGCGGTTCTCCACGTTAAGGTTTCTCCTAAAAATAGTACGGCGAAAATAATTGTCAAAGCTAAGCTCAGTTTATCAACTCCGGCGACTTTGGAAGCTTCACCCATTTGCAAAGCTTTAAAATAAAAAATCCAGGACAGTCCCGTTGCGACACCTGAAATTCCCAAAAAAAACCAGTTTCGCTGGGATAATTCTCCGAATCCTTTGTATTCTTGGCGAAAGAAAACGATGAGCCAAATCATGACCAACACTACAACAGTTCGAATGGCTGTTGCTAAATTGGAGTTTACATTTTCTACCCCAATTTTAGCAAAAATCGCGGTGAGTGCTGCAAAAAACGCAGAAAGTAAGGCGAAAATCCACCACATGATTTTAGGTTAAGATTAAGGTTGAGGTTGAGACTTTAAAAATTCTTCGTTGGTAAGGGTTTTTTGTTCGGAGTTTTCCAAATTTTTTACGGTGATATTTCCGTCGGAAATTTCCTGTTCTCCGTAGAAAATTAAGTTCGGAATTCCTTTCTTTTCCGCGTAAGTAAATTGCTTTTTCAGTTTTGCAGCTTCTGGATATAATTCTGCGGAAATTCCTTTCGCCCGAAGTTGAGCAATAATTTTCATGGCTGCCAAAGATTCATTTTCCCCGTAATTGGCAAAAAGATATTGAACTGCATTTTTGGAATCATCGGTGAATAAACCAAGCTCTTCCATCACCAAATAAATACGATCCAAACCAAAAGAAATTCCTATTCCGGGAATATTTTTCACGCCGAAAACTTCGGTTAGGTTATCATATCTTCCGCCGCCGCCGATGGAACCCATCGCAACATTGTTGGCTTTTACTTCGAAAATTGCACCGGTATAATAATCCAAACCTCTGGCTAAAGTGATGTCATATTTTAAACTTTCTTCGGAAACACCTAGTTCTAAACAGGTTTTCAATACAAATTCCAGTTCTTCTACTCCAGCGGTTCCGATTTCATTTCCCTGAAATTTCTCTTTTAACAAAGCCAAGTTTTGAAGCGCATCATTTCCCTGCTCAAAAAGAAAATCTAATTTATTGATTGATTCCTGAGCGATATTTTTTTCTAATAATTCTTTGACAACGCCTTCTTTTCCAATTTTATCCAGCTTATCTAAAGCAACGGTGAAATCAATCAATTGCTCCGTAATTCCCGCATATTCTGCTAAACCGGAAAGTATTTTTCTGTTGTTTAAATGAATGGTTGCCGGAATTTTTAACTCTGAAAAAGACTTTAAATACAATTGAACCAGCTCTACTTCCTGCCATAAACTTTCGCTTCCCACCACATCTGCATCGCATTGGTAAAATTCCCGGAAACGCCCTTTCTGCGGACGATCAGCGCGCCAAACCGGTTGGATCTGATAGCGTTTAAAAGGAAAATTCAACGTATTGTGATTCATTGCAACGTATCTTGCGAACGGAACCGTCAAATCATAACGTAAAGCTTTTTCTGAAATTTGAGAAATGAGTTTTTGGGAATTTTTATTTTCCCAATCTTCGTCTTTTGTTTTTGAAGCGTAATCGCCGGAATTCAAGATTTTAAAAATCAAGCGATCACCTTCTTCTCCATATTTTCCGGTTAAGGTCGAAAGATTTTCAAAACTTGGCGTTTCCAAAGGCTGGAAACCAAATAATTCAAAATTGTTTTGTAATATATTGACAATGAATTTTCTTCGATAGACTTCTTCTGCGGAAAAATCTCGGGTTCCTTTTGCTAAACTGGGCTTCATAGAAATGAGTAATGAGTGATAAATAATGAGTAATATTCAATGCAATTTTCTTGCTTGAATTTGCAAAAATACGGAAATATTCATCCAATTGCCTAAAGTTGCCTGATCATCCAAAGGTTGCAACCGCTATGTCCCGAATTGCCGAGCGGTTTTTCCAGGTAAGTGAAACCCTGCTTTTCGTAGATGGAAACGGCGGTAGAAAATTCGGGTAAACTTTCTATATAAATAGATTTGTAGCCAGACATTTTCGCAAAATCAATACTTTCTTCCATTAAATTTTTGCCCAATCCTTGCCCTCGAAAATCTTTGTGGATATAAAACTTAACGAGTTCTGCACAATGTTCCGGTAAACCTTCGGTGGGAAAAATTCCGCAACAACCACCTAATTCACCTTCTATTTCTACTACAAAAAGGGCCGAATTAATTTGCCTAAAGAGTTCAGATAAATGATCTGTGGTAGGATCCTCGTAAACGGTTCCTGCCGTGGCAACTTTAAAATCATGAAAGCAACTGCGAATTATTTTTGCTAACACTTCATTATCTTTTTTCTCGATTTTTCTTAGAGTAATTTCCATTTTATAAATGTAAAAAAACTTCGCGACTTCAGTTATCAACTTCAGTAAATCCATGATTTTTTTGTATACCAAAAAACCGAAGAATATTCCTCGGTTTTATAAATACACCTTGGCGAAGAAGTTAAACCATTTCCAGAATCTCAATGATTTCTTCGCCGTAATTTTCGATTTTGTATTTTCCAAA
Organism: Chryseobacterium sp. MP_3.2; assembly: GCF_035984805.1. Lineage (NCBI taxonomy): Bacteria > Pseudomonadati > Bacteroidota > Flavobacteriia > Flavobacteriales > Weeksellaceae > Chryseobacterium > Chryseobacterium sp. MP_3.2. Next base: position 8,918 of record NZ_JAXCHW010000012.1, on the reverse strand, counting down.
ACCTTTAATATCCAAGAGTTCTTCTTTCTTAATGGGGCGATATTTCGCGATGGAAAGCAATTCTTTGTTGGTCGCGATTAAATACACAGGCAGACTTTTTTCCCGTGCTTTTTCGGTACGCCATAATTTCAGCGAATCCAAAATTTTAATTTCGTCTGGGTTGAGCTGTTCCTGTTCTGCGGAATACTTTTCGGGTCTGCCCTCTTGAAACTGAATCTTCAATTCCTCGTAATAAATAATAACGGACCAGTAATTTTCTTCCTCTTTTACGAAGGCCGTTTCATATTTCAGGATATTATTTTCTTGTAAAAAGCAATCCAATATATTTTGATCAGCGTAGATAAATTCTTCAGATAAGCGGATTTTGAATATTTTAGTTTTCATGGTGTTTGTTTTTTTGATATTATCATAGAGAGAAACAGAGCCGAAATTTTTTCTCCCAAAATTCCGGCATTGTTAAAGTGTTTATTTACTTCCGAGCATGACCAATTGGTCAATTCGGATGTCTGTAACAAAGCGTTTCACGCCTTCTTTGTCCTCGAAATTGCGGTAAACCACTTTTCCTTCTACGGCAATTTCTTTCCCTTTCTCCACATATTTTTCCATAATGTCTGCCAATTTTCCGTTGGCAACCAAATTATGCCATTGGGTTTCTTCTACTTTTTCTCCCAATGCATTGGTGTAATGATCGGTGGTGGCTAAACTTACTTTCGCAATTTTTCCATTTTCGAATTTTACGATTTCTACTTCTTTTCCTGTTCTACCGATTAAGGTAACTTTGTTTCTTAGTGACATGGCTTTAAATTTTTATGATTAAACGTTAGACTCGAGTCACACTTATTTTTCTCGAATCTCTACTGCAAAGGTTCACCACTTCCAAAAATTTATTCGGTTTAGAATTACTTATGGTCGTTTGTAGTCGTTTGTATCATTTATTTGTTTGGAAATCAAATCTTTAAAATTTTAATTTTCTAGAAGCAAGGAGATTACATTTCCTTTGAAAATTCCAACCCGCTCTCCGCTGCAATCTTTTTTTTCGAAAAAAAGGATTTCCGCTCTGATCGGGGCTAGAAGTTCAGGAGGTTTTTCTTTTCGCAGGACCCAAAAATTCCTTCCAATCAAATTTTTAGAATCAAAAGAAGAGTTTTATATTTGGGGGGAACATTTCCAAAAATTTGATCACCTTAGAATGAGAGACTTATCCTACCAAATCAAATCCGCCTTATTTGGTGTTGCCATCGGCGATGCTTTAGGCGTTCCGGTGGAATTTAAAAGCAGAGAAACGATCCTTCAAAAACCCGTAACCGATATGATCGGTTATGGAACTTACAATTTACCGCCCGGAACTTTTTCAGATGACGGCTCCCTGACTTTTTGTTTGGCGGAAGCTTTAAGCCACGATTTTGATTTACACCGAATTGGTCAAAATTTCATAAAGTGGCGCGACGAAAATTATTGGGCTGCACGCGGGGAGCTTTTTGACATTGGCATTGCCACCAATCAAGCCATTACCCAATTAAAAGAGGGCATAAATCCTGAACTTGCGGGAAATACCAACACAGAATCGAATGGAAACGGTTCTTTAATGCGAATTTTACCCTTGGTTTTTTATATTAAAGATTTGCCAATTTCCGAGCGTTATGAAATCACGAAAAAAGTTTCTTCAATAACCCATGGACATATTCGCTCTATCATTGCATGTTTTTATTACCTCGAATTTGCCCGAGAAATCCTTTTAGGAAAAGAAAAATTCGGAATCTATAAAAAACTGCAAGTTGAAATCCCGAATTTTCTCTCTTCACTTTCAATTACTCCTTCTGAGATTTCCTTATTTGACCGACTTTTGGAAAAGGACATTTCGGTATTAGAAGAAAACAAAATTTTGAGCAGCGGCTATGTACTTCATTCTTTGGAAGCCAGTATTTGGTGTTTGTTGACTACGGAAAATTATAAAGAAGCAACCTTGAAGGCCGTAAATTTAGGAGAAGACACAGACACCACCGCAGCAATTACGGGCGGATTGGCTGGTTTGCTTTATGGTATTGAGGACATTCCAAAAAATTGGATAGAGTTATTAGCGAGAAATGAAGATATTTTGGATTTAGGAAATCGACTTGCCCAAAAAATGGAAAACAAGAATATAGATTAAGAGATAATTAATAGCTGTATCTTCCCAAAATCAATAGTTCCATGGATTAAATTTCAACGTTCTAAATTTTATCCTCAACTACTTTTCTGGCCATTTAAAAGTTTTTCTAAAGGTAAATATTCAACAATTGTTGAAATAATAATTTTGCGTATTATTATCTTTTAAAAAACTATGAAAAATAAAAACTCCTTCAATTTCTTTTTTGTAACCATTCCCATTATTTTAGGATGGACGCTTTACAAGCAATTCAACTTTGAAACCCGAACATTTGAAAATCCTTGGTTGGCTGCTCTTTATGCATTGACCATGATTTTTGCAATTTTTACATTGATAAGAAATGCGAGAAAACAATCAGTTTAAACTTCTATTTTGAATAAAAAGTAGAGCCCTTAAAAACATCATCAAACCGTAGAAAAATTTTATGAACGCAGAAAATTACACCGCGCTTTCTGACGAAGAATTGCTCATTGAAGCAAAAAAAATGAAATCATCAAATCTTACCAGTGCGGTTCTGATTGGTTGCATGATAGGAATCGCAATTTACAGCACGGTGAAAAATGGTTTCGGTTTTTTCACTTTGTTTCCCCTCTTTTTTATTTTCATTGTCTTTAAAAACGGACCGCCGAAAAAAGCTTTGGAAGCGGAAATAAAACTAAGAAATCTTAAATAATGGGCGAGAAATTTTGTACCAATTGTGCGGCTGAAGTAGCACAGAAATACTGTGGAAATTGTGGCGAAGTTGCGGAATTAAAGAGAATAAATGGGCACTACATCTTGCATGAAATTGAACACGTACTACACTTTGAACGCGGAATTTTGTATACCATCAAAGAATTGCTCATCAATCCCGGATCTTGCATTAGAAATTTTATTTCAGAAAGCAGAAGCCGGCTTGTAAAACCCATTATTTTCATCATCATCACCTCCTTAATTTACATGCTGATCAATAACTTTTTTCATATAGAAGACATTTATATCAAGCAAGAAGGTTTGCCCACAGATTCCTCTTATTTTAAAATGTTGACGTGGATGCAGGCCAATTATGGGTACATGAATATTATTTCTGCCGCATTTATCGCCCTGTGGTTGAAGATATTTTTTAGAAAATACAATTACAATTTTTTCGAATTGATCATTATGCTTTGTTTTATCTTGGGAATTACCATGTTGATTTTTGCGGTTTTTGGTCTCATCACAGGACTTACAGATATTAATTTATTTGCCGCGTCGGGAGTTTTGGGTTTTGTTTATGCTATTTATGGCATCGGAAATTTCTACAAAAAAGGAAAAGTAAGCAGTTATCTGAAAGCCTTTGGAAGTTATATTTTAGGATTCATCACCATGTTTTTAGCAGTATTTATTATCGGTTTCGCAGTTGATTCTCTATTCCTATAGCATAATGCGTTACAACTTTTTTCATTATTAAATAAAAACAGAATCATTCAATTTGGATTTAATTTTATAAAAAACGCGAGAACAATTTTAAGCACTCTAAAATACCATGAAATATAAATTTTACCTTTTCTTCCTCTTGTTCCTCACCACTTTTTATGATGCGCAATCTGCCTTGATTCCCATACCGGGAACCAAATTCTCTATGGTTCCGCCCAATGATTTTGAACTCTCCAGCGATTTTACGGGATTCCAGAGTGAAAAAACAAAATCCTCCATTATCATCGTAGATTTTCCCGCCGCGTATTCCCTCTTGAAGGAAAGTTTCACCAAAGAAGCCTTACTGACAAAAGGGATGGAACTGATTTCAAAAGAAAATGTAAAATACAATAACGTTAAGGCGCAGCTTTATAAAGTTCGCCAAAAAGCTTTTGGTAAGACATACCTCAAACAAATTTTAATTTTCGGGGATGAGACGAAAACGGTTATTGTAAATGGAATTTACCCCGAAGAATTTCTCGAAATGGAAAACGACATTAAAACTGCGCTTTTTACTTTAACATTTGATGAAAATCAAAATCCTAATTCCCAGGAAGCGGCGCAATTCTCCATTAATACGGCGGGAACCACCTACCAATTTGTAAAAAATTTAGCCGGTGCCTTGATGTACAGTGAAGATGGCCTCTTGCCGACGCAAAAAGGTCGCTTGCTCGTGTCTGGATCACTCGGTGAGTTTTCAACTTTAGACCCCAAAAAATTTACGCTGGAACGATTAAAAGCACTGCCAGATGCGGATCAGGCTGAAATTAAAAGTGTAGAAAAAATTACAATTGACCATAGGAGTGGTTACGAAATTATTGCCGCAGATCATAAGAAAGACCTCCTCTATTTCGTGGCTATTTTTAGCGAAAATCGGTACTACTTAATCGTGGGTGGGGCGAAAGAAGAGCAGGAAAAAAATCTGGAAATTTTTAAAAAAATCGCGCGAACTTTCAAAGTGAAGTAGAAAAATCATCAATTCCTTTTGGAGCTTGAAGATGAGATTGTTTTCCCAAGTTGACTTCCCGCTGTTCGTTGCAATCCTCAGAATTGTCTGGTAGACCATCTGAAGAATTTCCACTGCCATCGGGGCTAGAATGAAAACCAGTTTTATATTGAGCAGGTTATTTTTCCGCAATACTATATCCAGTATAAAAGACACGCCGTGGTGAAATTGATTCTACATTGAAAAAAGTTTGCAAAAAAATTACATTTCGGCACTGAAATTTCATTCCAAAAAATCGCTCTTCTTAATGAGCAATTTACCCTACATTTTGAACTTTTACCCCTATGAAAAATAAAAAATTCACCAAAAGTAATCTCACTAACCTTGCTATTATCGGCAGTGGACCTACGGCAATTTATCTGCTCCAATATATTTACACGCATCTTGACGTCTTAAAAAAAGAAATCCAAAAGATTACGATTTTTGAGAAAAGAGAAGTTTTGGGAATGGGAATGCCCTATCATCCGAAAACAACGGATATTTATAATCTTGCCAATATTTCTTCGGAAGAAATCCCCATTTTACAGGAAAGTTTTGCAGATTGGTTGCGCCACCAAGATGGGGAAACGCTCAAAAAATTAAATGTGGGTTCTGAACCGATCGACGATTCTGAAGTGTACAGCCGAGTTTCTTTGGGACATTATTTTCATGATCAGTTCAAGGCAATTTTAAATCTTTTGAGAGAGGCAGGAATAGAAATTAAGGAGAGGCCGAATTGTGAAGTGGCAGATATTTCTTGGACTAAAGAAAATGAGTTAACCATCACAGATTCCGAAAATAAGAAAGAGACTTTCTCCACCGCTGTGATTGCAAATGGCCATGAATGGAATGCAGAAGATCATAAAAATGCAGGCTATTTTGCCTCACCGTGGCCGATTCATAAAATTCTGCCCGCAGAAGGAGAATATTACAATTTCAAAGTGGGGACATTGGGCGCATCTCTGAGTGCTTTTGATGTGGTGACTTCTCTTTCTCACCGACATGGGAAATTTACAAAAGAAAAGGGAAATTTAATATTTACGAAAAATCAAAATGCGCCAGATTTTAAAATCGTTTTGCATGCAGCAGAAGGTTGGCTTCCGCATTTGCAATATGAACAGCAAGAACCGATTCGAGAAATTTACCGCCATTTTAACCGCACGCAATTGTTGGATTTAATCAAGGAAAATGGCTTTCTGCGCATCGAAGATTATTTTGATGAATTGTGCCGACCTGCACTCCTCAGTGCTTTTAGGAATGATGGATTATGGGATGTGGTAGGAAAACTGAAAGAAAAAGATTTCAGTTTTAACGATTTAGTGGCTATGATGACGGAGAAACATGAGTATGTGAATTCCTTTGAGGGCATGAAAAAAGAAATGGTGACGGCTAGAAATTCTGTGGAAAATAAAATCCCGATTTACTGGATGGAAACTTTGGACGATTTAATGTACAGTTTAAATTACCATGCAGAACTTTTACCGGCAGAAGATCATCAGTTTTTCCATTCAGAAATTATGTCTTTTCTCATGAATGTGATCGCTGCTTTACCGTTGCAATCTGCGGAAATTCTTTTAGCGCTTTATGAGGCAGAGGCCATCGAATTAAAAGCAGGAAGGGTTAATTTTCCAGAAGACGCTTTTGAAAAAAACCGCACGAAGATTACTTTAGAAACAGAAGAGGGAAATTCTGAAGATTTAGAATATGCTTTATTTGTAAACTGTGGCGGACATCAAAAATTAGAATTGGCAGATTATCCATTTCCCTCATTGGTGAAAGAAGGCGTAGTTTCTGAAGCTTCGGCAGGTTTTGCAGAGGAAACTAAAGAGAAAAAAGAAGAGGCAGAAAATCTGGTAGAAGACAAGGGAGAAAAGCAATTAAAACTATCTGGAATTGCAATGGATTCCAGTTACCGCACCATTAATTCTAAAGGTGAAGCGAATTCATTTTTGTTCGATATTAATTTTACACATACGAGTGGACTTCGGCCTTATTCTTACGGACTTCAAGCATGCAGCGCTACGAGTTTAATTGTGGTAGAATCTTGGAGTGCGGAGATTGCTGACGATAAAAATGTAGGCAAAACCATCGAAAATATCACGGAATTGTACGAAGATATGGAGGAATTGTAAGCTATAAATCTGCTTGTTTTCAACTAAAAACGGATTGCAGCCCGAATTGACTCCTCTTTATATTTTTTTATTTGAATCGGCGAACCACTTTGTGGTTTGAACGGATCCCGGTGTAAAATCGGGAGAGAGAGTGGAAGGCGGAATTGGCTGCCCAAAAAAACAAATAAATACGAATCATCAACAATTAACGCTGAAAAAGTTGATCTCAGGGCAACTTCACACTGGCAACGGTGCGATCTGCGACATGGGTATAATTGAGCGTGGTTCTAATATCATTGTGTCCCAATAATTTTTGAATGAGTGAAATATCCGTGCCCAATTCCAGGAGGTGCGTGGCGTAGGAATGCCGTAAACTGTGGATGCCGACGCTTTTTTTAATGCCGGCTTTGTTCATGGCGATTTTAAAAACTGATTGGGCGCTTCTGATGGCGAATTTGCCGCCGAATTGTCCTTCGAAGAGAAAGATTTTGGGCAAATAGGCTTTGTAATAGAAGCGCAAATCTGCTAAAATACTGTGGGGTAAATTAACGTAGCGGTCTTTTTTTCCTTTGCCTTGGGCGATGAGCACTTTCATGGTTTTGGAGTCGATGTGTTCTATTTTAATGTTCACAATTTCGCTTACGCGCAATCCCATGCCGTAGCACAATTGAAGAATTAATTTGTGCTTTGGATTTTCGGTAACCTTCAGAAGTTTTACAATTTCGGTGGTGTTGAGGGCTTTTGGGAGGAGTTGGGGTTTTTTGGGTCGGGGAATGTCGAAGAAAATTTTGTCTTGATGCAGCACTTTTTCAAAGTAAAATTTAACGGCATTCATGCGGCTGTGAATTTGGTTCTCGGAGAGTTTGAGTTCTTGATGACAGTAGAGAAAATAACTTTTCAGTTTTTCTCGGGTCAGCTTATGGACGGGAAAGGAGCGAAGGATGTAAAGCAGTTGCGCAAATTCTAAGGAATAAACGCGGAGGGTATTTTGGCTGAATCCTTTGAGGAGTAATTGATTTTGATAGGTTTGAAACGCAGCTAAATTATTGGGATGGATTTTGAGCAGCACTTCTTTTCCCACGATTTTTTTGTCGAGGCCGAAAAGTTCCCGATTCGCGCTGTTATCGGTAACGTACCAGGATTTTTGGGTGTTTGACCAATGGGCTTTTGTGGCACTTTTCAGTATTTTGACCAAAGTGTAATCTTTTGAAAACCTGATCCAGATTATATTTTTGCCATTGTGGGTTGCTGCTTCTGGGGTGAAATATTTTTGATCGAAGAGGGGCTGCGTATTTTCCATAGTTCAAGTTGCGTATTTGAATAGTTAAACATGCGTGTTTAGTATAACCCTAAAGGTAAATACAAATTAAGAGTCTGAGAGTGAGGGTTTCACCCTAAATAAAAATTTTTTGTGTCGATGGAAAAGTTGCGTATATTTGAGAGTTGTGCGTCATTTTAGAAAAACCGTCATGAGTTTAAAAGAAAAATTAAATAAAATAGATTCAGAAATTTATGGCGGTCTAAAATTTAAAGCGACTGACAGATTAAGGAATTTGATACAGGAAAATCCTAATGACATTGAACTATGGAATAAACTTGCTGAAATTTATTACGAAAGCGGATTTTTGGACTCTGCTGGAAAATACTGGATTCTAACTGAACCAATTGAAGAACGAATTAAAAATTGTATTGAGATTTATGAAAAGTCTGTTAATTACTCAGGTTATCAAATTTTGCAAGAAATGGTCTTTCGCGGAGATAAATCAAAACTCCCTGAATATGCTAGACAAAAATTAACTCGATTGGAATCTGACAGTATAGCGAAAGTAAAACATTTTCCGAAATTTAATCCGAAATTAAATGTACAGAAAAAGTTTAAATCTGAACAAAAACAAACTTTAAAAGAAAAATTAGGAGGATTAGTATTCTTTTCTGTTTTAATTATAATTGGATTTTTAATTATTGTTGGTTTGATTACAGTAAAAAAATGGATATTTTGAGAAAGAAAAAACGAACGCACAATCGAGTAGACGGCTCCGTCCATAATTGAACGGAGTACGCCTCTCACACCACCGTACGTACGGGTCTCGTATACGGCGGTTCGCATCTTGTTGGGTTAAGTGATAGATGAAGTTCTAACATTGCGATGTAACCACGCTTCTTTAGCCTTGAAATAGTGATTGTTGTTCCTAAAATAGGACTTTGTGCGACTGCCCATCCTCCCTTCCGAGTTCGACTATAT
>NZ_JAXCHW010000011.1:0-100158 GCF_035984805.1 Chryseobacterium sp. MP_3.2 | reverse complement strand
TGTTCCCATTCCGAACACAGAAGTTAAGCCCTCTAGCGCCGATGGTACTGCTAACGCGGGAGAGTAGGTCGCCGCCAGTTTTTTTTAAAACCTCAATCTTTTATTAGATTGAGGTTTTTTTGTGCCCGAAAACTAGATGAATGACGAAGAGATAACAGACGGATAGATAAGAGACACAAGAAAAAGAGAAAATAGGCAACATAAAAAAGTAAAGTAAAAAGACCCAGTATGGAAGATAAGAGATTAAATGTAAGTCCTAAAAAAATAGTATAATATATTTAGTGCTTAGTCAAGATAATAAAGCCGAAGACATTTTAAATCTACCATCACCTCTTTATTACATAGGAACCGTTCCAGTATGTGGTTCGCTTTCATATGTGTTTTCTTTTAGTGCATTTTTTTGGTTTGGTAAAAATGTTAATCTTCCTAAAAATAATAAATTGCTTCTGTATCTCTCGAAATCGGTAAACCCGTCGGATCCAAAATCATCACTTCTTGAATCTGCTTTTTCTAAAGAAGCACCGCTAAATATCATTAGGTAATTATTATCATATACCGTAGAATAACCAGCTGGATAGACATAGTAGCCATTTGGCAAATGTGTTTTTACAGGTTGCTGAAATCCCCAGGAAATAATCTTCTTGCCTAGAATACAAGTGGTGTAAGCTTCTTCGAAAGTCATTTGTATTTAATTTTATAATTAAATTTGTCTTAACTCTGATTGTGATAATCTTGAAGTGATATCATACGATTTTTGATGTATTATTTCTTAGAACAAGGTCATTAAACTAATTATATAAGAATGATTTTAAAATGCAAAGGTCCCCAAAATTTAGATCCACTTTTAAAATAATTTAATGTAAATACAAAAGAAAGCATTCGCTAATTTTCTATTTATTATTCTTCTTATAGCCATTTAACTTTAAAAACTACAGCTTTTGCAATTCACTTAAAATCCTATCTTTAGCGTCTAGCTATATTTTGGTTGAACATTATTGGAATATTAAAACCTGCTCAGTATTCCCCAATGGATTTTAGTGTCTCCAAATTTTATTGAATTACCAAATTCATTTCCGTTGGAGAGCTGAAAACTCATTAAGCCAATTGGCAACACGAAATTAAATCCTAATCCGAAGCTGTAAATTTTTGGTTTTAAATTTAAACTCTTATTGTTAAATTCTCCAAATTGTCCAAAGACATCAAAGAAAGCCTGACTTCCCACAAGATAGCGGTACTCCGCTGATCCGAAATAATAGAAATCTGCCAGAAGAGAATTCTCATTGAACCCTCGGAAAGAATTCCATCCGCCAAAACGCAGCAATTCGTTGGTCCCTAATTCATTTTTAGAATTTAAGAGGGCCGATTCTCCGCGTAAATTAAGATAATGATTTCCTTTAATCCCGAAGTTTCGCTCTGCAGACAAGTAGAAATTATTTTGTGAAAAAGTTAGATCTTCTTTTTGGTACGTGGTATTTAGATAATCTGCTTCAACCCTAATTCTGGTTTTATAAAGAAAAAGTTCCACTTCCGAAGGTTCTGTGAAAGAGTACCACATTCCAATTCCTTGTTTGGTGTAATCTTTTGCCTGTGTGTAGAGAGAATCAGAAACTGTAGACGTCTCAATAGTGCCTCGAAGACCAATTTTTTGACGATTGCCCAAATTCAGGTAAAGACTGGGACGAAGTTTTACCTGCGCAAAAGTAGAATCTTGACGGAAAACATTAACATTAATTTCAGTTCCGACGTTTGTTTTAAAGAGGTACGGAATATCTGTTTTCAAATCAAAGGTTTGACCTTTATCGGGGTTTCTTTGCCAAAATATATTTACGGTTTCAAAACTGTTAAACATATTCCGGAAATTTACATTAAGACTTCCATTGAAAGTAAACTTTTCTTCATCATCATTTCCGAAACCAATAACGCCATCAAAAGTATTCGATTTTTTCTTCTGTAAAAAAAGAAAAACCTGCGTAGAATCTTTTTTAAACAAAGTTTGCGGTGGTTTTTCTAAGCGAAGGAAAGGGTGGTTTTGGAGGGATTGAGTGATTTGATTCAGATTATTATCGGCATATGTTTTACCTCGGTATTCTTTTTCTAAATTTTTGATGAAGCGCTTTGGAACTTTTTCGTAGCCTTTTACCACAAAGGCATCGATTTGCCTTTTATTTCCCTCTGCTATAGAAATTTCTACGAGCGGAATGTCATCTTTCATTCCTAAATATTTGCTCTTTACCCGGTTAAAGGTAAAACCCCTATTTCGATATTGTTCGCCGATACTTCTTTTCAGTGAATCTAAATTTTTGGTAAAAAATGCAGAAGGTGTTTTGATGGATTTTTGAACGCTCTCTGTTAATTGAACGTTTGCTTCATTGTAATTTTTCCCTTTGTCAAAGTAGATTTCCGTGACTTGCTGTATGACTTTAACGTCGGTTACTTCTGTTAGATAGTAATTGTTTTGTGCAAGCGAATCCAGAAATTGAACTGCAGAAAGAGAATCAGGTTGAACTTTTTTAGTTTGAGTTTGAACGTCAATGAGCCAATATTCCTTTTTCTGTGCTTGGTAAAAAACACAGAAGAGCAGTACAAATATGGAGTAGTAAAATTTCAAAAGGATGTTCCTAAAATGGAACTCAATTTACGGAAGTTTATTATATCGCAGAATGCGCTTTTTTGTTTTATTTCTATTTTATTAATAGCATTGATTTTCCACTGGCTTCAAATGCTGCTTTAATTTTTTTATCTTTAAAGCCTGGAAATTTCAACTTATCGACCGTTATTATTAATTGCAAATGATTTTAATTCAGTATCCAGAAATATAGATTAGGAAGTAGATGAAGAAAATTGGGTTGTTTTTTGGGAGTTTTAACCCCATTCATATTGGGCATTTAATTTTGGCCAATTATATTTTGGAGAATACAGATATGGAGGAACTTTGGTTCGTAGTAAGTCCGCAGAATCCTTTTAAAGATAAAAAGTCGCTGCTCACAGATCATAATAGATTAGATATGGTACAAGTTGCCTTAAAAAATTATCCAAAAATGCGCGCCTCAAATGTGGAATTTTCCTTGCCGAAACCCAGTTATACGATTGATACGTTGACGTACCTTCATGAAAAATATCCAGATTTTTCTTTTGCTTTAATTATGGGAGAAGATAACCTGAAAAGCTTAGGCAAATGGAAAAATTCGGAAACGTTGATTAAGAATCATCAAATTATTATTTATCCAAGAATAAGTGAGGCTGAAAGTGACCATTCGCAATATATAAAACATGAACATATTTCTATGATTGATGCGCCCATCATCGAACTTTCTGCGACCAAAATTCGACAAATGATTAAGGAGGGAAAAAATATACGACCTATGGTTCCGCCTGAAGTGTTCGAATATTTAGATGGAAGCAGTTTTTATAAATAACAATAGCAACTTTACAAAATCTCTTTTAATTCCTTAAATTTGCAGCACTCCAACACCTTACTAAATGCAGGAGTTTGAAACAATTTATATGGAACTTATTGAAAACTTTTTTGCTAAATATTCAGAGGAAAAAATCATCAAGTGGTTTAAGCAAGTATGTTTGTTAGAAGCACTTTCTTGGCTGTTCCTTTTCAGCGCTATGATTTGGATTCGGTATGAGCGAGATGCTCTTTTACCTACTATTTATATTATCATCATTGGAAATATCCACGGATTATTTTTCAGCCTTTACCTCTTGCTTTTAGTTCCCGCACGAAAAATTTTTAAATGGGACGATGAAGACACTGTCTTTGCATTAATCGCGGCATTTTTTCCATTTGCTACCATTTGGATAGATAGAAAATTGGCAAGATTTGATCGGGAAGAATAGGTTTAAACTTTAATATTATACAAGTCGAGAACAAAGAAATTTGTTCTTTTTTTGTGATCTTATGTAATAAATGGCAGGTTCAAATTGTCAGGTTAATATCAAATTGTAAATTTTTATCATTGACTTTCAACTCTTTAAATAACGGATAAAATATTTGTTACTACTTTGTATTGCATAATACTAAAATAATAACATATCTTTGCATAGTAATACTACTATAGAAAACAAACCAATTCCAGCTTGTAGATTTAAACATCAACTTATTTCTCAATCTGCTACAAAAAACTAAAACCATGAAAAAATTAATCCTAACCATTTCCCTATTCAGTGGAATTTTCACCTTCGCACAAGGGCAGCAACAAAGTGATTCTTCTAAAGTCCAGAAAATTGAAGAAGTAGTCATGACGAAAAAGGTCTTTAAAAAATTAAGTGACCGTTTTGTGTATGACGTAGCTGCTTCACCAGTTGCTAAAGGCAATACAGCTTTTGGTCTATTGAAAGAAACGCCGCTCGTTTCTTCTACGGACGATAAAAATTTAAAGATTGCTGGAAAATCCAACGCCATCATTTACATCAACGGTCGAGTTACCCAAATGGATGCAGATGGATTAGAACAGTTTTTAAAAAATATGCCGGCAGAAAACATTCAGAAAATAGAGGTGATTACCATGCCCGGAAGTGAGTTTAAAGTGGAATCAACAGACGGTATTATCAATATCATTCTTAAAAAGAAAACTACCGATGGTTTAAATGGAAATCTAAGATTTGTAAACGAGCAAAATTATTACAACGCCACAGGAGTTGGAGCAAGCCTCAATTACAGAAAAGATAAATTGGGAATTAGCGCAAACGTGAACTCTAATGAAAATGTAGATTACAAATATTATGATTTGAACAATGGAAATCAAGCCGCAAAAAATCGCTCAGTTGGTGCGATTTCTGATCCGAACAAAAATTTAGGAGGTTACATCAATATAGATTATCAATTAAACGACAAAAGTAGTTTAGCCCTCACTTATAACGCTCGCTTCAATAATAGCTTGAATTCTACCATTGATTTGTTTAATGCTTCTACAAATAATCTCACCAACATTACAGATTATACTTTGACCAAAAGTAAGGAAGATGCACATACGTACAACAATTCTATGAATGTCAATTATGAATTGAAAACAGATTCTTTGGGTAGTAAATTAAATTTAAATGTGGCTGGTTTACTTTATAGAAGATATCAAGAATCCACCAATTTCACCTACGCTTCGGATATTAATCAAAATCAAAATTCCCCGATTCTAAGAATTGATCAAGATCAGCCGCAACTCATTAATAACTTTTCTGCTACAGCAGATTACATCAAAAAATTCAAAAACGACTTCACTATTGCCCTTGGTGGAAATTTAAATAGTACCAATACGGATAATGATACTAAATTCAATGCATATGATTACCGCACAGGATTAATGAATCCACAACCCAACGAGTTTCTTTATGAAGAAAGTATTTATGGAGCATACTTAACCTTTGAAAAATCATTCTCCCCAAAATTTTCTGGAAAAATTGGAGCGCGCTACGAGCAAACGGTAAGTGAAGGTAATTCTGACAATGCAATCGACGAAAGATTGAAAAGCATTAAAAGAAATTACAATCAACTTTTGCCTTATCTAAGTTTCAACTATGCGATGAATGACAAAAATAATATTTCTTACGCCTTTTCTAGCCGTATGAAAAGACCCAGCTTTTGGGAACTGAATCCCATTAAAACTTATTTAACTGAATTTAATTATACCCAAAATAATCCTTTTGTAAAAGCTGCTTCTGTGTACCGTCAAGAGTTAACGTACATGCATAAAAACTCTTACTTTTTAATTTTGAATCACGCCTTGGTGAAAGATAATATTACAGAAGTTCCTCTTCAAGGAGTGATTAATGGTGTGAATCAAGTGCGATATATCAGAACAAATTTTGGGACTATTCAAGAGTTTGGAGCCATGCTTGGAATGCAGAAAAGTTTTTTCAAAGGCTATCTTTCTACCAATTTCAATACAGGAATTCAGCACAATATTAATAAAGGAAGCTTAAGTCAAGATCCATTAAGTGGTGATATTTTCCCCCTTTATGAAAACAGTAAAAAGTCTACGAGTTTTGTAATTCAGACCAGTAATAATATTCAGTTAGATAAAAAGAAGACTTGGTTTCTGGGCGTAAATTATTTTTACATTGATAAGCAAATGATTGAATTGGGGGAATTAGATGCTTTGATGAGTTTAGACTTTACCGTGAAAAAGATCTGGAACAACTGGACTTTCGCCCTAGATTTAAATGATGTTTTAGATACACAATTGCTTTCTATTACAGACTTTCAGAAAAATGGGAATTATAATAATATTTCTCAGGATCGCTACAAAAGAGGTGTTAAACTAACTTTAGTTTACAATTTCGGAAATCAAAAAGTTAAGAAAGTTAGAGATATAGACAGTGCAGATAAGGACATTAAAAACAGAACGAGATAACATTCATTCAGCTAATTATATTTTTCAAAAAAACCTTTAGAATTTCTAAAGGTTTTTTGATTTTCAGATATTAATTGCGTGGTAAGAAAACTTCTGCCAACATGCATCTTGCGCTCCCGCCACCATTGGTTTCTATGGTGTTTAAGTCTGCATGTATAATCTCGCAATGCATTTCAATTGCAGAAATTTGCTTTTCTGTTAAGGATTGATAGGCGGTTTCACTCATTACCAAAAACTGCTGTCCTTCTTGATTTTGCACCTGAAGCATATTCCCTGCAAACTGTTGCATCTGATCTTCAGAGATTTCTATCAGTTCTTTGTCTGTCGATTTAATGGTTTCCTGAATTTTCTCTCTCTCCATTTCATCATCAATACAATCAAGGCAAATTACCACAAATTGCTGCGCCACGCACATCATTACATTGGTGTGATAAATTGGCAAACGTTGGTTTCCTACATTTTGAAAAGAATGAAAAACGACAGGTCGATATCCAAACTTTTCGCAGAATTCCCGAAAAAGTTCCTCATCTAAACGCAAAGAAACAGAACCGTACGCAATTTTATATTCATGATCGAAAATCATGCTCCCTGTTCCTTCCAAATATTTTTCCTCATTTTCCGCAGGAGATAAATCTTCTACTTTGTCAATATTGAATCCCTCGTTTTGCAGGGCTTGTAAAATTTCCGGTCTTCTTTCTACTCTTCTGTTCATGGCAAACATGGGATAAAGAGCTACGGTGCCATCTTCATGAAAACTCACCCAGTTATTAGGAAAAATAGAATCTGGCGAATGAGGTTCCAGCGTGTCTTTTACAGTGATCACTTCAATACCTTTCTCCCGAAGTTTGGTGGCAAAAGCATTAAATTCTTCCAAGGCTTTCTCTTGGATATTCGCTTCTTTTTGTTCTTTTTGAAAATAATTGTTTTCCGCCGTTTGGGAATTATAACCGAATGCAATCGGTTCTACCATCAGTACAGTTTTGGCTGTTTGCATCAATATTAAATTTTATTTTAAGAGCTTTGAACTCCTTATTTATCCCTCAAATTTACTTAAATTTAAAGATAATAAAAATCTTATGTTAGAAATTGCGTGTTTTGAAATTACCTCCGCGGAAACTGCCCTACAATCAATGGCAGATCGCATAGAATTTTGCCATGATATAGAAAAAGGCGGCACTACTCCGGATTTTTATGAATTTATGCATCTGAAAAGAACCTTTAAAAAGCCAATTTACGTTATGATTCGTCCGACGGGTGGACCTTTTTATTATTCTGATTCAGAATTTACTCAGATGAAAAATAGCATTATCAATTTTCGATTAGGTGGTGCAGATGGATTTGTTTTCGGGATTTTAGATGCACACAATGAAATTGATATTCCCCGTAATCAAGAGCTTCTCACTTTGGCGGGAGAAATTCCGTGTACTTTTCATCGGGCTTTTGACCGTACTTCAGATTTAGATGCATCCATGCAAACTCTCATTAAAATAGGTTTCAGAACAGTTTTAACTTCTGGCGGAAAAAAAAATGCAGTTGCAGGAAAAGAAAATATAAAAGACTTGGTCGAAAAATACGCGCACAAAATTGAAATCTTAATCGGTGGCGGCGTGCGAAGTGAAAATATAGAAGCCTTGAAAAAATTTACAGGTGGAACCAGTTTCCATTCCTCAGCGATTATGAAATATGACACCTTCGTGACGGAAGATGAAATTAAAAAATTGAAACAAGGGTGTTCTTAAATTCCTGAATTATTCTCTAACCAATGGCAAGGTGGAACATCTTAACAATCCACCCATTTTAGAAACTTCTCGGTACGGAATTTCTTCTACTGTCATTCCCCATTCATTTCTCAGGTGATTATTCATCCGCGTAAAAGATTGGTCAGAAACTACAATTTCTGGGGAGATGGAAAAAATATTGGGATTCATTTCGAACATTTCCTGCTTTGTTACATGAAAACAATTTTCTTCGCCAAAAATATCCAGCAAAAGTCGGTAGTCACTTTCATCTACGAAACCCTCTTTGTAAATAATACATTTGTCTTTCCCCACAGGATTAAAGGTGCAATCCAAATGAAGAATTCCCTGAAAAGGATTTGTATCATTTTTATTTAATTCTAAATCGATGATTCTCTTTTTTGGAAAATATTCTTTTAAAATATCTATGGCGTATTCATTCGTTCTTGCCGTTTTAAAATTTCTGTAATCTTCAGAAAAGCATGTTCCCACGAAGATGAAATCATTCCAGACAATAACGTCTCCACCTTCTATATGTGCGGTATCTGGAAGGTTGATAATCTTTTTCCACCCAACGCGAGCGAAAATTTTCCGGTACGCATCCTGCTCTTCGTAGCGGTCTTGAATGATGTTTGATATAATCATTTGATCCTCTACCACAAAAGCCACATCACGTGCAAAAACCTGATTGTAGTCCTTAATGAGCTGCGGTCGATAAACTTCAACACCATGTTTCACTAAAATCTTCTCGAAAGCCGTCATTTCATTGACAATATCATTTTCCTTTGGATATATTCCGTGTTCAAGAGAATGATAGGATTTGGCATCATAACTGTCTTCTAAGGAGTGGGGAACTCCCATGGAATTTGGCATTCCTAGAACTACAGATTTTAATAGGCCGGTTTCGTTATGGATATTTAGGTTCATACATTATGGATTGTCACAAATTTAAACAAAGCATTTCAGGTGACGAAATAATTAATTGTGACAATTTGGACTGACAAATTTGCACACATGGCTTTATTAGACTCACAAAATTCTACCATGCTTTCCCAAATAGGTATAAAAATCACTAAAAAGTTTTAAAAGGTGTTAATAATTAGTTAAAATTGAAACGAAGCACTTTTCAATCCTACTTATTTAGCATTAAATTTGCTTGGTTCATAGCAGAATAACAAAGAATTAACAATATATGACAATGAAGAATACGATGAAAAAGATGATTCCGTACGCCTTGGTCGGAATCTTTTCTGGTGCCACTACTTTTGGTGCCATTAACTATTTTGGAGTTCAAGATAAAAACTCGGAACTTTCTTATTTCGCCCCGAAAAACACGGATGCTAAATTTGCCTCCCTGAATATGGCAGGATTAAGTGATGATTTTGTGAAAGTATCAAAATCTACAGTTCCTGCAGTAGTGAGTATTAAAAACTTTTCCGATAGAAAAAATAACAGAAGTGAACAAGATATGTTTGATCAGTTTTTTGGAAATCCATTTGGGCAGCAGCAAAAACAGCAGCAGCAACCGCCACAAAATATGCCAACAGGAATGGGGTCGGGAGTAATTATTTCCCCAGATGGCTATATTATTTCTAACAATCACGTGATTGCAGGTGCCACTAAATTGGAAGTAGTATTATCTAATAAAAAATCTTACATCGCAAATCTCGTGGGAACTGATCCAACTACAGACATTGCACTTTTAAAGATTGAAGAGAAAGGTTTACCCTTTTTAAATTTTGCCAATTCAGACAATGTAGAAGTTGGGCAATGGGTTTTGGCCGTTGGAAATCCAATGGGTCTTAACTCTACCGTAACTGCCGGAATTGTTTCTGCAAAAGGCAGAAGCATTGATTTACTAAGTCAGCAATCTAGAACGCCGATTGAAAGTTTTATTCAAACAGATGCAGCGATTAATCCAGGGAACTCTGGTGGTGCTCTAGTCAATACGACGGGTGAATTAATCGGAATTAATTCTGCAATTTCATCTAAAACAGGGTATTATGAAGGCTATGGATTTGCCGTTCCAGCTAACTTAGCCAGAAAAGTAGTAGAAGACATTAAACAATTTGGTTTGGTTCAGCGTGGATTCTTAGGCGTAGTTCCTTTGGATTTATCAGATCAAAGACAAGTTGCATCTTACAATCAGCAGAAGAAAGCCAATGTTAAAGTTGGAGATGGCGTTTATCTGATCGAGGTTTCTGATAATGGTGGTGCGGAAGATGCAGGATTAAGAACCGGCGATATCATCACGAAAGTGGACAATACTGCAATCGGCAGTTATTACGATTTATCTTTTGCGGTAGGCAGTAAAAGACCAGGAGATAAGGTTGCAGTAACATATATCAGAAATGGTAAAACAGGAACTACAAATGTTACCTTGAAAGATCAAAATGGCGGAACCAAAGCCAGAAGCAAAGCGGATTTATCAGTCTCTGAAAAAATTGGTGCTGAATTCGATAATTTAAGTGAAAAATTCAAAACAGACTACGGCTTAAATAGCGGTGTTATCGTACGGAATGTTGTAGAAGGAAGTGAGATGGCTAAAATTGGTGTTGTTGATAATTACATTGTTATCGAAATCAACGGAAAACCTGTGAACTCCCAGAAAGATGTAGACAAAATTCTACAGTCTTACAGTGGAAATGTTCAAGTAAAATACGTAGATGAATACGGAAGAATTACCACTAGAGGTTTTAAAATGCCTTAGTTTTAGAATAAATTCAAGAAAAAACGCAACTTTTTAAAGTTGCGTTTTTTTTGTCGAATCATTTAGCATCTTTCTAACATCTAAC
The DNA here is from genome assembly GCF_035984805.1 of Chryseobacterium sp. MP_3.2. Lineage (NCBI taxonomy): Bacteria > Pseudomonadati > Bacteroidota > Flavobacteriia > Flavobacteriales > Weeksellaceae > Chryseobacterium > Chryseobacterium sp. MP_3.2. The sequence continues at coordinate 89,271 of NZ_JAXCHW010000011.1, read as the reverse complement.
ATCTAACATCTAACATCTAACAACTAACATCCAACATCCAACATCCAATTTATTGGTCTGCAATTTTTTCTACACTCAATATTCCTTCTCGGTTTGCGATGATTCGGTAATAAGAGTAGGTTGCAACCTCATTCATATTTAATTGCAAAACCATATCTAAGAAGTATACTTTTTCCACTTGTGTAATTTCGTAACCGTTCTCTTCATTTGGAATGGAAATAGGAAAATAAGCATTGTCCATTTTGAACATAAAATTAGAAATATTGAGTCGGATGATTTCATTGATTCCCGGAATTTCATAAAAACTCAATTCGTCAAGTTTTTCCCGGTTGAGTAGGATCATTTTTCTGTACAGAATAAGATTATCATTTCTTAAGGTGTTAATATCTTCGGAAACTGGATTTTCCTTTCGAAGTCGCGATACCATTTCCGGAATTTTCTTTGGGTCAATGTAGTCAAAGGATTCCTTTTCTGTCCCAATGATTTTATCATCCATATTGATATTGATCTTCTGATCAAAAAATTTATTGGATAATTTATGGACCAAATAGTACCTCGCAAATTCTTTGATGCGATCTTTTAGAATGTAACTTACCACGAGAGCAACAAAAAAAGGCATGGTTAAATTTCCAAACTTTTGCTGAAAACCGAAAGCAATCGCAGTTGCAAAGATCATGGAAAGTCCTGCCGCAATGCTCATGGAAATTTGCTCGATAAAAACTCCATCTCTCTGTTTTAAGGTCGTTAAATACAGTTCACTTTCTGCAAATTTTTTAAGAAATCCCAATCTGGAAAGTAAATGACGGTTTTGTTTTGTCTTATTTTTCTCAAATATGGCGTAATTCGCCGATTTCTTATATTCCCGCTCTCTGTCAATTAAATTTTGAATTTTTTTCGCGGCTAAATCATCTTTTTCTTCCCCGTTGAGCAAGGTTTTCAACAAATGGAAATTCTGTTTTTCCACCAAATAACTCATGAATTCGTCGCCGAAAGTAAAAGGTTTTAAAATTTCGGGCGTTACCAGATGTTTTGTGAGAATATTTTCCAGCTTTCTGTACTGTGCGAAAATACTGTTCACCGACGTATAATAACGGTCGGTCAGGAAATCACGTTCCTCTTTGCTTTCGCTTTCTTTTATAAAACGAATTTCATTTCGAAGCGAACTTTTCAGAATGGCCAGAAACATTCTGATATTATATTTATACTCCGAGATGGACCTTTTCGTAGCATCAGTTGCAACAGTCTCAAAAGATTTTGTGAGATATTGCAGCGGCGAATTCTCAAAATGTACAATTTCATGAAGATTAAAAACAGGCGTAATTAATCTGATATTGGATTTTAGATTTTTATAAAAATCACTTTTGGAAAAGGTATGTTGATTGATGTCGATACTTTTCGGCAGAAAGATCCAGGAGTTGATAGAAAACGACGTTCCTTTTTGATCTCGAAGGGGTTCTAAACGCAGTTTTATTTCCAGCGTAAATTTGTCATGAATTTTTATATCTGCACTTGCCATAAAACTTTTTTTTTTATTCCTGTGTGAAGTTATATGATTTACCTCCCTGATTTAAAATCATTTTTTTCTCACTGGGTTTAAATTCTAACACGATTCCTGCTTGATCGAATTTGAACATATTATTTGCCGTTGCGTCCAGGGGAAAGCCAGATTGTCCCGTTGCTTGCGCTGTTAATATTTTATCATTTTTTGTGATTGTTATTTTCAAAGGGGTGTCTTTGCTGGAGTAAATTCCTAAATACTGATCCAAATCTTCTGTTTTTAAGTCGATCAATTTGAAAGTTGGAGTTTCATAAGGCTGCTTAAATGCAGCACTTAAAATTGCAACTGCGATATCATTGTTTTTAAAGTTTTTTCCGTTTGAGGTGAAGGCAAAAGAAACTTTCTCTGCAGGGAAATATCCATAATTTGAGCTGAAACCATCAATTCCACCGGTATGTCCGAACGCTTTTTTATCTCCGAAAGGCATTTGAAAAAGTCCGTAACCATAATTTTCTTTGAGGGTTTCCATTAATTTTAAACTGTTTTCAGAGATTATTTTTCCTCCAAAAAGTGCATCTGCAAATCGCAGCAAATCACTGGGAGTAGAAACAATTGCTCCGGCTCCAAGCGGAATACTCATGTCGGTTTCCCTTTCTTTTATCCAGCCATTTTCAAAATGATAGGAATTAGCTTCATTATTTTTCAGATTAATCTTTCCACCGTAAAAGGTATTTTTCAATCCAAGTGGTTTGATGATCTTCTCCGTTAAAATTTCCGAATATGATTTTTTATAAATTTTCTCCAGAATAAAACTTAGTAAAACATAATTGGAATTGCTGTAATCTGCTTTGGAATTTGGTTCGAAATCGCTTCCGCCTTTTTCAATAATATCCATCAGGTCTTTTTCAGATTTTTTCTGCGTGCTCCATTTTATATACTCATCATCACTTGTGAAATTGTGGATCCCGCTTCTGTGATTGAGTAAATTACTGATGGTTATTTGATCAGCATTTTTAATGTTTGGAAAATATTTTGAAATTTTGGTATCTAGGGAAAGTTTATTTTCTTCCATCGCCTTTAAGATCAAAGCGCTCGTGAAGGATTTCGAAATGGAACCGATGCGGTATTTGGTGGTTTCGTTCGGTTTGGTTTTCGTTTCTACATCGGAATATCCCAGAGAATTGGAGTAAATGATCTTTCCGTTTTCAGAAATGGCGACACTTCCCATGAATTTGTCATTTTTTTCCAAAGTCTGAAGATAGCGATCCAGCTTTTCCTTATCGAATTTCTGCGCGAAGGAAGCAGCCGTGCATACGGTAACTAAAAGAAGAATTAGGGATTTTTTCATGGTATTTTATTTTTGAGTTGAAGTATAATTCGACCTCTTAAAAATACCAAATTAAAATCAGTTCAAAAGAAAAACGAAAAGTTCTTTTTAGCCGCGATGGAAACGGCATCCTTTTTTGGTATTGCTTTGGCAAAATTTTCAAAAAATAGACTTTTCATCTAAGCAATGTCAAAAAAGATATAGTGAACAGCGGGACTGCTTTTTAAAGAAAATGTTATTTTGTTGCTCCGAATAAAAGAATTACTGCTTTTTATTTTGCAGTCTTCTGAGTTTTTTTTTCTTGCGGTTGTAGATCACCTCCGTGATTTTTCCCCCAATCCAAGCGAATGGAAAGAACGTTAGAAATATTAAAATTTTGTAAAATGTAGGATGATAAGGGTTAATAATCACATCTAACATTGCCACAAATAAAAGAATAAAGCCTATCAAAATCGCGTAAGCTACTTTTGCATATTTGACTAAAATCGCGGTAACAACGCCACCGACACTTGCTGCAATTCCAGAAGAAATAAGGAGCGCTACAAAGAAATACGGCTTATGTTCCATGGATTTGAGCAGTTTTTGCCAGTGCGCAAAAGGTGCAAATTCATCATATGTAATCCAGGCAGAATTGAGCCTAACTCCCAAGGAAATAAGAAGCGCAGCTACAGCCAAACCTACAAAAACAGCAAAAGTATTTTGAAGAAAATTCATTTAGAATTGATGTGCGATCATGGAAATTTCGATATCAACGTTTTTCGGAAGGCAGGAAACCTGAACCGTTTCTCTTGCCGGATAATGCGCTGCATCTAAGTACGACGCGTAAATGTCATTCATCACGGAAAAATCATCCATGTTTTTTAGAAAAATACTAGCTTTCACTACATTTTTAAAGGTCATCCCAGCTTCAGTTAAAATAGCCTCCAGATTTTTCATTACCTGATGCGTTTCTTTTTCAATGCCTTCTGCAAGTTTCCCATTTTCTGAGTTCAAAGGAATTTGTCCAGAAATATAGAGGATTCCGTTCGCAAAATTCGCCTGTGCATAAGGTCCGATCGCGGCAGGAGCTTTGGAGGTAGTAATGATTGTTTTCATAGCAGCTGTATTTGGCAAATATAAAACTATTGTTTTGTTTTAAAAATTTCTTTTTAAAAAGGCGCATTGGGTTGGGTGAAACTTCGGTCTTTGTATTTTAAGGCATCACGTAAAATGTTGGCTTTGATTCCAATAAAGAAATCATACACTTTATATTGTCCGTACGGAATCCAGTTGAAATTAATGGTAAAACTTCTTTGATCCCGAGAAAAACCAAGTCTCGTGTTTGCAATTTCTTTTGTGATGACGTCATAATAAAGATTTCCATTCACATTCCAATAGGGAGAAAGTTTAATGGTAGCATCTAAACCTACGGAAGCCATTTGAGTTCCGAAACGCGTGAGACTTTTGGTGTAACTGTATTGCGCATTCACATTTAAAGTCCAGGGTTGCTGAAATCTGGAGTAATTATCTTCATCAAAATAATAATTTTCATTGCGGATTTCACCTTTAGTATTGTATTTTTTGGCGAGCTCAACTTTCTCTTTTTTGCCGAATAGTTCACTGCTCAATGGATAAGACAATTGCGCATTAAATCCTTGAATACTGAAGTTTCCAAATTCCTCTGTTCTAATCCCGACATCGTCACCAGGTACGAAGAGTATTTTATAAGGTTCTAAAACCAAACTCGTATTCAGATTAAGCTTTTCAAAAATAGTGGTTTGTCCGTTAAAGGTAAACATAGACCACTTGTACTTTTCTGCTGCAAAATTATAATTGGTATTGAAATTTAAAGCTTCGAAAATCTTAATTTTTTTGGTGCCGATGGAATCGTTTTTAGATTTCACCTTCATTTCTATATTATTATTGATGGCAATGCTTAAAGCTTGTACCAACCCAGAATTTGGCGTACCGATAATTCCACCATCAAAAATAGAGTAGGGTGTCATTTCCCCACGATCATTGAAATAATTTTTATAGTACCCGAACTCTGGCGCAGAAAAATCGGGGGAATAATTAAACCCAATCTGTGGTGTCATCATGTGACGAATAGCCTGAATGGGAGAGTCTTTTTTAAAGTTTAACATTCCATACAAAACCGTTTGCAAACTCGCACTGGTAGAAAAGGAAGAGTAACCCGCAATTTTTTTATTGAATACATCTTCAACTTTATTTTCAATGGGATTGTAAAACTTCGTTAGCGTTTTGGTCGTGAGTGCATTGTCAATGTTCGCCGAGAGGGAAAAAGTAAAATATTTTGCTAAAGTAGTATTGGTTCCTATTGCAATATTATTCCGAAGACCCGTCTGCATTTTGTCCCACATTTCTTTTTTAAACAATTCATCCTCGGTGGTCTGCACGAAATTATTAAAGTTTAATCCCGTGTTGATCGTAATGTTTTCTAGCAGTCCTTGTCTGATGCCCGTTTTCGGGGTGAAAAGATAGAACTGGTTGATGGCTACATTTAAAACCGGCAATTTTAAATCAGCTAATCCAGTAGAAAAATTTTGAGAATAAGAAGAAGTTCCCGTAATGGTAACGGGCAAAGTCAAAAATCTTTTCACAATACTCAAACTGGAGTTCTGCTGTGCATTAAGATTGTTTTGATTGAAGGCGTAATTGTTATTAACCGTATTGTTATAAAACTTATTACTTACCACGTCCACAGAGGCGGAAAAATTGAGAAAAGGATTTGCCTTGGTATCTTGTTGATGTCGCCACGCAATTCTATAGGTTCCGGTTTTGGAATAATCCGATAAACCTTTAATTCCACGAACTGTAGTTCCAATGTCTGCAGAAAAATTTCCGGAAAATTTATAATTCTTCTTATAATTCATCTCCGGCCGTAGATTCCAACTTCCTTTCGTGTAGATGTCTGCCAGAATTTTTAAATCAAAATGTTCCCCAATAGGTTGATAATAGCCGAGGGAATTGAGGAAAAAACCGACATCCTCTCGCTCCCCAAAACTCGGAATTAAAATTCCCGCACTTCTTTTATCAGAAAATGGAAGGATAGCGAAGGGCAAAACCAAAGGAGTTGGCACGTTTTCAATATACAATTGAATCGGTCCTGTGATCACTTGTGACTTGTCTTTTCCTTTGATCAGTTTAATGTTAGGAGCCAGCAAATAATAATCGGCAACGGTGTCTTTTTTCTTGATGAAATATTCATCGGTGGTGTATTTTCCACGGCGCATAAAAAAGACAGAATCATTGTATTTCTTCGTTTTTTCAGCGACAATCACGCCTTCACTTTCTTCGGTTCTGGCATTAAATGCAATGGCTTGACCTGATTTTATATTGTAGGTAAACTCATCATATTCATATTTTTTTCCAGCTTGTGTGGCTACAGCAGGAACTTTTACCCGACCTAAAGAATCCAGTTCTCCGCGGGCAAAAATGAGCGATTTGTCCCAGTCGATAGAAATGTAATCGGCATCGATGATCATATCCTGATAGGTAACTTGAGCCTTTTTATTGAGGTAAGTCATCTTTTTTGGAATATCATTCCGTATATTATCTGCCTTGGTATTAACCACAGATTCAAGCTGCTCCTTTTTCAGAACAATGGTATCAGATTTTGGAATCGTATCGTTTACTATCTTATTTCCAGCCAAATTTTGAGCGCCTTGTTGTGCTAAAAAATTGTTAAAAATTAGGATAATTAAGATTTGTAATATATTTTTGAAGCCGGTAGTGACCAAATCGGTGTATTCTGTAATTTGTGGTCAAAATTAATATAATTTTTAAAATCTAAAGATGATTACTTCTAGTTTTTCACTTAAAAAATATTTCACCTTCCTTTTAATCGCGGTATTTGTATTTACAGATGCACAAAAGAAATTCACCATTGTGCTTGATGCTGGTCATGGAGGCACTGACCACGGTGCGAACAGAAGGTACGATGACTTGGGAATGGTAAGAGAAAAAGATGTTACATTAGCCATTACCCTTAAATTAGGCAGAATGCTAGAGAGGAATAAAGACTACAAAGTTATTTATACCAGAAAAGTTGATGAATTTCCATCCTTAACAGACCGCACAACTTTGGCCAATCGCAGCAAAGCAGATTTGTTTATTTCAATTCACGTAAATGCGAGTACCAAGACATCGCCCTACGGAACAGAAACTTTTGTACAAGGTCCTGATCAGAATAAAACCAATCTTGAAGTTGCGAAGGCGGAGAATGATGTAATTTATTTAGATGATCGAGATCGTGAAACATTTGCCTCTTACGATCCAAAATCTCCAGAGTCTTTGATTGCTTTGAAAATGATGCAAAGTAAATACTTAGAAACCAGTTTGCTTTTCGGAAGTTATGTTGAAGGTAATTTTGTAAAAAAGGATAATCGATTTTCCAGAGGCGTGAAACAGCAAAATCTGCATGTTTTAAGATTAAACGCAATGCCGTCTGTATTGATTGAGACTGGCTTTGTGAGTAATTATGAAGAAGCTGCATATTTGGCGTCTGATAAAGGCCAAAATGAAATTGCAGAGAGTATTTATGATGCAATAGTTAATTATAAAAAGACCATCGAAAGAAATGGCGGAGTAAGCAACTCGCCAAGAGAAAAAGATAAACCCGCAGAAGTAGCGTTGAAAAATGATTTTCGTATTTTACTAATGTCCTCACCCATGAAATATGCATCCAGTGATCCAGCCTTGAAAGGTTTAAATTACATTATGCCTTTAAAGGAAAATGGAATGTATAAATACTATTACAGTACCACGAACTTAGCTTCTGTTCGAGATAATAATTTGAAGACCGCAAAAGATGCTGGATTTAAAAATGCAACGTCTATATCCTTTGTGCCCAATCAAAAATTAGGTACGGGTTATTATACCATAGAATTAGAAGCCTCTGACAAAAAATTAAGCACTAATTCTTATATTTTAAAGACGTTAAAAGATGTGAATAGAGTGAAACAAAACAATATGTTTTATTACACTTATGGTCGATTTTCTTCTTTAGAAGATGCGGTAAAAATGCAGCGTCAATTGGAGGATAAAGGAGTGAAAAACACAGTGATCCAAAAAATGTTTAAATAGAGCAAGGATTAGTTTGCAAAATCAAAAATTTATCAATAGTTTTGCAGTCCCTAAACCAGGCCTATTCGTCTAGTGGTAAGGACTCAAGATTTTCAGTCTTGCAACAGGGGTTCGATTCCCCTATAGGCTACTAAAGTTGAAAATCTTGAAAAGTTTTTTAAAATAAATTTTGTAATCAGAAAAGAAATTCTATCTTTGCACCCAAGTTTTTAGAAAGATATGGCAAATCATAAATCAGCTCTGAAAAGAATCAGACAAAGCGAAAAGAAAAGATTAAGAAACAGATACTACCACAAAACTGCTCGTACAGTTTTGAAAGTATTGAGAAGTGAGGAAGATAAAGCTGCAGCTACAATACAGTTGCCTTTAGTAATCTCACTGTTGGATAAATTGGTGAAGAAAAACATCATCCACAAGAACAAAGCAGCAAACTTAAAAAGCAAGTTGACAAAACACGTTAATAAGTTAGCGTAACTCATTATAAAAGACGCACTGGCCCGTTCGTCTATCGGTTAGGACCTCAGGTTTTCATCCTGGTAAGAGGGGTTCGACTCCCCTACGGGCTACTTAACTTCCGAAAAGTTTCTTTTCGGAAGTTTTTTTTATGTATACTAATTGGACAATTGTTCGGATAGAAGAATTCGTAGGTATAACCGTAATGAAAATGGCATTGAGACTTGATAATTGACCGCTAATTTAGTGTTTAAACGCTAGTACTTTCCTGCTGTGTGTAAAGATGATATGATCGTTTTCTTCTGTAGGAAAACCAAATTAAACAATTCTACAGAAGAGGGTAGATTTTCATTTGTGTTCAAACAAAAAGACCAAATTCTCAGTTGGTCTTATTATTTAATTGGCCTTATTATTTAAATAAAGGAATACAGCTTCTAATTGTATGCTTTCGCAGAAGCTAAAGCTTTTTCCGCTTGATCTTCTCGGTAAAGTTTTGCGGCGCTCCATTTTGCATGTCTGGAGGGAACGATTATGAATCCTTTTTTCTTTGAATATACTTTAGTGAATTCGGCACCAAAAAAGATGAGCATGCAGGTGTAATTAATCCACATCATAATTAAAACTACCGTGCCCGCTGTTCCAAATGCAGACGTAGGCTTTAGCTCAGAAAAATACAGACTGAGGAGAAATTTCCCGATTGTAAATAGAATTGCTGTGAGAATCGCTCCGGGCCAAACCGCCTTCCAAGAAATTTCTGCATCTGGCAAAACTTTGAACATAAAGGCAAAAACCAAGGTGACCAAAATAAATCCTACCGTGAAGTTCACCAACTCCATGAGTAAATAGGTTTCTAAACCCAGTTGAGAAGTAATGAAATGATTAAGCAAACTGATCAAAGAGGAAAGCACCATGGTAATCATCAATAAAAATCCAATGACCAAAATCATCCCCAAAGAATTAGCACGATCCAGTAAAAATTTGATGATGGCTTTTTTCGGGGCAGATTCTACGTCCCATAAGTCATTCAAAGATTTCTGAAGCTGAAAGAAAACGGTGGTTCCTCCGAATATCAAAGCAAACACGCCGACAGTTTTCATGAAGATATTTTCTTTGTCAATTAAGGCTCCTGCAATAATATCTTCTACACTCTTTGCTGCCTCTGCACCCATCATGGATTGAATTTGACTGCTGATTTGACCCTGAATTGCTTCTTGTCCGAAAAAATTGCCCGCAATCCAAATGATGATAATGAGTAACCCAGGTATAGAAAATATTGCGTAATACGCCAGACTAGCGGAATCCTTCACCGCTGCAGAATTATTCCACTCCGTAAAAGTTTCCTTTAAAGCCTCCCAGAAAAATTTAATTTTTTTCATCACTTTTTTTTTAATTAGAAAGGATATCCAATAGCAATGTTCAAGATGAGATTATCTCTTCTGTATTCTCTATTGCCAAAGTCCATTTTATCAAAAGTCCAGCGGTCACCTTCTTCATAGTAAGGAATTCTAAGTGGTGTGGCTAAATCTAATCTCAGAATAAGAATAGAAAAATCTAATCGTAAACCAATTCCGGCGCCTACTGCTAATTCCTTCGCAAAATCTTTGCTGAATTTTCCGCCTGGCTTCTCTGGGTCTTCATTAACCAACCAAACATTTCCTGCATCAACAAAAGCTGCCACGTTCAAAAATTTATAAATATTTGCGCGATACTCGGCATTAAATTCCAACTTTAAATCTCCAGACTGATCGAAAAAGAAGGTCGCTTCTTGTTCTCTTGGGTCATAACTTCCTGGTCCCAAAGTTCTGGCTCTAAATGCACGGATGCTGTTGCTTCCGCCCACATAGAATTGTTTCACATATGGCATGTACACAGAATTTCCGTAAGGATAACCGATGCCCACAATCGCTCGGGTTGCAATGGAACTTTTTTCATTTATTTTTCTATAATATCTTAAGTCGTGCTCCATTTTAGCGTATTGACTAAATGGAATTCCGAAAAGGAGTTTTCCCTCGCCGGCTTTTCTGTCGGCACCACTCACTATTCCTGTAATCGTTCCGGCTAAATCTACACTTCCTTTGTAATAGTAGGTGTTTTTTTTCGGCAACATTGTATTGGTATAAGTATAACTGTAAGTTGGACCAAAAATTAATTGCTTGTCGATCACTCTTTGCAGAGAAGGATTTGGTTTAATGATGTTGAGGGGATCAGAATTATCTCCATCAATTTGCGTTTGATACTTTTCCGTTACATTTTGAGGTGCTACCAAAGTCATATCAAAAACTTTCAGATCATGTTCTTTTCGTTCATTTTCTTTCCAAACATAGCCAAAAGAGGTATTAAAATTATGCAAAGTATAAAGTTCTGTTCGGCTTAAATACTCGTATCCAATGTTGAAATTAGTTCGTGGCACATAGGCACTGGAGGAATTAAATCGGAAAGGCGCCACAATTCTCGGAATAGAAAGTTGCGCATTGGCTCCGAATCTAATGATGTTATTGGCATCTTTTGGACCACCAATTTGAACATCAAATGCGCCATAAATGGCACCTGTCAATTGCTCTGCTCCTTTAAAGAAATTTCGGTTTGTCCAGTTGAGGTTAACTTCTCCCCCCGTGTAATTGGCTGAATTGGTTTTAACCAAAGTTTCCAATCTCAATGACTGAAATGGTCGTGGCGTCAATAAATAATAGGCATCAAAGGTATGAGTGGTAGAATCTGAAACCACGAATTCATTTTTCACGAATTTAAAAACACCTAAACTGATTAATCTGTTCAAAGATAAGTTATGGTCTTTTCTATTGTATAAATCTCCGCGGTTAAAGTAAAGTGCGCGATCAAAAATTTTCGGTTTAAATTTATTTTTTGGGTCAATGATGTAGAGGTCATTAAAAACTTTTACAGAATCTGTTTTGTAGGGAATACCATATTTACCCAATTTTAAATCATCAATATTATAATCTGCGAAAACAATTGTTTTATCAATGGTAAATTGCTCTTTGGAAATTGCGGGAGTATTGTCTTTCAACTTCACAATCAATTCAACTTTCGGCTCCTTTTGAACGGTGCTGTCTGCTTGCACAATAATATTGTCTGGACTAAAGTAATAAAATCCACGGTTTTTTAAATGCTCGTCTATTCTTTCTCTTTCTGCTTTGATGACGTCTAAATCGAACGGATTCCCCGCTTTCAAAAATGATTTGTCCGTGATGGATTGTATTTCTGCATTGATTACTGTAGAATCTGCAGGAAATTTTACGTTGCTGATTAAATATCTTGCACCTGGAGTTAAAGTATAGAGTACGCTCGCTTTCTTATTTTTAGAGATCGTATCAGAGGTAGCTTTGGCGTTAAAGAAACCCTTGTTTTCGGAATAGTTAACGATAATTTCCTTGTTGAATTCCCGATCTACATCGCCCAGTAAAACTGGTGTTTCTCCCACTTTGTATTTCAGCCAGTAACCAAGTCCTTTTTGCTTCTTCGGTTCTTTCGTGATGTTGTAGATGTACAATTTTGGTCTCAATCCCAAAAAGGAGGAGTTCGGTTTTGGTCGTAATTGATCCTGCAACGCATCTTTTAAACTTGATTTTTCTTTTTTAGAAAGCGTATCGTTTTTGATGTTAATCTTCGCGCCTACGTAAAGCATTTCACCTTCTTGCAGAAATTTTGTGTTGCTACAAGATGAAATCATCAAAGCAAAAGCAAGTGCAGCTCCAATTTTATAGTATCTATTTTTCAAATTTGTCATTTTTTGGAAGACGTATTTTGTTTTTTGATTTCCTTGTTCTTTTTTGATCTGTCGAAGATTTCTTGGAATTTATTGTAATCCAGCGTAATGATAAATCCAAGTCCTGTTTCTATAATCTGCCCTTGCAAAGCAACCTGATAATCATTTTTACGGTAAGCTCGTAACATGTATCGTCCGTCCTTAGATAAACTGTAATCCAAAGTGATGTCTCCAGCAATATTGGTCATTTGCTCATTCGCACGGGCGTCTCCTTCTAAAGCGAAGTTATTCCCAACTGAAACTTTCAATCGATCATCAAATAACCTTTTAGTTAGACCTACATTCAAATCAGTCCGCTCATTTTTATCGCCAGAGGAATAATCTTCCGTCGATTCTAAATCGAAATTTAAGTCTACACCGCCAATTAAATCTTTCGCCAAATTATTGAGTTGTTCGGAAAGAATTCTACTCACACTTTGTTTGGCTACCGTAGATGCGGATAAACCAGTATCACTTTGGAAAGGGTTTTCCCCTATAAATCTGTTCAGGAGCAAAAGAGCGAAAACCTGCTTGTTCATTTCAGATTCTTCCCTTCTTAACTGATCCAGTTTGGCTTTTGTGTTGTCTAAAACACTTGCAGAAACGGAACTGTTATCTTCATCAGTCGTAATATCAAAAGTGATGACTGGTTTCATCAGTTCCCCTTTCATAATCAATAAAGTATTGAAAGGAATTCTTTGCTTGTATTGATTTAATTCGGAGCCTGTAACTCCTGTTAATTGCTGCTGCAATAGGTCAAGCGGTGCGGCGTCGGTTGTATAAATCGCGGTAATATCTAATTGCGCCGTTGTAGGTTCCCCTGTCCAAGTAATGGTGCTGCCTTTTTCTATCTCGAATTTTCTCTTCAATAAACTTACAGACATTTCATAACCTCCACTTTCAACTTGGTAAACACCAACCAACGTAGTTTTCCCGGAAGGATCTACACCGCCGGTTAATTGCGCCTCTCCTTGTAGTTCTACAAAATCACCATTCGCTTTATCAATAATCAAAGAGATTTTTGCTTCTTTAATCACCTCAATATTCACATTCACATCCATTCCTTTAATATCAGTTTGGTTCGTCAAGGAATCTGCTTTAATGGTTTGCTGCAGGGCTATATTATCTTGGTCAATAAATTCTACAATTCCCTCTCTATCCTTTAAAGAAGGGGAAGATTGGGGCAACACAAAGGTGAAATCTGTTTGCTCTGTCACCACTAAATTTCCGTCAACTTGCGGTAAATTTAAATCTCCACGAACTCTTAATTCCGCATCGACGGCTAAAATTCCATACAGCATTCGGTCATTATTCTTCTCGGAATCTACCACTTTAAAGTTTTCTGCATCAACATCTAAATTGAAAGCGAAGTCACTATACGTTTTCGTGAGTACCGACCCATCAATTACAATTGCATTTCCAGATTCATCTTTTATTTTAAAATCATCGAAATCGATTCCACGGTTTGTAAATTTAATTTCGTCATTGATGTTTTTGAATTTAGTTCCTAGCTGTACAATTCCTAAACCGACTTCATTAAACTTCACCGCGCCTAAAACTTTTGGTGCATTCGTATCGCCCCCAATTTTTAAATTTCCAGAGAGATAACCTTCTGCGTTTTCAATGGAATTCATAGAAAATCCTTGTACCGTTTTCATTTGAAGTTGGTTCATGTCCAAATTCATATTCAGTCCGCTGGATTTAATATTGTAAGTTCCACCTAATTTTACATCATTGTCAAAACCACTCAGTGCAATGTCTGCTCGGATAAGATCTGCAGACTGTGAATTTGCTTGTACGTCTAAATTTCCAACCGGACTGCCGTAAAAGAAGAGTTCTGTAATATCTAAATCCGACGTGAAAGTCATGTTATTTTGTAAATCCCGAAGTTGCGCCGTTCCATTTATATTTCCTTTCGCTAAAAGGGAATCTTTTTTTACAAGTTCCGTTAGGGTTTCAATTTTAAAATCTTTGATGGAAATATTGAGCGGGCTGTTTGGCGTATTGGTTTCAGATTGAAGCAGAATTTCGCTACCTGCGTTTGAGATTCCAAAGTTATTGGCAAAAATGCCACGGTTGCTCAGCTGAATGTAACTATCTGGAGTTACTTGCCAATCTGTATAGTTTAATTTTAAGCCATTTGGATTTAAGGAAATCTTGGTGAGATCTCCCATTTTTTTTGCGTTTCCAGCAATTAGAAATTTAATCTCGTCTTTTTCGTCTTTTGTAGAAGCTGTGTAAGTGACGAGGTTTTCTTTGATATCACCATTCACCTGAACTTTCATCAAGGCAATGCTTTCATTATTAAATTCGCCTAAATTTAAATCATAAACCAATGCATCATTTTGATTATTAACGGCGATGGTTCCGTTTCTTATGACATTTTCGCCATATGTCACTTGTGGAATTTGCCCATTAATCTCTAATTTTCTGGAGTCTGCATCGTAATTTCCGGTTAAAGTGATTGGTTCAAAATCTGTTAATTCAGGAACAAATTTCCGGAGTAATTTATCATCTTTCACCTTCGCGTCAAAAGTGAAGTATTGGTTTGCAGCAATTTTCACTGCTTTTGTTCCCGTTGGTTGAAATTGATAATATTGATTAACCGTTTGCTGCAATGAGCCAAAAATTTGCGTTAATTTATATTTTCCTCTTAAATTAATATCTGCAATCTGAGATTTCAATTCAATTTTATTGCTGTCTGATGTTGAAACCGCATTTAGATAAACATCTTGCAAAGGATAAACGTCTTTCGTGTCAGAAATTGCAAAGTTTCTTAGTTGCAAAGTTCCATTGGGCGCATCTGGATTCAAGCTGGAAAAGTCGCCGTCAATATCTCCGGCCAGAATCAGTTGCTCATCATAGAATCCTAATTTATTCAAATCTAATTTCTGGATCGTGCCGTTAACTTTGATGGAAGGATTTTTATCTACGAAATTTCCGGAAGCCACTAGTTTCAAATTCGCATTGGGATCTTTAGAGTCTAAATTCATGACATAAGAACCTCGATTCACTTTGCCATTCAGCGCCATGTTTCGATAAGTGTAACCATTGTAATAAGCAGAAGCGATATTACCTTTGATATCTGCAATGGCTCTTTCCGGTTCAAAGCTTTGCCCTTTCACGGAAACTTGTCCGGTGATAGAACCTAAATCTTTGTTCTGGATAATTTGACCAATCTGTAAATTCTTAAGATTTGCGACAACATCATAGCGTTCAGCTCCTTTTACCTTCATATTCACGGAGGCATTAATCCCAGCATTTCCTAAAGTTGAGGTCATTTTTAAATTTGTATTCACAATTTCCGTGGTGCCTTTTGCCGTTCCCGCTAATTTAAAAGTCGAAGGAAGGGAAATATTACTTGGAATGGTGTTTTTTGGTACGAGATTAAAAATCGTTTTCGCGGAAGAGGTTAATTCTCCTATTTTTAAATCGTAATACAAGTTTTTCGGATCCATCGCGTTTTTAATGGTTCCAGATGCATTGACCCTTAAATTATCCAACCCAGAAAGTTGTAGGGTTTGAATATTCAAATCGTTGATGGTTCCTTTTAATCTGGTGTTGATATTTAAAATTGCATTCGGGTATTTACTAAAAGGTGCGGTATTTCTTAATTCAGGTGCAAGCATCAATATATCGCTAAAACCGATTTTGGAATTTTCGATATTGGCGGAGATTTTTACTGCTCCGGGATTTGCAGAAAGTTGCTCTATGGAATTATAATTAAGAATTAATTCATCCCGAAGTAGCGTTTTTGGAGTTTTTAGATATAGATCTTTCAGGTACGCTTGCTTCTCCTCATAAATAAAATCCGTTTCAAGTCTCTGAATATCTAAACCGCGACTTTCTTTGATTTCTGCTGAGTTCACCGTACCTGCGAAAGTTCCCTCTTTCATTTTAAAATTCCGAACCTCCAAATTCATTTTGGAGAAATTTAAATGATTAAAGTCCATTCCGCTTCGGGTTCTAGCGATTGCGGCATTATTATAAACTACTTTTACATCATCAAAAACAAATTTATTGAGGAGTAAAGCGAGAGGTTTTTCAGTTTCAGCAGAATTCGCAGTTTGCGTTTTTGGATTTGCATTTGTGGCGGGTAAAAATAATTTCGCATTGATGTTCGCACCTCTTAAATAAACGTTCTCAATCCCGTAATTAGCGTTTTGTAAATCGATTTTGTTAATCTTGGTACTTAGTTCTTTAAAAATAACTTTTGCAAAAGTCTTCGTATTTTCATCCCCATAGTCAATATCAAAATTGGTCAGCATTATTTTATTTAAACCAATCTTCATGGGTTTTTGCTGGTTTAATGAATCAACTTTCTGTTCTACTTCATCCGCAACTTCTTCTAGAAAATCCTGTTTTAGCTTCAGCCTTAAACCATCCATGTTGATGTCATTTGCGGCATAGGAATTATTCTGCAAATCAAAGGTTTTCACCCGCGTGCTGAATGATTTAAAGTAGAGCGCGATATCATTTCGGGACTGCTGATCAATAAAAGAAACCTGAATATCTTTTAAATCGATTTTATCTAAGGAAATAATAAAGGGTTTTGAAGGGCTTTCTTCTTCATCCTTCGTGGCAAAGGCATTCATGATATAATCGAAATTGAAAGTACCGTCCTCATTCCGAACCACATTTGCTTTTACACCCTCTAAATTAACGGACGTAATATCTGCAGTGTTTTTCAGTAGTTTCGGGATGTTTAACCCCACGTCTAATTTGCGAGCGAAAAGTAGAGTGTCTACTTTTTGTCCTTTTAAATAAAGATTTTCCATAACCAAGCTGTTCGGAAAATCAATATAAACTCGATCTAGACTGACTTTAGTTTGAATCTTTTTTTCTAAGAAATTAACCAATTTACCTTTGGCTAAATTTTGCACGCCCGGAAGTTGTAAGCTTAAAACTAAGACAATAACAAAGAAAATCAAGCCTAGCAGGAAGATTCCAATATATTTTAAAACGTTCTTAAAGGTGCTCAATGGCTTATATTATGGGATGAAAAACTACCACAAAAATACATTTTTATTGATTATAGTATGTTTTTTTTATAAGTTTTGAGTTGTTTTTCAGTCATTCATCGCTAATAAATGATTCATAATTAATTTTTAAGGTGAGAAATGTTAACTTTACGTAAAGAAATCACCTTTGTAAAAAAAAATCATGAAAATTTTAATATTGAATGGACCTAATTTAAACCTTTTAGGAACAAGAGAACCCGATGTTTATGGCAATGTTTCTATGGAAGATTATCTAAAAGAATTAAAACAAAATTTTGCACACCATGAGTTACAGTATTTTCAATCTAATGTGGAAGGAGAAATAATTAATCGCTTACAAAAAAATAATTTCGAGGCTTTAATTATTAACCCAGGTGCATTTACCCATTATTCCTACGCCATCGCAGATTGCTTAAAAAACATTTCCGTTACTAAAGTTGAAGTTCATATTAGCAATATTTATAAGAGAGAAGAATTCCGCCAAAAATCTGTAACCGCCGTGAATGTAGACGGAATTATAAGTGGATTTGGGATGAAAGGTTATTCACTTGCCATTTTAAGTTTGGATTTAAATTAATTTTTAAAATCATGAGAAAGCTTTTCTACACCATATTCATCTTATTTTTTGGAATCTACTTAATTTACGGTCAAACCACGGAATCTCAGTATCAACCGAAAGAATATGTGGAAATAGAACACCCAGAATGGAGTAAGAATGCCACGATTTATGAGGTGAATATTCGCCAATATACGCCAGAAGGAACTTTTAAATCATTTGAAAGTCATTTACCTCGCTTGAAAAAAATGGGAGTAGATATTATCTGGCTTATGCCGATTCATCCGATCGGGGATAAAAATAGAAAAGGAAGTTTGGGGAGTTATTATTCCGTGAAAGATTTTAAAGGAATTAATCCGGAATTTGGAACGAGAAAAGATTTTCAGCATTTGGTGGATAGAATTCATGAAATGGGAATGTACATCATCATCGACTGGGTTGGGAATCACTCTGCCTGGGATAATCCATTAGCAATGCAACATCCAGATTGGTACACAAAAACCCGCGAGGGAAATTTTCAGCCAACACCGTGGTATGATTGGGACGATGTAATTGACTTTAATTATGATAATCCAGAGTTAAGGAAATACATGACGGATGCACTGAAATATTGGGTGAAAGAAACCAATATTGATGGGTACAGAGCAGATGTTGCCGGATTTATTCCGCTAGATTTTTGGGAAAACGCTAGAAAAGAATTGGATGAAATTAAACCTGTTTTTATGTTGGCGGAATGGGAAAGTCGGGATTTGTACAAGAAATCTTTCGATATGACCTATTCCTGGAGTTTATGGAATGAGCTTCGAGTGGCAACCAATCAGCAAAAATTATCGGGTTTGGTTGAATATCTTTCTCATGATGTGAATACGGTGCCGAGAAATGGATATCGCATGACCTTCACCGATAATCATGATAAAAATTCTTGGGAAGGAAATCCTTATTTAAATTTTGGTGCCGGCTTAAAAACGGCCATCGTGATGACAGGCGTTGTGAATGGAATGCCGCTTTGCTATAGTGGTCAGGAAGCGGGGCTAAACAGAAGTTTACAATTTTTTGAAAAAGATGTTATTGAATGGAAAGAGAGTGAAAACGCAGAAATATTTACAAAGCTTTTTCACCTGAAACATAAGAATGAAGCGCTTTGGAATGGGAAATATGGGGGAGAAATGATTCGTGTTGTAAATAATCATCAAGATCAAGTTATTTCATTTTACCGGGAAAAAAATAAGGATGCGGTGCTTCCAATTCTTAATTTTTCAGATAAAAGGGTATTGGTTACATTAGAAACAAAATACTACAAAGGAAAATACATAGAATTGTTCACGGGAAAAATATACAATATTGAAGACAAAACAATGCTTACTCTTTTACCTTGGTCCTACTTAGTTTTAACGAAGGAATGATTCTTGTTGAAGATTAAAATATAATTTTGAACATGAAAAAAATCCTTTTATTAGCAATTTTAATGACTGTTTTCTCCTGTAAAAAAGAGAGTGAAACCATTGAAGGAGCTGCGGCCAAAGACTCTACCAGAATGACAACTTTAGACAGTATTCAAATCCCAACCTTCGATAATGCTGAGCCAATAGTGGCTTTTTCTATTGTCCCTCAAGAAGTTTCCTCGGAAAAAGGCCGTGTTATTTTTACGCAAAAAGGACAAGTGATTTTTTACTTTGATCAAAACTCCAGTACGGGAAATATTAATATTGATGGTCAGAATTACATTTTAGACCAAACAGATTTTAATGAAAATAACTATAAGCTTTCTGGCCCTGATGTGAAGATTACTGCAACAGGAGGTGCGTTTTCAGACACCACTTCCGAATGTATTTCCGGAAATTTCCCTGATGTTAAAGTAACTTCTAAAGATAAAATTGTTAATTTGGTAAATATTGAAGTGAAAGATTGTCCTGCTAACTAGCTAGAAATCTTCATTTTCATTCCATTGGGAATCATCAAATGAGTGACTGTCTTGCGCCAGAAGTTCAGCTTCTCTTTCCAAATATTCCTTCATCGTAAATGTTACCGTACCATTGTTTTTTTCCGTGGCCAATCTGCGTGTTACCGCTTTGTCAATCAGCATAAATCGCTGACCAAGTCGTCTTGCAGCATAGGCCCGCATTCCATTGGCTGTTAATATGTCTACTGCCATATTCACTGCAGTTCCTAAAGTTTCTCGATAAATATTATCAACTCCATTGCTTATAAAATCATACGCGTCTAACCGATTTTTTGCACGAACAAATACTTTTAGCTGTGGAAATTTTTCTCTGGCATATTCTAAAACGAATTTATTTTTCTCGGGGCTATCCAGGCAAAGAATTAGTAAATCAGCGGTTTCTGCACCGGCTGAACGTAAAATTCCAGGTTTTGCAGCGTCTCCATAATATACTTTAAATCCGTTGGTCCTCAAGATATTCACGCGTTCTGGATCATTATCTAAAACCGTTGCCTGCACACCATTTACTCGCAATAATCTCCCCACGGTGCTCCCGAAATGTCCAAAACCGACAATAATAATTTTCTGTTGTTTTACCGGTTCAGTTATTTCATCATCATCATCATTTTTTACCTCTTGCCATCGTGGTTCAATAAATTTTTCATTAATAAGCAGTAGAATCGGTGTAATACACATTGTGATCGCAGTAATAGCCAACAGTTGCGCATTCAATACGGGATCTAATAAATAGAGATTTGTAGAATAATTAATTAATACGAAAGCAAATTCTCCGATCTGTGACAAGGCAAAAGCCAGCATAAAATTCTGATCCCACTTTAGTTTAAAGAATTTCCCTACTCCAAAAAGCACTGCAAATTTTACTGCTAAAACAACGAGAGTGGTAGTGAAAATGAACATCGGATCTTCCATGATGACGAAGAAGTTAATGCTTGCACCCACACTCACAAAGAAGACAGCGAGGAGCAATCCTTTAAATGGTTCAATCTGACTTTCGAGCTCGTGTCGAAATTCGCTCGTTGCCAACATAACACCGGCAATAAAAGCTCCCAAGGCGGGACTTAATCCTACGGCATCCATTAATTCTGAAACTCCAATGACTAAAAATAGGGAAGAAGCGGTGAGTAACTCATTCATCCCAGATCTAGAAACATATCTTAAAAACGGAACAAATAAATAACGGGCTATGACTACAAGTAGTCCGATTCCGAAAATAATGGAAAATGGTTGCAACCAATCTGGAAGATATTGAAGGAGTATCTGTTTCTCTTTATCCTCTGGCATTTTTGCGATAATAGGTAATAAGGCCAAAATTGGAATTACCGCCATATCTTGAAACAATAAGATGGAGAATGAGGACTCTCCAGCTTCTGTCCGGAAAATATTCTTTTCCTTTAAAGTCTGTAAAACGATTGCTGTTGAAGAAAGCGCAAAACACAGTGCAGCTACTAATGCTTGATCAATGCGCCATTCTGCATAATAGAAGATGGCAAATAAAATACCCACCGTGAGTACCATCTGGCTCATTCCCATGCCGAAAATTTTCTTTCTGATTTTCCAAAATTTCTTTGGTTCTATTTCTAAACCGATCAAAAATAACAGCATAATCACCCCGAATTCTGTGGTATGCATGATGTCTTCAGAGCCCCTACCTGTTAATTTTAAAACAAATGGACCAATGATAATTCCCCCTAAAATAAAGCCGATAACAGAGCTCAACCCCAGTTTTCGGACAAGCGGAACCATAATGATTGCTGCACCTAAAAAAATGAGCGCGGTCATCGCGAATGAATTCTCCATTATTTTAAGTTGAGGGTTTTTTTAATTTTTTCTGAATGGGTGTCTAAATCGAATTTCGTTAAATCATCGGAACAATGTATGGCAATGAATTCTTTTACATCAATTTGATTCACTTTTAGTGATAAGGTAAGTGATTTTAGCAATTCTTCTAAGGTGGAGCCGTACATTCCTTCTGCGGTGTAATGCTCTGCTTTACCACCAACGGTTACAATAATAACCGCGTCTTTATTTTGGAGAGGATGATTTTTTTCCATAGTCCAGGTCATATCAAAAACTTCGTCTATCCACAATTTCAGTAATGGTGGAATAGAAAACCAGATGAGGGGGAAATGAAAGACCAACCTTTCATAATCTCTGATTCTTTTTCTTTCTTTAAAAGCTTGAATGTGAAAATCTGGATATTCTTCATATAAATCTTTAAAAACTAAATTATCCACACCATCATACACTTTGATCAGTTCTACGTTAGAAGTAGAATATTCAAAGTAGGGATGAGCGAAAATAACGAGGGTTTTTTTCAAAAGAATTGATTTTTTTAAAAATACTGAAAAAAAATAAAAATTACCTTATTATTGAAAATAAATATTTACTATTTTTGAGAAATGAAGGTAGAGAAAGTACAGTCTCCAGCTCAAATAAAGGAATTTCTGGATTTTCCTGCGCGCTTGTTTGCACGCGATTCTCATTACATCAGACCACTTGATAAAGATATTGAGGCTGTATTTGATAGCGCTAAAAATAAATCCTTTCGATTTGGAGAATGTGAACGTTTTCTGTTTACAAATGAAAATAATGAAACGGTGGGAAAAATCGCAGTTTTCATCAATAAAAAATATAAACAAGATCAGCCAACCGGTGGAATTGGTTTTTTTGATTGTATCAATGATCAGGATGCTGCCGGGTTTATATTTGATTTCGCAAAGGATACTTTAGAAAAAAAGGGAATGAAAGCGATGGATGGACCCATCAATTTTGGAGAAAGAGATCGGTTTTGGGGTCTTTTGATCGAGGGTTTTACGGAACCGCTTTATTGCATGAATTACAATGCTCCTTATTATAAAGATCTTTTTGACCATTACGGATTTCAGATTTATTTTAATCAATTGTGCTACAGCAGGAAAATTCCTAGTAAGGTTGCGCAAACTTTCATGGATATGCATGCGCGGATTTCTTTGAACAAGAATATTTCGGCGAAAAGAATGAGGGTGAAAAATATGGAAAAGTTCGCCGCAGATTTCACAGAAGTTTATAACAAGGCATGGGCAAAACATGGGGAAGGTAAGCAACTCACCATTCCGCAGACAACGAAGATGTTCAATACTTTAAAGCCCGTAATCAATGAACATATTTCTTGGTTTGTCTATGAAAAAGAAACACCGATTGCTGTTTGGATGAATATTCCAGATCTTAATCAATGGTTTAAATATTTGGACGGAAAATTTGGACTTTGGCAAAAACTGAAGTTTCTATTTGTGAAAAAATTTAAGAAAAATAAAAAAATGGTTGGGCTTGTTTTTGGAATCGTTCCAGAATGGCAAAGAAAGGGAGTTGATGGCTATCTCATTTGGGAAGGCACCAAACATTTCAAAAAAGCAACTGATTTTGAAGATTACGAGATGCAGTGGGTAGGCGATTTTAATCCAAAAATGATGAGCATTGCAGAAAACCTAGAAACCGAAGTCACCCGAAAATTAGCAACCTATCGATTTTTATTTGATCGCACCAAGGAATTTGAACGCCACAAAAGTTTATAACTTTTGACGGTAATTTTTTTTAGTTAAATTTTACGTCACGAATATTGAGGTAATAGGTCACATTTCCTTTCCAGTGATTTTCTTCTGCAGTGAAGGCAAAATCAAATGATTTGGTTCGGAAGTCCTCGAAGTATTTTCCGAGTTTAAAGCCGATGCATTCAATGTTTTTCCCAGTAGATTCTTGCTTAATGAAAAATTTTACGTGACTGTTGTCTTTCCCCATAGTTTTCACCAAGCCCGTAATTTTTTGATTTTTTAAGACCAAAATAGGTTTCATATTATGCGGCCCGAAGGGCGCTAATTTTTTGTGGAAACTAAAGAAATCCCGGTCTAAATTATCAATAGTGATTTCTGCATCAATTTCAATACTGGGTTCTTTTTGGTGTTCTTTAATTTTGGCGGCAACTACTTTTTCAAATTTTTCTTTAAAGAGTTCAAACTTATCTTTCTCTAAAGATAATCCTGCTGCAGCGGGATGACCTCCAAACTTCAGAAAATAATCTGAACAGTTTTCTAAGGCATCGTGTACATCAAAATCTGAAACAGAACGCGCAGAAGCTACCATTTCTCCATTATTCCCATCTGCAAAAACTAAAGTGGGTTTATAATAGGTTTCCGTTAATCTACTGGCTACAATTCCAATTACTCCCTTATTCCACCCAGAACCGTAGACAACTGTAGAAAAATTATTGACCTGACCAGTTTCTTCTACCTGTAATAAAGCTTCAGTGGTGCTGCTCATATCCATTTCTCTGCGGGATTCATTGAGCGTAACAATGTCATTTACAATTTGGTGAGCTTGTTTTAAGTTATCGGAAACCATCAATTCTACGGCAGCTTTTCCCTGAGAAATTCTTCCGGCGGCATTGATTTTTGGAGCGATTTCAAATACAATATTGGATATTTCGAAAGTGGCGAGTTTATCTTCGGGAATAAGCATTCTTAAACCCAAATTTTTTGCTTTTCTTAAAATTTTTAAACCTTGCTTGGCAAAAAAACGATTTTCCCCCGTCATAGAAACGATGTCTGCTGCGATGGAAATTGCAAGCAAATCTGTAAGTTCAAAAAGTTCCGCTTCTGGAATTTTGTAGAGTGTGTTTAAGCCTTGGCATAATTTAAATCCAACGCCGCAACCAGAAAGTTCCTTAAAAGGATATCTGCAATCGATTCTTTTTGGATCTAGAACCGCTACTGCTTCAGGAATTTTTTCACCTGGTAAATGGTGGTCACAAATGATAAAATCAACATCCAAGCTTTTAGCATAATCAATTTTATCCAAAGCTTTAATTCCGCAATCTAATGCAATAATCAAAGAAAAGCCATTCTTTTTGGCAAAGTCAATACCTTCAATAGAAATTCCATAGCCTTCAATATTTCGATCTGGAATGTAATAATCCAAATATTTTTTATCAACGATCTTACTTAGATAAAGATACATTACCGCAACGGCAGTAGTGCCATCCACATCATAATCACCGTAAACCAATATTTTTTCACCGTTTTCAATGGCTGTTGCTACACGGTCTACCGCAAGTTGCATATCCTTCATAAGAAAAGGATTATGAACATCGCCAATGTTTGGTTTAAAGAATTCTCTCGCTTTTTGATAATTATCAATTCCACGCAACACCAATATTTTAGATTCGAAAGTGCCACAACCAATGGAAGTACTCAGACTATCAACAACATCTTCATTCGGTTCTTCTTTATATATCCATTTTTGAATCATCATACACAAAAGTAACGATTTTTTTTATCAAGTTTTCTTTGGCTTTATAATTTATCTCGTCGAAAGTTTTACTCAATTTCATTAAAGAAGGCTTAATAATTTAGCTCGCAAGTATATTATAAAAGTAAAAAATGACTTATATGAAGCTATTTACAGACATTTAATAATTCTCTAAGATAAAGTGAAAATTAGTACTTAAAATATAAAATAAAAGTTAGTTTATAGAATTAAACAAAATTTATTGACCACATAATCAACAACTTGGCATTTTGTTTGTTAATGTCTAAATCTAAATGCATCTATCATTCGTAGATGATATTAACAAACAAATAAAAAATTTTATTATGGAAAAACAGATCCAAGTATCAAACAAAGGAGCGACTTTGGATACCAACAGAAGAAATTTTCTAAAATTAGGTGGGGTAGGACTCGTTGTAGCAGGGCTAACTTTAGCAGGTTGTAGAGATGACAATTATCAATATGTGGAACCAGATTCCATCTTTGATTTGGGAAAGGGTGATGTAGGAATATTAAATTATGCTTATGCCTTGGAGCAATTAGAAGCAGATTTTTATACAAAGGTTGTTAACGGTTTCTATACTGGTATATCTGATGCCGAGAAACAAGTTTTCACGGACATTTATAATCACGAAGTAATCCACAGAGATTTTTTCAAAGCAGCTTTATTAGCAGCAGGAGCAACTCCAACACCTAAATTAGAATTTAAATATGACGGGGTTGATTTTAAAAGCAGAACTTCAATCTTAGCCACAGCTAAAGCATTAGAGGATACTGGTGTTGCCGCCTATAACGGAGCAGGTAAATATATTACGAATTTAGATTATTTAGTTATTGCAGGTAAAATTGTAAGTGTAGAAGCGAGACATGCATCTGCAATCCGAGATCTAATTAACCCAGGTTCTGGAGATTTTGCTGGAGATGATGTGGTTGCAGCAAATGGATTAGATGTTGCAAAAGAGCCGAAAGAAATTGTGGCTGCAGCAGGTGCATTTTTCAAAACACCATTTACTTGGAAAGAACAAGGGATCGGATAACCATTAATTTTAAATTTACTTATTATGAACTTACTTACAATACTAGATAAACTGTCGGATGATAAATTTTTCACCACAGAAACCTCAAGATTAGGATCTTTAACTAGCATTTCTAATTTTGGAAAAAAAGCTGCAGTAGCTGTTCTTCCACTTGGATTGGGAGCTATGATGACTACTAATGCTAAAGCAGAAACATTAGCAGCACCAAGCTTCGCACCTGCTTCTGCACTAACAGATGCATTGCAATTAGCATTGGTACTGGAATATTTGGAAGATGAATACTACAGATTAGGCTTAGAAAAATCTGGTCTTATACCAGCAAATGATCGTGTAGTTTTTAACCAAATCAGCAAACATGAAACCGCACACGTTGTGTTCCTAAAAGCTGCTTTGACTTCTTTAGGAGAAGCTCCTAAAGCAAAACCAACATTTGATTTTACAGCGGGTGGAAACTTCCAACCTTTTACTGATTACCAGCAATTTATGATTCTTGCACAAGCTTTCGAAGATACTGGTGTTAGAGCTTACAAAGGACAAGCTGGAAATGTTGCTTCTAATAAAGCAGTTTTACAAGCAGCGTTACAGATTCACTCTGTTGAAGCAAGACATGCTTCCAAGGTTCGTAGAATGCGTGCCAATAAAGGTTGGATTGAATTGAAAAACGGCGGAAATATGCCTGCAGCTACAGATGCAGTATATGCTGGCGAAGAATTAACGGTTCAAGCAGGATACAATACCGCTGCCTTATTTGGAGCGGCTGCTGGATCAGCATCTTTTGATGAGACTATCACTGGAGCTCAAGCAACCGCGATTGCATCTTTATTTATCGCGTAATTTTCCCTTATATTAGTTTTTTTGTCCTCTCGGAATTTTATTCTGAGGGGATTTTTTTTAAGAAAAAAACCGTTCAAAATGAACGGTTTATATAAATAAGGACAAATTGAAATTATGAATACATCTGTTCTTGTAGTTCTTTAATTTTTTTGTCTGCCAAATATTCATCATAAGTCATTTGGCGGTCAATAATTCCTTTAGGAGTCAATTCTATTACCCGGTTACAAACCGTTTCCAGCATTTCGTGGTCATGAGAAGACAATAGTATCGTTCCCTTGAAATTATTTAGGGAATTGTTTAAAGTAGTAATACTCTCCAAATCTAAGTGATTTGTTGGCTCATCCATTAAAAGTACGTTGGCTCTCTGCAACATCATTCTGCTGAACATGCAGCGCATTTTTTCACCTCCAGAAAGTACGGTACAAGATTTTAAAGCTTCATCACCAGAGAATAGCATTTTTCCTAAAAAGCCGCGCATATATTCCTCGTGGCGTTCTTCATCATTTTTTGTGAATTGACGTAACCAGTCTACTAAATTGATATTTTCTTGGAAAAAATTATTGTTATCTACGGGCATATAAGATTGGTTGGTTGTAATTCCCCAGTTAAATTCTCCTTTGTCCGCTTTCGTGTTACCAGACAGAACTTCAAAAAATTCTGTGATGGCTAAACTGTTTTTAGAAAGCACCGCCACTTTATCTCCTTTTTTCAGGTTGAGATCAATGTTCGAAAACAATAACTCACCATCCTTTGTTTTTTCTAAATTTTTAACTTCCAAGATTTGGTCTCCTGCATCACGCTCTGTTTCGAATATTATTGCGGGGTATCTTCTGGAACTTGGTTTAATATCGTCGATGTTCAGTTTGTCGATCATCTTTTTACGCGCAGTGGCCTGTTTTGCTTTTGCTACGTTAGAAGAGAATCGTGCGATGAAATCCTGAAGTTCCTTCTTTTTTTCTTCTGCCTTTTTATTAGCTTGAGATCTTTGTCTTGTGGCCAATTGGGAGGCTTGATACCAGAAAGAGTAATTACCAGAATATAAATTTAGTTTGGAGTAATCTAAATCGGCTATGTTCGTACAAACGGTATCTAAGAAGTGTCTATCATGAGAAACAACAATAACGGTGTTTTCATAATCAGCCAAGAAATCTTCTAACCAAGCAATGGTTTGAATGTCTAAATCATTGGTAGGTTCATCTAAAATAAGAACATCTGGATTACCAAAGAGTGCTTGAGCTAAAAGAACTTTTACTTTGTTCTGGTTTTCAAGTTCACCCATAATTTGATAATGCATATTCTCTTTGATTCCTACATTAGAGAGCATTGTCATTGCATCAGATTCGGAATTCCATCCGCCCATTTCATCATAAATTACGCCGAGCTCTCCTGCTTTTATTCCATCTTCATCAGAAAAGTCTTCTTTTGCATAGAGTGCATCCATCTGCTCTTTTATTTCGTAGAGTTTTTGATTGCCTTTTAATATGGTTTCTAAGACTGTAAATTCGTCGTACGCGAAGTGATCTTGTTCTAGAACGGACATTCTTTTTCCTGGCTCCAATGATACTGATCCGCTGGTTGGATCTTGTTTACCAGTAAGTATTTTAAGAAATGTGGATTTACCAGCACCGTTGGCTCCGATAATTCCGTAGCAGTTTCCTTTGGAAAACATGATGTTTACCTCGTCAAATAGTATTCTTTTCCCGAATTGTAATGATAAATTAGATACTGTTAACATATAGTTTTGTAAATTTGGTGCAAAATTACGAAAAGAAATTGGGTTTAGCGAGCAACTTACAAGATCTTGGTTTTAAAAAGGATAACTCAAAATGAACATTGAAAATATTTAGTTAAAATTAGATAATTTTTAACATTTTTTAAGAGATAACAATAGAAAGAATGAAAATAGAAAAAACTGTAAATATCTTTAATAAACGTGCTCGTTTTGAGTATGAGCTTTTAGACGAAATAGAAGCGGGAATGGTACTTACAGGCACAGAAATAAAGTCTCTGCGGTCAAGCAAAGCAAGTATCACAGAAGCGTTTTGTCAGTTTATAGATGGGGAGCTTTACATTATTAATATGATGATTGATGAATATAAATTGGGAACATTTTATAATCATAAAACCAAAAGGGAACGGAAGTTGCTGTTGCACAAAAGAGAGCTACAAAAATTTGAAAAAAAATTAAAGGACGCTGGAAACACCATTATTCCTTTAAAACTTTATATCAATGATAAAGGGAAAGCCAAAATTCTAATCGCTTTAGGAAGAGGTAAAAAGTTATTTGACAAACGAGAAAGTATAAAAGACAGAGAAAATAAAAGAAATCTGGACCGAATATTAAAGAAAAGTTAAAAAAACTCTAAAATTCTTTGTTTATAAGGAAAAATTATATTTATTTTGCATTATCAATTATTTAATCATTTAATTCTATGAAAAATCTAAAATTAGGAATTTCAGCATTGGCACTTACTGTTGCCTCTACTGTTTTCGCTCAGACTACCAGTAATCCGTGGTTAATCGGTGTTGGTGCTCACGGGGTAAATCATGTTGCAGCAGGAGGACAAGTTGGAGACGTACTTCCACGTGCTTTCGGAGGCGGCGACGGAGGTGACTTGTATAACATTGACAATTTTACCATTACTCCACCATTATCAAAATTAACAGTTGCAAGAAACTTGAACAAGTATTTAGTTCTAGACTGGCAAACTTCTGTTGGGAATGTTGATAATAAAAGAATTGGAATGGGAAAAGAATTTTTCCTAATGACAGGTCTTGGTCTACAATTTAAATTTAATGGTCTTTGGAATGAAGATTCTTGGTTTGATCCTTACTTAAGAGCTGGTGCAAACTATATGAGACATGACTACTCAGGTGTAGCGTTTCCTTTAACTGATGTTAATGGTAAAACTTATGCAGGTTTCTCTGGTGAGCCAAGTACTCAAAGAAGAAAAGATCACTTTACTTTAGCTACAGGAATTGGATCTAATTTTTGGATCACTAAAAACTTTGGTTTAGGTGTTCAAGGAGATTATGTTTCTACTCCAATTGATAAGTCTGATGTAGCAAACTTTTGGCAAGCATCTGCTTCCCTATTGTTTAGATTCGGAAACATGGATAGAGATAAAGATGGTATCTTAGATAAAGATGATAGATGTCCAGATACTCCAGGTTTAGCAGAATTTCAAGGTTGTCCAGATACTGATGGAGACGGAATTCCAGATATTGATGATCAATGTCCAGATGTTGCAGGTCCAGTTGAAAACAACGGATGTCCTTGGCCAGATACAGACGGAGACGGTGTAGTTGACAAAGATGACGCTTGTCCAGAAGTTGCTGGTCCAGCTGAAAACAATGGTTGTCCTTGGCCAGATACAGACGGAGACGGAATCTTAGATAAAGATGATGCTTGTCCTACAGTTTTCGGTCTTGCTGAATACAACGGTTGTCCTAAACCACAAACAGTATTCGCTGATGAAGCTACAGGAGCTCTAAAAGGAATCTTCTTTAACTTTAACAAAGCGACTATCAGACCAGAATCTAATACTAAATTAGATCAAGCTGCAGAGATTATTAAATCTTCTAACGGTGGAACATTCTTATTAACAGGTGAAACTGATAAAAAAGGTTCTGAAGCTTATAACTTAAGATTATCTAGACAAAGAGCTGCTGCGGTAGTAAACGCTCTAGAAGCAAGAGGAGTAGCTGCTGATCAATTGAAATCTAAAGGTGTTGGTGAAGCTAACGCAATGGTTTCTGAGAAAGCATCTGACGCTGAAAGAATGGCTGACAGAAAAGTTGTTGCAACTGCTGTTGATAGAGCTGCTTTTGATGCGATTGAAAAATCTGACTTACCAGTTATCGAAGTAAAAAAGACTTCAACTAAAAAAAGAAGGAAATAATTAATCCTTTCAATTTATAAAAAAAACGTCCTCAATTTGAGGGCGTTTTTTTGTTTTTATGTAAATTTGTAAATATTAATAAAAAAAATTATGGGACGCGCATTCGAATATAGAAAAGCTTCAAAAATGGCTCGTTGGGATAAAATGGCCAAGTCATTCTCAAAAATTGGAAAAGATATTGCACTTGCAGTTAAAGCCGGCGGTCCTGATCCAGATTCAAATCCTTCCTTGAGGAGATGTATTCAAAACGCCAAAGGCGCGAATATGCCGAAAGACAATGTAGAGAGAGCCATTAAAAAAGCAAGTGGAGCAGATGCAGAACAATATGAGGAAATAACTTACGAAGGTTATGGACAAGGCGGTGTTGCCTTTTTTGTAGAATGTACGACAAACAACCCAACAAGAACTGTTGCGAACGTTCGAGCAATTTTTAATAAGTTTGAAGGAAGTTTAGGAAAGAATGGAGAACTTGCTTTTATTTTTGATCGAAAAGGAATATTTTCTATCGATAAATCCTTAGTTAAAATGGATTGGGACGATTTCGAGATGGAAATGATTGATGGCGGTGCTGAAGATGTTGATAGCGATCACGAAGAAGTCATGATCACTACAGCGTTTGAAGATTTTGGTACCCTGTCACACAAATTAGAAGATTTAGGGATGGATGCTAAAAGCTCCGATTTAGAGAGAATTCCAAATACTACTAAAGAAGTTACTGAAGAGCATTTCAAAATCAACATGAAAATGCTGGAACGTTTCGAAGAAGATGATGATGTGCAAAATGTATATCACAACATGGAAATCACCGAAGAGCTAATGAACAGTATGTAAAACATAAACTCAAAGAAATTCTTTGAGTTTTTTTGTTATCGGTCTAGTAAGATATCATCCACATCAGTCATTCGATTCATAACGGATCTTGCATAAGAACAGTGTGGATAAATTTTCCAATTGTTGTCTCGCGCAAATTTTATTACTTCATCTACTAAATATTTTCCCATTCCTTTTCCTTCAAATTTTGAATGTACAAGGACAAAGGTAATGATCAATTTATGATCATCTGGAAAAATGGTATAGGTTAATCTTCCCACTTCTTCAGCCTCATTGTGTGCACTTATTACACCGCCATTGCCGGATCTATCATTTTCGTATCTCATAATATTTTTTTTATCACTTAAATTTACTAAATATTTACTGTAATGAAAATTTTCCATTGTTATTTTTGGTTAAATTGTGGAAGCAGGAGTTTCTGACTATGTTTTTAATTTGTTTTCGAGCAGAAAACTCACTGCTACTTTTAGTTAAATTCAATTCATTAGTAATTTTAGAAATGAGACCTCGATCAAAAAAAGCTAAAATTCATTTTCCTCCTTTGATGCATTAACGTAATCTCCTTATCTTTAAAAAATTAAAAATCCCTTCCCAATTATGAAAATCTCTCTTAAAAGACTGAACAGTGACTATTTATTTGAATGTACCAATTCCATAGGGAACGCCATTTTACTTGATAATATTTCTGAATCTGAGGGCACAAAAGCAGTTTCTCCCATGGAGTCATTGTTGATGGCACTTGCAGGTTGCAGTGGCATTGATATGGTTTCTATTATGAAAAAACAGCGCCAGATTGTAACGGGTTTTTCTGCAGAGGTAGAAGGAGAAAGAATTGAAGTAGATGAAGCAAAACCTTTTAAAAATATTAAAGTAAAGTTTTATCTGGAGGGAGAGATCGATCCTGTAAAAGCCCGGAAAGCCGCGGATCTTTCTTTTCAAAAATACTGTTCTGTTTCTAAAACCATGGAGCCAAATGTAACCGTGGAATACGCAGTATATGTTAATGGAGAAAAAGCGTAATCTCTTTTTTAACCCTATTTTATACTGCAAAAAGAAAAAGGCTAAATTAATTTAGCCTTTTTTTATTATGAGTTAAGTGTCCCTAATCTTGGTTGAATCAATTTCGCTACTGTTGCTGTCCACCCTGTTTGATGAGAGGCGCCAATTCCTTTACCCGTGTCTCCATTAAAATACTCGAAAAACTGAATATAATCTTTGAAGTGTGGATCTTGATTTAAAAGCTGGTTGCCCCCATTAAATGCGCGGTTTCCATTTTCATCCTTCAAAAAAATAGAGCATAAGCGGTCACTTAAATCTTCGGAAACAAATTCCAGATTTCTCATTTCACCACTATTTGCAGGATACTCTACCTGTAAACTCTCGCCGTAGTAATAGTGAAAGCGTTGAAGACTTTCTACGATTAAGAAATTAATTGGAAACCAGATGGGTCCGCGCCAATTGCTATTTCCGCCAAACATGGAACTATCACTTTCTGCAGGGGTATATTTTACTTTAAAGTTTTTTCCATCTACATTAAAGGTGAAGGGGTTTTCTTCGTAAACTTTTGACATGGATCGAATTCCGTAATCAGATAGAAATTCTTTTTCATCTGCCATCCGTTGCAGAATCCTGGTGAGCCGGGTTTTCCTTAGCACGCTCATCAAATGTTTTCCGCCTTTACCTTCTACCTCCCAATGGGAAACAAGATTGGCAAGCTGTGGTTTATTCTTAAGAATCCAGTTCATCCTCTTTTGGAAAGCGGGTAGTTTCTCCAGCATTTCATGCTCTATGATTTCCACCGCAAACATTGGGATTAATCCTACGATGCTTCTTAACTTAAGGGAGACAGAATCTCCATCATTTAATTGCAAAACATCATAAAAGAAACCATCTTCTTCATTCCAAAGTCCATTTTTCTTTTCTCCAAGATTTTCCATCGCTTCTGCGATATACAGATAATGCTCAAAGAATTTAATAGCCATATCTTCATAAACTGGATTATAAAGTGCTAATTCCATAGAAATTCGCATCATATTTAGTGCAAACATCGCCATCCAACTGGTTCCATCTGCTTGTTCCAAATGATCGCCATTTGTGAATTCCATATTTCGGTCAAAAGCGCCAATGTTATCCAAGCCTAAAAAGCCACCGCCGAAAACATTATTGTCATTCTTATCTTTTCTATTCACCCACCAGGTGAAATTCAATAATAATTTTTGAAAAACACTTTCTAAGAAAGCCAAATCGGCTTTGCCATTGATTTTTTCATCGATTTTAAAGACGCGGAACGTTGACCACGCGTGAACAGGCGGATTTACATCACTGAAATCCCATTCATAAGCGGGTAACTGACCATTAGGATGAAGATACCATTCTTTGGTTAAAAGTTTTAATTGTTGCTTGGCAAAACCAGAATCTATAAGTGCAAAAGGTACGCAATGGAATGCTAAATCCCACGTTGCAAACCATGGATATTCCCATTTGTCTGGCATAGAAATAATGTCCTTGTTCTGCATGTGTTCCCAACCTGTATTTCTTACATGATGATCAAAATCTCTGGGTGCTTCTTGTTTAGGATCGCCGCATAACCATTTGGAAACATTGTAATGATAAAACTGTTTATTCCAAAGCAAGCCTGCAAATGCTTGCCGCTGTACGTTCTTTTCATCCTCATTGGTGACGTCTTTCTGAAGATCGTTATAAAACTCCTGCGCTTCATTTTTTCTTAAACTAAATATCTCGTCAAAATCAAAAAACGCGTCTTCCATTTCATGTGGACTCAGTCTGAATTCAAAGGTTTGAGTTTCTCCTGCTTCAATTTCTGCCTCTACCAAGAAACTCGCTTTGGTGCCCGTTTTTTCAGAATTAATAGCGCTTTCATCGCCATGAACTAAAAAATTATTGATGCCATCCTTGAAGAATTTTGCTTCAGAAGGAACGCAGTGAATTTTCTGAGAATTAGTTTCGTTATTACAAAAGAGCGTTTTTGTTTCTGCAGCTCTGGCATAGAGTCTTTTTATGGGGATAGAATCATGATCAACTTCTATAATACCATCTTGCGTAGATTTTAATTTTGGTTCATAAGTTCCATATCCCCAACTCCAATTGTTTCTATACCAAACGGTGGGTAAAATTACAAGCGGCGCTTTTTCCGCACTTCTGTTAATGGCAGTTACTTTAATAAGAAAATCATCATGATTTATTTTAGCGTACTCTATGAAAATATCAAAATATTTGTTGTCATCAAAGATGCCTGTTTCTACCAACTCATACTCTGGATCCTCTTTGGTTCTTCGTCCATTTTCTGCAATCAAATCTTC
The DNA here is from genome assembly GCF_035984805.1 of Chryseobacterium sp. MP_3.2. NCBI lineage: Bacteria > Pseudomonadati > Bacteroidota > Flavobacteriia > Flavobacteriales > Weeksellaceae > Chryseobacterium > Chryseobacterium sp. MP_3.2. Next base: position 54,407 of record NZ_JAXCHW010000011.1, on the reverse strand, counting down.
GTAAGGAAATTCATTGATAGGGTATTTGTACAATAATTTCATGTAAGAATGAGTAGGAGTATTATCCAGCTCAAAATAAATTTCCTTCAAGTCTTCTCCGTGATTACCTTCATAATTACTTAGGCCAAAGAAACGTTCCTTGATCATTTTATCTTTCCGATTCCAGAAAGATAAAGCAAAGCAGAATCGCTGTTTGTCATCAGAAATTCCTGCTATTCCATCTTCACTCCATCTGTAGGTTCTGCTGATTGCCTCGTCATAAGTAGTGTATCCCCAAGCATTTCCGTTGGAACTGTAGTCTTCGCGTACAGTTCCCCACTGTCGATTGCTAACATAAGGCCCCCATTTTTTCCATTGATCCTCAAGCATCCTCTCTTTCTCAATCATCATAACTTTTATTTCTCTGAGCGAAAATAGGAAATAAATTTTTTCCAGGCCCTTTTGAAATTGATAAATTTGGCTATATTTGCCATTCATAAGTTCATTCACATATTGAAAATGTTATTAAGAAAGGTGGAGAGATTAGACTCACTGAAACCTTGGCAACCCTTCGGAAACGAAGAAGGTGCTACATTCTATCTCGATTTAATCGAGAGAAGATAACAGAAACTTTATTACCCTTCAAGGTAGCATTTTCAATTTTAATTAAAAATAAATTGAAAAATTCGCTGCACCTTCATTCTCATTATTGTCTTTATTTAGTATCCAGAAATATACAGGATATCAAATTCTTGTGTTCATTTTTCCTTTTATTTAGAAGGAACACAACTGCTTTTTTACCACTTTGTTTACCATCCAATTATACTAAATCATGAAAAAGAATACAGAGATCACTTTTTTAAAAAGTAGATCCATTATCAAATTTGAGGGAAAAGACTTTTTAGATGAAGTTGGAATAGATGGGCGTATTTTTAAAGCTTTAACCTACGCTAGAATTAGTGTCGGTGTTATTTCTCAGCAAGCAGCAGAAAATGGAATTTCTGTTTTGGTGCGAGATGATGATGCAGAAAATGCCATCAACTGTCTAATTCAAGAGTTTGAACCAGAACGAAAATCTGGAAAGGTAAGTCAGATCTATAGTATTAATAATGTTTCGGTTTTAGGTTTTATTGCCAAAGATTTAAGTAAGATTATGTCTGAGCTCGAGAGAAATAATATTTTTCCCATTATACTTAATCAGGTGGCTGCCGCTAATAAAATTAATATTGTGGTGACTTCTTCCCAAGACGTAAAGGCCAAGAATATCATTGAAGCTGAAATTTTTGCAAAACCTAAAACCGTTCACTTGGCAATATTTGGAGTGGGAAAAGTGGGGGCGACACTAATTGATCAGATTCTGATCAGGGCAGAAATCATCAGAAAGAGAAAAAAAATCGATTTAAAGATTATAGCAGTTGCTAACTCAAAAAACATTGCTTTTAGTAAAGAGGGCTTTCAAGATAATTGGCAATCAGACTTAGAAACCTCAAAAGAGAAGTCTGAGGTGATTTCTTTAATTGACTTTTCGAAATTACATCAATTAGAGAATTTGATTGCTGTAGATAATACTGATAATAAAGATTTCGTGAAGGAGTATGGGTTATTGGCAGAATGTGGTTTTGATTTAGTTTCTTCCAATAAAACTTTAAATACTTTGCCAATTTCTGAGTACCGAGATTTTCGACATATTTTACTCAAAAATAATAAGAAATATTTATATGAAGTAAATGTTGGAGCAGGTTTGCCGCTAATCGATACCATTAAGCTTTTGCATTTATCTGGCGAAAATATTACCCGAATTAAAGGAGTTTTTTCTGGGTCAATGAGTTATATTTTTAATCATTTTTCCGTGCGAAATGGGAAATTTTCTACGATTCTAACGGAAGCCATGGCTTTACAAATAACAGAATCTGATCCGCGCGATGATTTATCAGGAATTGATGTTGCGCAAAAATTGCTAATTCTTGCAAGAGAGCTGGATCTAAGTAATGAATTATCCGACATTAAAATAGAAAAATTGCTTCCGGCAGTATTCGTCAAAGGCACCAAAGATTTCTTTCTTGATAATCTTAGATTGTTGGACTCTCATTTTGAAGGATTGAAAAAAAATCAAGAAAAAGACCATGTCCTCCGTCTTGTCGGGGAATTGCATGGTGATTTACAACAGGAAAAAGGTGAGCTGAAGGTAAAATTAATATCTGTGGCCAAAGAATCTTTGTTTGGTCAATTAAAAGGATCTGATTCTATTTTTGAAATTTACACCGATAGTTATGGTGAAAATCCATTAGTAATTATAGGCGCTGGAGCTGGCGCAAAAGTTACTGCACGGGGAGTTTTCGGCGATATTTTAAGATTGTCTGAAAACAAGTAAAATTTAGTGCAAAATAATAAACAACGAATGAAAAATACTTTAGAATTATACAAAGTGCTGCGCGAAAGAATTCTCGTCCTCGATGGAGCAATGGGGACAATGCTGCAACGCTATAATTTCACAGAAGAAGACTACCGCGGCGAAAGATTTAAAGATTGGGAACATTCTTTAAAAGGAAATAACGATTTGCTTTCATTAACACAACCAAAAGCAATCGAAGAAGTGCACCGCAAATATTTAGAAGCCGATGCAGATATCATCGAAACCAATACATTTTCTGGAACCACCATCGCAATGGCAGATTACCACATGGAAGAATTGGTTTACGAACTCAACTACGAATCTGCAAAAATCGCCCGAAAAGTTTGTAACGAATTCACAAATAATAATCCGGCGAAACCAAGATTTGTTGCAGGTTCAATGGGTCCAACAAACAGAACGGCAAGTTTAAGTCCGGATGTTAATGATCCTGGATTTCGTGCGATTAATTTTGATCAATTGAGAATTGCTTATAAACAACAAGCTGAAGCGCTTTTAGACGGCGGTTCAGATATTTTATTGGTAGAAACTATTTTCGACACGTTGAATGCGAAAGCCGCACTTTTTGCAATTGATGAAATTCAGGAGGAAAGAAATCTCGAAATCCCAATTATGGTTTCCGGCACAATTACCGATGCGTCCGGAAGAACATTGAGCGGACAAACGGCAGAAGCATTTTTAATATCAGTTTCGCATCTTAATCTTTTAAGCATTGGATTAAATTGTGCTTTAGGAGCAGCACAATTAACACCTTATTTAGAAACTTTAGCAAAAAATTCAGACTTCTATATCTCCGCCTATCCTAATGCAGGATTACCAAATGCTTTCGGTCAATATGATGAAAGTCCAGAATTTATGGCCGAACAAATTCGGGAGTATGCAGATAAAGGTCTCATCAATATTATTGGAGGTTGTTGCGGAACAACGCCGCCTCACATCAAAGCAGTTGCGGATTTAGTGAAAAATTATGAACCGCGGAAAATTAGTGTAAAATCTTAGATTTACAATTATTGAATTTCACCTTAGAGCCACGAAGTGGCGTTACCAAAAGCATTGGATAAACGAAGCGCCGCCCAATGAAAATTAAATAGAGACAGCCAAGAAGGTCTGAAAGACCGAAATTAAAAATCGAACTATTATAATTTCAATAAAAATAAATGAAATGAGTCAATCTTTAAATAAAATATATGTTCATCTTGTTTTTTCTACCAAACATAGAAACCCGTTAATCACAGGTTCAATCAAAGAAGAATTATTTAAATATTTAGGTGGTATTTGTAAAAATCTAGAATGCAACCCAATTCAAGTAGGAGGATATAAAGACCACGTTCATATTTTATGTTTATTATCAAAGAAAATTGCTTTAATGAAATTGCTCGAAGAAGTTAAATCCAATTCTTCAAAATGGATTGAAACCAAAGGTAAAGAATTCGGAAATTTTTATTGGCAAAATGGATATGGAGCATTTTCGGTAAATCCAAGTGAGATTGAGGTAGTGAAGAATTATATTACGAACCAAAAAGAGCATCATAAAATGAAATCATTTGAGGAAGAATTTTTGGCTTTTATAAAGAAATATGATGTTGAATATGATGAAAGATATATTTGGGATTAATATATGTGTAAAATTGATTTCGCCCTTTCAGGGCTTCATGTCTCGCAACTTATAATTCATCGGGCTTTGCCCAATGCTAATGATTACACCACTTCGTGGCTTCATAACGGCTAAAATTTATGAAATACTTAAAACTCTCTGGTTTAGAACCGCTCATTATAACTCCAGAATCCAACTTTATTAATGTTGGAGAACGAACTAATGTGGCGGGTTCGAAGAAATTTCTACGACTCATAAAAGAAGGCAACTACTCGGAAGCGCTTGATATTGCACGAAATCAAGTGGAGGGTGGTGCTCAAATCCTCGATGTCAATTTTGATGATGGATTGCTCGACGGGAAATTTGCAATGGTGAAATTCCTGAATTTAATTGCTTCTGAACCGGATATTTCCCGAATTCCAATCATGATAGATTCTTCGAAATGGGAGATTTTGGAAGCCGGATTACAAGTTGTACAAGGAAAATGTGTCGTGAATTCCATCAGTTTAAAAGAAGGTAAAGCAGAATTCATAAATCATGCGAAAAAAATAAAGCGATATGGTGCAGCCGTAATTGTTATGGCTTTTGATGAAAATGGTCAAGCTGATAATTTTGAAAGAAGAGTAGAAATCTGCAAACGATCTTACGATATTTTGGTTAATAAAGTTGGATTTGCTTCCGAAGATATTATTTTCGATTTGAATATTTTCCCCGTTGCTACCGGAATGGATGAACACCGCAGAAATGCTTTGGATTTTATTGAAGCTACAAAATGGGTTCGAACAAATTTGCCAAATGTTTCCGTAAGTGGTGGAGTTTCCAATGTTTCTTTTTCGTTCAGAGGAAATGACAATGTTCGGGAAGCGATGCATTCCGTTTTCCTTTATCATGCAATTAAGGCGGGAATGAATATGGGAATAGTAAATCCTACCATGTTAGAAATCTATGATGAGATTCCGAAAGAATTGCTGGAATTGGTTGAAGACGTAATGCTCGATCGAAGAGATGATTCAACAGAGCGACTTTTGGATTATTCGGAACGCGTAAAATCGACCAAGAAAGAGTTTGTCGAGGAATTAGAGTGGCGAAAAGACCCATTGCAAGATAGAATTACACACGCTTTGGTCAAAGGAATTGACCGATTTATCCTAGAAGATGTAGAAGAAGCAAGAGCACTTTCCAAAAGACCTTTAGATGTTATTGAAATTAATCTAATGACTGGAATGGGCGTCGTTGGGGATTTATTTGGCAGTGGAAAAATGTTTTTACCACAAGTAGTAAAGTCGGCTAGAGTAATGAAAAAAGCTGTGGCTTATTTGCAGCCTTATGTCGAAGCCGAAAAAGATGAGAAACAAAAACCGAATGGAAAAATATTGATGGCCACCGTAAAAGGCGATGTTCACGATATTGGAAAAAATATTGTGAGCGTCGTTTTGGGCTGTAATAATTACGAAATAATTGATCTCGGAGTGATGGTTCCGGCTGAAAAAATTATTCAGGCAGCGATTGATCATCAAGTTGATGTAATTGGTTTGAGCGGCTTGATTACGCCAAGTTTAGACGAAATGGTTCATGTTGCGGATGAATTGCAAAGAAAAAATTTAAATTTCCCTCTTTTAATTGGAGGCGCCACAACTTCAAAAGCACATACTGCGGTGAAAATATTTCCAAAATATGGGCACACCGTTGTTCATGTGAATGATGCTTCCAGAGCAGTTGGTGTAGTTTCTCAATTGTTGGATCATAATAATGAACAATATAAAGCAGATTTAAAAATCGATTATGAAGATTTCCGTCAAAAGTTTTTGCATCGTCAAATTGAGAAAATTTATGTGACCATTGAAGAAGCGAGAAAACAAAAGTTCACCATTGATTGGGAAAATGAAAACATCTCAAAACCGAAAAATTTAGGAATTCATATCATTGAAAATCAGGATTTACGGGAATTGTTGGACTTTATGGATTGGTCACCTTTCTTCCGAAGTTGGGAACTCCACGGAAAATTTCCGCAAATTCTGACGGATGAGGTTGTCGGTGAACAAGCCACAGAATTATTCAAGGAAGCAAAAGTTTTACTCGATAAAATTCTGGACGAAAAATTATTTACCGCGAAAGGAATTTTTGGAATTTTTCCTGCAAATTCAAATGAGCAAGACGATGTTTTGCTTTATGATGAAGAAGGAAATGAGGTGGCAAAATTCCATACTTTAAGACAACAATTGAAGAAATCCGCGGGAAAAGAATATCACGCCTTGAGCGATTTTATTGCTCCAAAATCTTCCGGGAAACAAGACTATGTGGGAGTTTTTGCAGTTACAACAGGTTTTGGAACGGAAGAACTGGCTCAAAAATACTATGATAATGGCGATGATTACAATGCGATAATTGTAAAAGCTTTGGCAGATCGTCTCGCAGAAGCCTTTGCGGAATTTCTACATCACAAAGTTCGAACTGAATTTTGGGGTTATGCAGAAAATGAAAATTTAGAAAACGAAGATTTAATCGCCGAGAAATATTTAGGAATTCGCCCTGCTCCTGGTTATCCAGCGTGTCCGGATCATTTGGAAAAATCCACGATTTGGAATTTGCTTAAGGTGAAGGAAAATATTGGTTTAGAACTCACAGAAAGTTTGGCGATGTTTCCAACTGCGGCAGTATCCGGATATTATTTTGGAAATCCAAAAGCAAAATATTTTGGCGTGGGAAAAATTAAAGAAGATCAACTGAAAGATTACGCCGAAAGAAAAGGAGTGGATTTGGAATTTGCCAGAAAATGGCTGAGTCCTAATTTGGCGGAATAGCTTAGAGAATGAAGAGCCAAGAATCAAGATTTGAGAATAGAGAGCCACGAAGTGACTAAACAATAATAGCAATGGATGAAACCCATTGAAAAAGAAATGGAAATTCATCGTGAAGCCCTGAAAGGGCGATATCAAAATATGAGATGAAACTTTTCAATTGATGAAAAATTCATTAAACAACCGAATCTGCAGCCCGACTTGAGTGGAGCTCTTTTTTCTTAAAATTTTAGCTATGGAAATGCGGACGGAAAATTTTGAGAAAAAAAGCGGGAACGGAAGGCGGAAATTACTGCCCAAAAAAAATAGAAATTAAAACTAACAACCAACAATTGACAACTAAAAATGAAAATAACAGATCACATAAAAAACGCGAACGGAAAAACTTTATTTTCTCTTGAAGTCGTTCCGCCACAAAAAGGAATTGGAATTGAAGATTTGTATAAAAATATTGATCCATTGATGGAATTTAAACCTCCTTTTGTAGATGTTACGACTTCTCGGGAAGAATATATTTACCTCGATAAAGGAAATGGTTTGATGGAGCGAAAAGTGACGAGAATGCGTCCTGGAACTTTGGGAATTTGTTCTGCAATTCAGCATAAATATAATGTGGATACCGTTCCGCATGTTTTGTGTGGCGGATTTTCTAAAGAGGAAACGGAATATCTTTTGGTGGATTGTATGTATCTGGGAATTGAAAATGTGATGGCTTTGCGCGGAGATGCGATGAAAGGGGAACAATATTTTACGGCTTCAAACGGTGGTCACGAGAATGCGATGGGGTTGGTTCATCAAATGAATAATTTGGGACGTGGAAAATATTTGCACGACGAAAGTGAAACCTCCGACTTTAATAAATTTTGTATTGGCGTTGCGGGTTATCCAGAAAAACACATCGAAGCTCCATCCATGAATTATGATTTGAAATGGCTAAAGAAAAAAGTAGATTCTGGCGCAGATTATATTGTAACACAAATGTTTTTTGACAATAAAAAATTCATAGAATTTGTAAAGCAAGCCCGAGAAATTGGAATAACGGTTCCGATTATTCCAGGAATTAAACCGATTGCTACGAAAGGACATTTGCAAATGCTCCCGAAAGTTTTTAAAATTGATTTGCCAGAAGATTTAATATCAGAAGTTGAAAAAGCGAAAGATAATGTCGCCGTCAAACAGTTGGGAATTGAATGGGCGATTAATCAATGCCGGGAATTACTGGATTTCGGCGTTCCCGTTTTGCATTTTTATTCCATGGGAAAAAGCGATAATATAAAAAAAATCGCTCGGGAAATTTTTTAATAAAAAAGGGATGAATTTCATCCCTTTTATTTTTGCTCGTAATATCTACTTAATCCATGTTGCTGTATTTGCGCATCAGGTTTTCAAAGATATTTTGGGGTAAGATCCACTTTAACGGAACGCCAATCTTTTGCCCAAATTTTCCAAAATAATAATGCGCTTTCCATTTATTTTTTCTCAAAAGTCCGTCAATGTAATCTGCAACTTCATGAGGCTCGGAACCTGCGTCCACATGGCTATTCATGAGTGCATAAACACGATTGAATGTTTTTTTGTAGGGTTCAGAAATTTTAGTCTGCACTCTGCTTTCTGCGATTTTTGTTTTAATGTCTCCTAAATGCAAAGAGCAAACCTCGATATTCCAGGGGGAAACTTCATACCGGATAGCTTCTGTAACTTTGTCTAGCGCCGATTTTGATGCCGAATAAAAACCGCGAAAAGGCAATCCCATTTCACTGCCAATGCTAGAAATGTTGATGATTTTGCCTTTTTTCTGCGTCCGCATCTGTGGCAAAACCGCGTTCATCATTTGTACTGAGCCTACTACATTTAAATTAAATAATTTAATAATTTCCTCTTGTGTAGAATCCTCCACGGCTCCAACCATTCCCATTCCGGCATTGTTTATCACTACGTCAATCGCATTTGTTTTGGTCAAAATTTGCGCAATGGCGTTTTTAACTTGTTGATTTATAGTTATGTCTGTTGGAATTGTGGTAAAATATTGTGATTGCCTTTCTTTTCTGCTCAATCCAAAAACAAGGTGGCCATTTTTGCCAAAATATTCTGCAAGGGCAAAACCAATTCCTGTGGAACTGCCTGTAATGATAATGGTCATGTGCTAATCTTTGATTATAATTTTTTCTAAATCAATCCAAAAATCTGGATATGATTTCTCTACCACTTCTGGATTTCCGATGGTCAGCGATTTTTTAAGGCAAAATGGCGCGAAACTCATGGCCATTCTGTGATCATTGTAAGTTTCTATGGAGATATGATCATTCGGCTCGAAAAACTTCACGCTGTAGATTGAATCCTCTGTAATTTCAGAAATTCCACCAATTTTAAAAAGTTCATTCTTCAAAGCAAAAAGGCGATCTGTTTCTTTTACTTTTAAAGTGGCTAAACCCGTAATTTCAAAAGGAATATTGAGCGCGGTTGCCGTTACACAAAGAGTCTGTGCAATATCTGGACAGTCATTCATATCTAAAGTAATCTTCTCTGGGAAGGTGAAATGATTTTCGGGCAAGAGTGAAATCTTTGATTCAGCGCCTTCTGAAATAGTATTCACGCCGAAAAATTGCCAGTAAATTTCTCTTAACGCGGAATCCCCTTGAAGAGAATAAGGTTTGAAAGATTTTAGATTGATCGTTTCTCTTCCTATTGCTGCCAATGAGTAAAAATAGGAAGCGGAGCTCCAATCACTTTCTACGACGAAAGGAATACTTTGAGAACTTTTTTCTGTTTGCATTTTACCAGATATGTGAATGATGTTGTCATTCCATTGCGTAGATATTCCTACACTTCTCAGGATTTTCAAAGTCATTTCCAGGTAAGGTCTCGACGTAATTTTACCTTCTAATATAATTGTGAGTCCGTCTTCGAATTCTGCACTGATAAGCATGAGGGAAGAAATAAACTGACTGGAAATATTTGCCGGAATTGAAACTGAGTTTTCTGTCAATTTCTTTCCTTTGATTTTAATTGGTGGATAACCTTCATTCTTCAGGTAAGTAATATCGGCACCCAATTTTCGTAGAGCTTCTACTAAAAAGTGAATGGGCCTCTGTTGCATTCTTTCGGAACCTGTTAAAGTTACTATCCTGCCATCTTGCAGTGCAAAATAAGAGGTGAGGAATCGCATGGCAGTTCCTGCATGATGAATGTCAATGATCGAATCTTCGGAAACCAGCGCTTTTTGTAGCAATTGCGTATCCTCAGAATTGGAGAGGTTTTGAACAGAAATGGTATTGTACAATTTCTTCAAAATCAACAAACGATTCGAAATACTTTTCGAACCGCTAATTTCTAGAGTTTGATTGCCAATTAAGGTAGATTTTTCTAACAACATATATTTTTCTCAACTATAATCTAAGTAAATTCTAAATTTATTTCAGTTTTTCATTTTCTCGGTGGCGATTTTTATCTCGTGCCGTTTTTACCCGCATCTTTTCTTCAAAAGCTTTTTGCAAATCAGTTCCCGTTTGATTGGCCAAACATAAAGTAACAAAAAGGACATCTGCTAATTCTTCACCCAAATCCTTGGTTTTATCACTCTCTTTTTCGCTTTGTTCGCCATATCTTCTGGCAATAATTCTTGCAACTTCGCCCACTTCTTCAGTAAGCATGGCCATATTAGTAAGTTCATTGAAATATCGAACTCCGATGGTTTTGATCCATTCGTCAACTTCATTTTGGAGTTTTGTTATTTCCATTTTTATCGAATTTTTATCTTTTAAATCAACAGTGCGAATCTTTAAAGTAAACTATAAAGTTTCAATATTAATCGAATTGTTTCTCCTTAAATAATTATTGGTAAGCACCCATTGAAGGTGAAACCGTTCTGGTAACTTTTAGAATATCTAATGGAAATAAAGCTGCAACACCTACATTTCCTTTACCTTTTGCCGGCGAATCATCTTTTAGTCGAAGATTCATTTTCTGCGTGAAATAATTCTGGAATTTAGGATCCTCATTTTTAATCGATGCAGCATCCACATTGTAAGTAGATTTCGTGCCGTATTTTAGCAAACTGCTTTGGAAGGTATAATTAAATGTTTGTCCAGCAGTAGGTTTAAACACTACAGCATCGTCCGCACTACCATATAAAATAGAATTTCTCACATTCAAAGTTAAGGGACCTAATTCCGTTGCATTTTCATTTTGATATTCATTGGTGGCAAAAATTCCTAATCCAGGAAGAGCCGAATTAAAGTTCCAGTAATTGGCTAGGGTAGAATGGGAAATGTTATAAGTTCCTCCTTTATAAATTCCAATATTCGCTTCACCGCAATTATTCATGACCAAATTGGAAGCATTGATCACCGATTTTAAAGCATAGATTCCATATTCTTGATGGGTGTGAATGATGGTGTTTTTTAGAGTCGCCGTTGCTTCTTTCATCTCAATTCCTCTTGTGCCACCAAAGATTCTTGCGTAATCTATGGTTAATTGTGCACCCTGATCCGCGTAAATTCCGTTCCAGTTTTTTGGAATGGTGTCATATTTCGTATCATTTCGATCTCCACGGAAAACTACTTCTTCATTCAAATTTCCAGTTACATTAAGGATGGAATTTTTAGAAATTTTCAATCCACTATTCTTGTGAAAATAAACTTTGGTTCCTTTTTGAATATTTAAGGTTCTGCCTTCTGCTAAGGTTAAATCTCCGAAAATAATTTTCGCCTTGTCATTGGTCCAAGTTGTATTTGAATTTAAGATATTAGGATTTGTGTCCGTTTGGATGAAAAATTCAACATCTTGAATCACTGAAAATAAAGTGACATGTTGGCTTCCGGCGGGTGTTTCGAAATTAATGCGATCTTCTGCAATGGCTTCTGTAGCATTGGCAATCGGAGCAATTTCTACAAAAATGAATAAACTGTCTTTTTTTCTCAAGGGTACATTAGTAAAATTCGTCCCAGCTTTTCCGTCTACATTTATTCGATATAGCGACGAATTTCCACTGCCTAAAGATATTTTTGGAATCATTACATCCTTATCTTCATTGTTGTAAATTTTCACTGCATAGGTTTCTGAGCGAACCTGGCTGTAAACAGTGTCTAAGAAAACGGTATCCGCAGAAAATCGTAACAATTCTGTAGGCGCATCAAAGTTAATATCGTCTCTCTCACACGCCACTGCAGTAAGCAGTAACCAGAAAGAAAGGCCAAGTAAAAGTTTAAAATTTTTCATTGAAGTTGAATAAGGATATAAGGTTCAAATTTAATTAAATTTGTTGAACAGAGAAATTTAAAAATTATCACTCCCTGCATTTGCAGATTAGAAAATTAATTGTACTTTTGCGGTCTAAAAATTAGCAGAGGAATATCCATTACTACTTCTGAAGCAAAACTTTAATTTATTAAAATTTTTATTATGAAAAACGGAATCCACCCGGAAAATTATAGACTTGTTGTTTTCAAAGATATGAGTAACGATGAGACTTTTCTTTGCAAATCTACTGCAGACACCAAGGATACAATTGAATTTGAAGGAGAAACTTATCCATTAGTGAAAATGGAGATCTCTTCTACATCACACCCTTTCTACACAGGTAAAACTAAATTAGTTGATACTGCAGGTAGAGTTGACAAATTCATGAACAAATACAAAAAGTTCTCTCAATAATCAGTGAGGATTTAGCAACATTTAAAGTCTTTCAGTTTTTCTGAAAGACTTTTTTTTATTGTACTTTAGCTTGATTCTTCTTGATAGATTCCATTTGCAAGAATCTACCTTCTAAAATTTAAAATTTCAACTATGCAGCTTGTTTTTTCCGATGCCCAATTCTGGGAAGATTTTTTACCGCTTACGTTCACCAGACCAACCGCAGAAATGCGTTGCGGAATTCTAACTTTTTCTGAAAGATGGCAGAAATTACTCGATATTTCTGAAGTCTCTTTTTTAACGGAAGAATATTTGCAAGAAAAATTTGTGAAACCAGCAGATAAAGAAAGTCTTTTGCTTGTGCCCAATTTTTTACCGAGTGACCGTATTTTGCAACAGATTAAAGACCTGAAAAAAGGGGAAGCTTTGGTTTATGAGAATGAGTTGCTTGCGGCCAGAATCAATATGAAAGATTTTTCTCTGCATCAGATCGAAAAAATGACAGATGTGCATGAAGAGCTTTTATTTTTTAAGCAGCCTACAGATTTGTTTACGCATAATGAAAAAGCCATTAATTTCGATTTTCAATTATTGACGAACGGAAGAAAATCGCAAGAATTATCTTCCACAAATGGAATTTTAGGAAATTATGAAGATTTATTTATTGAAGAAGGTGCAATGATTGAATTCTCCACTATCAATACAAAAACAGGTAAAATCTATATCGGGAAAAATGCCGAGGTGATGGAAGGTTGTAATCTTCGTGGACCTATTGCACTGTGCGAAGAATCTAAATTTAATTTGGGTGCTAAAATTTATGGTGCAACCACCATTGGACCCCATTGTAAAGTGGGTGGAGAAGTGAACAACATTGTCATTTTTGGCTACTCGAACAAAGGGCATGATGGATTTCTGGGGAATTCTGTGATTGGTGAATGGTGTAACATCGGTGCAGATACCAATTCTTCCAACCTCAAAAATAATTATGCTTCCGTAAAACTCTGGAATTATAGAACGAAAAGATTTGCAGATACAGGTTTGCAATTTGCGGGTTTAATAATGGGTGATCATTCTAAAACAGCCATCAATACGCAATTGAATACAGGAACTGTAGTTGGCGTGGCGGCCAATATTTTCAAAAGTGGATTTCCGCCAAACTTAATTGAAAGTTTCTCCTGGGGCGGTATGAAAGGCGATGAAAAATTCAAATTGGAAAAAGCGTATGAAGTTGCAGAACTCGCCATGGCAAGACGAAAAGTTCCTTTTACGGAAGAAGATCGAAATATGTTGAAGTATATTTATACGAGCTTCTAAGTAAACATTTTTGATAAAAATCATAAAATAGAAATTGGTTCATCAATTCTCAGTAAGTCCGGATTTCTTACCTTTGCACTATTAATTTTCTCCCTTAAACCGTTTATAGCATGCAACTGTATAACACCTTAAGCGCAGAAGAAAGAGCTCAACTTATTGATGAAGCCGGGAAACAACGGCTCACTTTGTCTTTCTATGCGTATGCCAAAATCACAGATCCCAAAAAATTTCGCGACGAATTATTTATAGCCTGGAACGCACTTGATGCACTTGGTCGTATTTACGTTGCACATGAAGGTATTAATGCGCAAATGAGTATTCCTGCCGATCAACTAGAAAATTTTCGGGAAACGCTGGAAGTTTATGATTTCATGAAAGGAATTCGCTTAAATGTCGCCATTGATCAAGATGATCATTCATTCTTAAAGTTGACTATAAAAGTCCGGCATAAAATTGTTGCCGATGGATTGAATGATGACACTTTTGACGTAACGAATAAAGGAATTCATCTCAAAGCCCAAGAATTCAATAATTTACTGGAAGATCCTAATACGATTGTTGTTGACTTTAGAAATCATTACGAAAGTGAAGTGGGTCATTTTGAAGGTGCAATTACTCCAGATGTAGAGACTTTTCGAGAAAGTTTACCTATAATTAATGAACAGCTTCAAGATTTCAAAGAAGATAAAAACTTGCTCATGTATTGTACAGGGGGAATCCGATGTGAAAAGGCGAGTGCTTATTTTAAGCATCAAGGTTTTAAAAATGTCTATCAATTAGAAGGTGGAATCATCGAATATACGCGTCAAATTAAAAAAGAAGACATTGAAAGTAAATTCATTGGGAAGAATTTCGTGTTTGATCATCGATTAGGGGAGAGAATTACAGACGATATTGTTTCGCAATGTCATCAATGTGGAAAACCTTGTGACAATCATACCAATTGCGAGAATGAAGGGTGTCATTTGCTTTTTATCCAATGTGAAGATTGTAAAGCAGCTATGGAAAATTGCTGTTCTGCAGAATGTTTGGACATTATTCATTTGCCTTTAGCTGAGCAGATAAAATTAAGAAAAGGAAAAGAAGTTGGGAATAAAGTCTTTAGAAAAGGGAAATCTGAAGCTTTGAAGTTTAAAAAATCTGGTGATTTACCTAAAAGGCCTTTAGCAAAAGCAGAAACTAACAATATTCGCAAGAAGATTACAGTAAAAAGATCATTGATTGGAAAAGCAGAACACTACTATACTAAATCTAAAATCGCGCAATTCATTGTTGAAAAAGATGAACTTGCAATCGGTGATAAAGTTTTAATTGTAGGACCAACTACGGGCGAACAAGATTTTACGATTACAAAACTATTTGCAAATGGAAATTCGTGCGAAATCGCTAATGTAGGTGATCAAGTAACTTTTGAAATTCCTTTTAGAATCCGATTATCAGATAAGTTGTATAAAAGTTTGTAAATTTAAACATGACTAAAGCTGAATTGAGAACTGAATATATTAAGAAACGCAAAACCTTGTCGCACGATGAGGTTTTGACCTTTTCTGCGGAAATTTTTAATCGTTTCAAAAACCAATTCAAAAAGTTTAGCGGGCAAAAAGTACATTGTTTTTTATCCATTTCCGAAAAGAAGGAAGTGAATACCAATGTTTTTCTAAATTATTTTTTTGAAAATGGTTGTCGGGTTTTTGTGCCGAAAATAGTAAAGGGTGAATTGATTTCAGTAGAAATTTTTCAGGATTCAACGCTCATTAAAAATGCATGGGGAATTTCAGAGCCAGAAACGAATATTGATTGCGGTGAAAATGATTTCGATTTAATTATTACGCCCCTCTTATATTGCGATTCTACTGGAAATCGGGTAGGGTTTGGCAAAGGATATTATGATGGCTTTTTTAGCAGAATCAATAAAAAAGCTTCAAAAATAGGAGTAAATTTTTTCGAACCTTCTGAAATCGTGGATGATATTTGGGAAAAAGATATTCCTTTGGACTATTTGATTACGCCAACTGCAACGCTATCTTTCGGAATCTCAAAGTCTAAATCCACAAAGTAAAATCTGAATTCTTTTTTAAATTTCACCGGTGAAAGCTTGAGCATAAACTTTGCGTTTTTGTCAAATTTACCAATCATATTGTCTCTTTGATCAAAGTATTCTACAATGTATTGGGCCAAATCCAAAGTGTCATTGCCGATAATTTCTTTCTTCACATTCACATTTCCCACTTTTGCACTTCTTACTTTAAAACTATCTAATTGCTTCAAAAGCGGTTTTAATTTGTTAGAGTCACTTTCTGCAAAATAGCTTCTCATTTGTGCGTAAATAACGGAATCTATTTCAGTATCACGATTCCCGGAGGTATATAAAGTGGAAAGGTCAAATAATTCTTGAATCTTTTGTTTCGTAATGAGTGAAATAACTTGAGCGCTATCCATTTTTGTAGTAGGATAGGATTTTTGGTTATTGTTGTTTCTCACAATTTGCAAATCAGAAATCTCTTCTTTTTTATCGGGGGTGCAAGATGTAATTCCTACCAGTAGAAGGATTATGAGTGCAATATATTTATTGTTTGTCTTCATCTGAATCAATTTTAAATTTAATCATCACGATTTTGCCCGATTTATCAGTTTGAGTGTCTATCACATCTAAGTTTTCAAGCGAAGTAGAAGGTAAGGTTACCAAATTGATATATCGCTGCTTATCCATAGTTTCCACGCCATAGAATTTATTATTGAAAACCTGATAAATAAGGGCGTTATCATTGATAAGATAATTGAGGCTCACTCTTTTCTTCTTCAAATCTTTAATGGATTTAGAATAATAAAAAAGCATGATAGCGTAATCATTAGGTTTAAGTTCTATATTTTCTGCTTCTGGCGCGTTTTCCAGATTTCTTTGAATGGTATCTGTTCTATAATAAGGAGAGGAAACAACCATGGTGAGCATTTTGGACTTCGTGGTGTAAACAAATGGCTCATTGGGTTTGGCTACATAAAGAATTGGAGATTCATTTTGTTGTAGGATCTGAACCTGTAGCTCTGCATTAATCTTAGAATTTCTATCCGCATCAATGAAGCTGTAGTAAAACTTTCTACTAAACAATTCATCTTGAAATCCTAAAATTCCCACCAAAATGGTTAAAATAGCCGAAATTCCTAACCAAAGATATTTTTTTACAAGAGCAACTGTGGATTTTTTTTCTCGCGAGTCATCATCGAAAGTATTTATAGAATTTGAATTAACGCTTTGATTTACAGTAGGGATATCTTGTAAAACTAAATCTTCTACGGATGCTGAGCGTTTAATTTCCAGTTGTTTTGGTGTATTTTCCGACTTTACAGCAATTTCTACAATATCAGGGGAATTTGCAACCTCAAGTTCTAATTTTTCAATTTCCTCAGTTTCTAAATCCTCACTTTCTTGCAGAAGTTCATTGGTAAAGAGATGATTTTTTTTAAAGTCGTACCAAGAGACATAACCCGCATAAACAGAGAGAATATTAAGCATATCAATCCGGGGAAGTTTACTCACAGGAGAAGTTTTGAAATAGGTGTAAAAGGATTTTTCGCTAATGTTTCCTTTCCCTTTTTTACGCAAATCTTCCTGGAAATAAATGATATCTATTCCTTTCCATTTAGAAATATCTTCAGATGATGGAGTGTGATCACCTAAATATTCGGTTTGAACCTCTGTTTTGAGTTGTTCAAAGTGTAATAGATCTAAATCGCTCACTGGTTAAAAAATGTATAAAGCATTGATTATCAATTGTATTTGTTTGTAAAACAATTTTACAAATATATTACAATTAATTTTCTAAAACAAAAGTAATTGTCACTATATCTTTGCCCTGTTCAAAATGATGAACACAACCAATAAACAAAACAACTAAATTTAATTTATTATGAAAAAGTCATTATTCGTAGCGGGTATCGCTGCATTAGCTCTTGTAGCTTGTAACAAAACTGAAACTGTAGAAACTGCTAGCGCTGCTGATTCTGCTACTGCTGCTTTAGCTGATTCTTCTGCTATGGTTGCTGATTCTGCTGCAATGGTTATTGATTCTGCTGCTGCTGTAACTGTAGATGCTGCTAAAGATGCTGCTTCTGCTACTACTGCTGCTGGTGCTGATATGGCTAAAGATGCTGCTAAAGGTGCTGCTGATGCTGCAACTGGTGCTGCTGATGCTGCTGCAGGTGCTGCTAACGACGTGAAAGATGCTACTAAATAATTAGCAACTACGTTACAATAAAATAACCGTTTCTCTAGTAGAAGCGGTTTTTTTGTGCTTTATTTTTTCAGCTTCTGTCGCAAAATTTCATAACAACAAATTGCTACGGCATTGCTTAAATTTAAAGAGTCTATACTTCCTGCCATTGGAACTAAAATGTTTTCACCTTTATTCAGCCAAAATTCGCTCAAGCCTGAATGTTCGGTTCCAAACAATAGCGCGCTTTTTCCTTTTAGATTTTTCTCAGAAATATTTACAGCACTTTCATCCATAAAAGTGGAGAACACCTGAAATTTATTCTTTAATAAAAATTCGAAGATCTCTTCATTGTTAGACTGGAAAATTTTCATCCCGAATAAACATCCAACACTTGATCGAATCACGTTTGGGTTGTAGAAATCGACTTTTGGATCAGCAATAATTAAGGCATCAATTCCAAACGCTTCACACGTCCGCAAGATGGCTCCAAGGTTTCCAGGTTTCTCCACACTTTCTACTACGATGACGGAGGAATTTTCTTGAGGGACAAAATTCTTTAAACTCGTATTCTTAATTTTGTAGACGCCGATAATTCCTTCAGAACTCCCGCGGTAGGCAATTTTATCGTAAATTTTTTCTGTTACTAAATTGATATTGCCCTTCGGAAAATCTCCGTCATAAATATCTTCGCAAACGAAATAATGGTGTGGCTCAAAATGAAATTGAAGCGCACGTTCATTTTCTTGTTTCCCTTCTACCACAAATAATCCCGATTTTTTACGAAAGCGATTATCCGAACTCAAACGCTGGATATTTTTTATTTTTTCATTTTGTAAACTTTCAATCAGCATAAGATTATAATTGTGATTTAGAGGAGAATTTTTTATTCGCCATTGCTCAGTAGATTTTCACTGGACTCTTCCAGACTTTGAGGAATGTTCTTTTTATTTTTAATGCCCAGAGATTTCAGCTTAATCGTTTGCGTGATTAGGTTATCATTTCCTGTAGACAATTGCTTAAATGCATCATTGTACACATTTTTCGCAGCATCGATATTTTTACCAATTTTTTCTAAATTATCCACGAAACCTACGAACTTATCATATAATTTAGCACCTCGTTCCGCAATTTCGGCCGCATTTTTATTTTGATATTCTCTTTTCCAAAGATCTGCAACCAGTTTTAAAGAAGTAATGAGGTTACTCGGATTGAGCAGTAATATTCTTCTTTCGTACGCAAAATTCCACAAATTAGGTTCCGCCTGCATCGCAGCAATATAAGCGGGTTCGCTCGGAATAAACATCATTACAAAATCCAAAGACTTATCATAATCATCATAGGCTTTGTCGCTTAATTGTTTGATGTGATTTTTCACCGAGTTAAGATGTTGATTCACCTTAATTTCGTACAAATCAGGATCACTTTCATCTACTAATTCGATGAAAGCAGTAAGGGAAACTTTCGAATCAATGATTACATTTCTTTCATCTGGATATTTTACGACTGCATCTGGACGCATTTTTTTGCCGGAAAATTCGGAGAATAGAGCTTTATTATCTTCATCCCGAAGTTCATGTTCTAAAAAATACTCTCGCCCTTTAACAAGTCCAGATTTTTCTAGAATGTTTTCCAAAATCATTTCGCCCCAGTTTCCCTGGGTTTTGCTTTCCCCTTTCAGTGCGCGCGTAAGTTTTTTTGCATCTTCGGAAATCTGTTGATTAAGCAAGGCCAATTCTTTTACTTTTTCACCCAAAGAAAAACGTTCTTTGGATTCTTTGTCATAAGTTTCGCCAACTTTATTTCGGAGTTCTGTTATCTTATCCTGAAATGGTTCGAGGATTTTCTTTAAATTATTTTGATTTAAAGTCGTAAATTTTTCCGTTTTCTCTTCTAAAATAGCATTGGCTAAATTTTTAAATTCATTCTTTGCCAATTCCTGCATCGCGGTAATTTCGTCTTTTTGCTTAACTAAAGAATTTTGTAAACCGTCATTAATGGCTATAAGCTCCGCATTTTTTGCGAAATAGTGCTCCTTGTCCATTTGAAGCGTTGCAAGTTGAGTTGCTTGAATGTTGTTTAAATCTTTCAGGTCTCGATATTGGTTAGTCAAAGAATCGTGCTCTGCTGAAATCGTAGCTAAATTTTGACGTAAAACATCCTGTGCATCAATTTGCTTCTGGTTTAATTCTTTTTCTTGCTTCAAACTATTTTTAAAGTCTTCGATTTGTCGGGAAGAATTCTCAAAGTCGGAACTTTTACGGATGAAATTCTGGTTGAGTTCATCAAAAGATTTACGGGAAACACTGGTGGATTTTAAATAGAAAAAAATGAGTAAACCTCCGATGAGTGTGCCTAAAATAATTCCAAGAAGGAGGGTTCCTATTTCCATGCCTCAAAAATAAGAAGAATTTGCCGATATTTCATTTTAGATTTTTCTCTGAGAAAGAAAAAACACTTAGATTTTAGACAAAATTTCAATATTTTTTGTCACGTCGGTATTTTCACAAGCTTGTAAACTTTTCAGCAATTTGGGCGGCGTATTTTTAGAAATGATGATATTTCTGGCAACAAGAGTAGTGGCATTACCTATCATATTGACCAGCGATGGTCTAATAAAACTGATGGAATCGGATAGGATAAAAGCACTCGCCCACGAAGTTTGTCGGGCTTTTGAGATGGCAAAATCTAAAACGATATTGTCTTTTCCCGGAGAGAGTTGGTCTACTAAAGCGATGGAACAGCAAATGGTATTAAGGGTTTCTTGAGCTTTTTGGTTGATAGAAGAAATCACCTCATTAATTTTCCGAAATCATTTTTTAAGGGATTTATTTTGCGATAAGGCATAATTGAAGCAACAGAAACGCCCAAATCCAGATTAATATGCGCATTAATTCCGAGGAGAATATGCTGCATCATTAAAAGATTTTTATTTTAGGCAGCTTCGAAAGCGGCAAATCAAGCATTAGGACATTCCTTATTATTACGATAATTTTCTAAAGCTTCGAAATAGCGGTTGGCGAAAGCCAAATCCAAGATGATCATTCTTTTTCCATCTTCGAATTTCTTCTTTTTAATCCCTTCCAAAACGGCTAAAATCATGATTCGATAAGAACAATCAAAGTATCTTTTTGCTCCACGCAATAATTTCATCCATTTTTACAATAATTTCTTCAATTGTTGTAAAGGTTTTCATTTGATTTAGGTTTTATTTTGAAGTAAAATTACTCATTTCTGTACAACAAAAATCACAGAAAAATCTGTGATTTGAGGACTTTATTTTTACATATTTTACGGATTTTCCTTCGCAATTTGTTTGTGATATTTCAAATGCATTGGAATTGCAGCGGAACCATACCAAGGTAAAATTTCGACTTCGAAAATTCCCGCTTTTATTGTCGGATCATTTTGCAAAAGCACTTTGGCTTCTTCTTCAGTTTTAACATCTAAGAGGAAAATTCCGCGATAACCTAAATCATTCTTGGTTGCGAAAGGTCCAGCGAGTTTTAATTGTCCATATTTTTCCATTGCAGACATATTTGCAAAATGCCCTTTAAAAAGCTCTTCTCTTTTTGCTTTATCTGTGAAGACATCATCATTCGGACCTGTTTTTAAAATAACAAGCATGTAAGATTTCATTCCTCTTTCGTCTGCTCCCAAGGAATCTGCTAATTTGTGGTTCAGAATATTTTTCGTCTTTGGGTTTTCAGCAACTTTCTGCTGAGCATTGCACGAGAGAACACATACGAAAAAGGCTAGAGTGATGATTACAGATTTCATAGTTTTGGTTTTTTTAATCTTCGATGCGTAAAAATTGTTTTGCAAGTTCAATCATTTTAGGATCGCCTGTATATTTTCCTCGTTCATCAGACAATTTTACGGTGGGAATCCAATCTCCATTTATAGATTGTGCGGCGATTAATTTCATTACAATATTCATGGGTTTTAATCCAACATCATTGGTTAAATTGGTTCCAATTCCGAAAGAAATTCCGATTCTTCCCTCGCACGCTTTCGTTATTTCTTCTACTTTTTCTAAGTTAAGACCATCAGAAAAAATAATGTATTTAAAGAGTGGATTTATACCGTTAATTTGATAATGGGCAATGGTTTTATTCGCAAATTCTATAGGATCGCCACTGTCATGACGAACGCCATCAAAGAGTTTTGCAAATTTCTTATCAAACTGCTGAAAGAAAACGTCGGTGGTGTAGGTATCAGATAAAGCAACTCCCAAATCTCCACGATAGACATCTACCCAATGTTCTAAGGAAAGCGCGTTTGCCATTTTAAATCCGTATTCGGCTGCGTGAAACATAAACCATTCATGAGCGTGCGTTCCGATTGGTTTTACGCCATATTTCATAGCAAAATGCACATTTGATGAGCCGATAAATTTGCTGGATTTATTCTGAATTAAAGCGTCAACCACCAAGTCTTGAACTTTGTAAGAATGTCTTCTGCGGGTGCCAAATTCTGCGAAGGTGACGCCTAACTTATTAAGTTGTTCGGCTTTGTTTAAAGTGGTTTCTATGACGAAATCATTAGGATTTCTTTGCATTTGATTCATCTCGTAATGCAGTTCGGAAATAAGCGCCAAAATGGGAACTTCCCATAAAATGGTGCGGTACCATTCTCCTTCTACCGTAACTTCGAGATTATTTACAGTTTGTACAATTTCAACTTCGGAGGGGTCATAATGGTATCCTGCCAGAAAATCCAGATATGGCAAATCAATGTAAGGACACGACCGGCGAAAAAATTCTTTCTCGGCTTTGGTCAGTTTTAATTCTGCCATGGCATCAATTACATTCCGCAATTCTGCTCCAAAATCATCTGGGAAATGATGATTTCCACGATTGATGAATTGATATTTTACTTTTTCATTGGGGAAGAGTTTAATGACGGCATTTTGCATCGTAAACTTGTAAAAATCATTATCGAGTAGGGATTTCAGTCGGACTTCCTTCATGGTAAAATATATATTTAAACAAATGTAAATATTCAAAACAAAAATCGCCTTAGGAAAGACGATTTTGTATTATTTATTTTCCGATAATAAAGGGGATAGAATGTATATCACGCCAATATTTTCACTATTAAATATTTCTATTTTCCAAGGTAGGAATTATACATCCAAACTTCTTTTTCCTGTTCCGTAATGTAATCACTCATCTGAGAATTAGTTCCTTCATCACCGGCTTTTTCAGTAATATCCAAAAGATCACGTTGCAGATCAATTACCGTTTTAAAAGAGGCTAAAATATTTTGCACACATACTTTTCCCTCTGCTACTTCTTTGCTCTCTTTTACCGTAGAAAACTGTAAATAATCAGAATAATTGTGATTTGGGGTAGATCCGAGCGTTAGAATTCTCTCTGCGATTTCATCAATTTTTAAAACCAAATTATTATACAGTTCCTCGAATTTCGGATGAAGTGTGAAAAAATCATCTCCTTTAATGTTCCAATGAGCCCCTCGGGTATTTTGGTAGAACAGAGAATAATTTGCTAAAAGTATGTTTAATTTTTCTGAAATTTCTTGGCAATCGCTTTCTTTCAGACCAATAATATTTGGATTGTTCATAAAATTTATTTTTATCAAAATTACGAAACGCAGCTTGGATTTCCAAAAATTGGTGATTGATGATTCAGATTGTTGCTATATATCAGGATTTAGCTGGAATTTTATTTCTTAATGAATTTAAATGATTGTAATCCTTCAGAAGTTTTAATGGTTAGAATATATGTTGATGATGGAAGTTGACTTACATTAATAGTTTTGGACTTTTCTGTAAGAATTAACTTTCCGGTAAGATCAAACACAAACACATCTTCAATATCTCTTCTGGTTGTTTTAATGTAGAGGAAATCCGAAGTTGGATTTGGATATACAATCAAATCTTGCTGAGACTCTTCGATTCCTAAAGATTGAGTTAGAGTGATAGGCTCCCGAAAAAAAGATATTTCTAAAAGTTCTTTTGGTAATTCTTCAAAGGTATAAGCTTCGCAGGTGTATTCGGTATAATCACTTTCTTCAACTTTGTTAATGAAATAACTCTCGGTAGTGGAAGTTATTTTTTGATCTAAATTTTTAAACCAAGTAAATTGATAATCATTTCCACTTAATGACTGAGGCAGAGAAACAGAATTTCCCAAGACTGCGGAAACAGTTTTTAGCTCATCATATCGCTGCGGAGAATAGGTGAAATCTGCCATCATTTTTTCTTTCAGCATAAAATTTTTAATATCCGCTTTTGTAAAATTATTATTTTCTAAAAAAGTCAGCGCAGGAATATTTTCTGGGATTTCGCCTGAAAGCTGGTTTGCAGTTAAAGAGAGCATTTGTAATTTCTTCAGCTGCAAAAGTACTGTAGGAAAAGCGCCGGAGATTAAATTTTTGTCCAAATAAATTTGCTCTAACTCCTTTAAAGCCACTAAATTTTCAAATCCGCTGGAGAGTTTGTTATCGGAAAGATTCAAATGAATAAGGCTTTTCAGTTGAGAAAGCTCTAAAGGAAAATTTTCAATTTTATTGTTTGCCAAAGAAAGCCATTCTAAATTCTTGAGATTAGATAAAACCGTGGTGTAATTGGGTGCAAAAACATTATTGCTCACATCCAAAGACCTTAGCAGTGTTAAAGTCGAAAGTTCTGTAGGAATTTTGGTCAATTCGTTTCCAGAGAGATTGAGTTCTTTTAAGGAAAGTAAAGTTGATAAGTTGCTGAAATCTTGAGAAATTTTATTGTTGCTCAGATTCAGGGAGCTAAGATTGGTGAGTGTTGCGATTTTTTGCGGCACACTCGTTAATCCCAAGTGCGATAAATCTAAAATTTTAACACGCGGAAAACTTTGAAGAAAAGAATTAACATCTGCAAAGGTGAAATTATTATTTCCGATGGATATTTCCTCAAGATTGGTTAAGGGGAGGATGATGTTGGAGGGATCACCACTGAGATGATTGTTACTAATGTCTAACCGAATTAGATTTGTAAAAGAAGCAATCGAGGGAGAAATTGCGCCCACCAATTGATTCGAACTTAAGTCCAGCTTTTGCAATTTAGAAAACCCGGAAATGGTGGGAAAATTCCCTTTCAAGGAATTCCCGCGAAGATTTATTTCAATTACATTCCCGTTCTTTATCTTTATTCCATACCAAAATTTTGGGTCTTTTTGCTGATCCCAGGTTTGACTCCAAGCATCCCCAGCAGTGGAATTGTAAATATTTAGTAAGGCGCTTCTTTCTGCGAAGGAGATGCTCCATTGCTGCGAAAATAAGAATTGCGAAAATAATAAAAAGAGTAGAATTTTTTTCACCTAATATGTGTTTTTTGAGGATACAAATATATATTAAAAGTTGATACAGAAATTTAAAAGGATAAAATTTTGCATATTTGCGAGATGAGGAGATTTTTACATTTTTTGAGATGAAGAAGTATATTTATTTGGCGGTCTTTGTGGTAGTCATTTACTTTTTCCAATCTTTCTTTCTGGCTACAGGAGGAATTGGTGCAGACAGTCTTTCTTATTTTGGAATTGCTGCTGATTTCCCCAAGATCGAAACCAATCTCTTTCCTTTAGGATTTCCGGCCTT
Organism: Chryseobacterium sp. MP_3.2; assembly: GCF_035984805.1. Taxonomy (NCBI): domain Bacteria; kingdom Pseudomonadati; phylum Bacteroidota; class Flavobacteriia; order Flavobacteriales; family Weeksellaceae; genus Chryseobacterium; species Chryseobacterium sp. MP_3.2. Next base: position 28,880 of record NZ_JAXCHW010000011.1, on the reverse strand, counting down.
GATAAAAATGCATCATTTCATATTTCAAGATTATTTTTGGGCTTCGAAATTTCTGCATATTTCTATGGTTTTGGGCATTCTGGCATTTTCTTATTTCAAGAAATTTTATTTTCGAGAAACAGTCCTTTTATTTACGGGTAAGACTTTATTTTTTGTGTTTAATATAGTGTCCTCAGAAGGAACTTTTGTTTTCCTCCTGTATTTCCTAATTTACGTTCTTCATCAAAAATTACATGATTTGATCAAACCACTTAAGTTTGTATTATTAGCATCATTTTTAATGATTTGCCTCTTTGCTGTACGGTACTCAGGTATTTATATTTATTTAGGAATTCTTGTGTACTTCGGTTTTCAATTCATAAGAAACAGAACTTTTCCGGATATAATGGATTGGTTCCAATTTCTAGCTCTCTCGGGATTTGGAATTGGATGTTATTTGGCGTTTAATTATTTCAGTTTTGGAAGTTTTACTGGTGAACATTTGCGTGGCGCTCCCGCTCAATTTTATCCTATTTATATTTTTCGGGATTTACTGGGAATGGTGAATGTGGTGGATCCTTTTCTCGGCATAAAGCCAGCTTCCAATAGTTTCGGTAGCATTGCTTTCCAAGTTTTAATTATGATTATTGATGTCTTTATATTAAAATACCTTCTGACCTTATATAAAAGGAAGCGATCTTTAATTAATTTAAACTTTCATCATCTTCTTTGGTCCATTGCTGTAATTTATACTTTGGCATTATTTGTTTCAGGATTATTTCAGCAAATAGAAGAAATGAATGTTCGAATGCTTGCTGCGGCCAATTTTTGTCTCTTCTTTTCTTTTCTCCTTATATATTATGCCGATTTAAAATCTGATAAGTTAATCTTCAGAGTTGGATCTTTCTTTCTTGTGTTTCTAACGTTATACAGTTTAAAAATTCCAGAGAATTATTTGAGAAACAAAGCGCAAATTGCTGCTCAGATGCCCAAGTTCGAAGCTAAAAAATATTTATTTGATAATGAGCAAGCCGAAAAAATTACAACCACATATGAAATTCCTATTTTAAAGAAATCATATCAATATCAACATACCAATTCTCAAAAAGGATCTATTAAGCAAAGTGTTGCAGGAACAGTAAATCCGAAGATTAAATGGCTGAAATATGACACCATACCAGAGAAATCTTCAGTGCTTTATACCTCTGAGTTGGTTTTGGAATAAGTTCAAGAACAGACCATTACAGAATAAAATATTTCTAGAATTTAAATACTCAGTTGTGTTTGTGAGTTAGAAAATAATTTCTTAATTTTGCCCCCTAAAATAAAAAGCAATTTAATGCCTACTATTCAACAATTAGTAAGAAAAGGAAGAGTCTCGCTTGCCAAGAAGAGCAAATCGGCTGCCCTTGAATCTTGTCCACAAAGACGAGGTGTATGTACAAGAGTATATACTACCACACCTAAGAAACCTAACTCTGCACTTAGAAAAGTTGCAAGGGTAAGACTTTCAAACGGTAAAGAAGTTAACGCCTATATCCCGGGCGAAGGACATAATTTACAGGAGCACTCGATAGTATTGGTTAGAGGCGGAAGGGTGAAAGACCTACCGGGAGTACGTTATCACATTGTTCGTGGAGCTTTGGACACCGCAGGTGTAGCTGGTAGAACTCAAAGAAGATCTAAATACGGAGCCAAAAGACCAAAACCAGGTCAGGCAGCTGCAGCACCAGCAAAAGGTAAGAAAAAGTAATCATTAATTTTTAAGAAACGAAACAATGAGAAAGACAAAAGCGAAAAAAAGACCGTTGTTACCGGATCCTAAATTTAGTGATCAACTGGTAACAAGATTTGTAAACAATTTGATGTACGATGGTAAAAAATCCATCGCATTCAAAATTTTCTATGATGCAATGGATATCGTAGAAGCAAAGAAAGGAGAAAACGAAAAAGAATCATTAGAGATTTGGAAAGATGCTTTAACTAACGTAATGCCGCACGTAGAAGTACGTTCACGCAGAATCGGTGGTGCTAACTTCCAAATTCCAATGCCAATTCGTGCTGATAGAAAAATTTCTATGGCCATGAAATGGTTAATCAAATATTCAAAAGCAAGAAACGATAAATCAATGGCTCAGAAATTAGCCTCTGAAGTTATCGCTGCTGCTAAAGAAGAAGGTGCTGCGTATAAAAAGAAAACAGACACTCACAGAATGGCTGAAGCAAACAAAGCATTTTCACACTTTAAATTCTAATCTGAAATGGCAAGAGATCTTAAATTAACAAGAAACATCGGTATCGCTGCGCACATTGATGCAGGGAAAACCACCACTACAGAAAGAATTTTATTCTACACCGGAGTTAATCACAAAATTGGAGAAGTACATGATGGTGCTTCTACAATGGACTGGATGGAGCAGGAAGCAGAAAGAGGTATTACTATTACTTCTGCAGCAACTACTTGTGAATGGAATTTTCCAACAACGCAAGGGAAACTATTGCCAGAATCTAAACCTTATCACTTTAACATTATTGATACTCCTGGACACGTAGATTTTACGGTTGAGGTAAACAGATCTTTAAGAGTTTTAGACGGTTTGGTGTTTTTGTTTTCAGCAGTAGATGGTGTTGAGCCACAATCTGAAACTAACTGGAGATTAGCTGATAACTACAGCGTAGCGAGACTTGGTTTCGTAAATAAAATGGACCGTCAAGGTGCAGATTTTTTAATGGTAGTAAATCAGGTGAAAGAAATGTTAGGTTCTAATGCAGTTCCTATTGTTTTACCAATTGGTGCTGAAGAAACATTTAAAGGTGTTGTAGATTTAATCAAAAACAGAGCAATTGTTTGGGATGAAGAAGGACAAGGTGCAACTTATGAAGTAGTGCCAATTCCGGAAGACATGAAAGCTGAAGTGCTGGAATACAGAGAGAAATTAGTAGAAGCTGTTGCAGATTATGATGATACTTTGATGGAGAAATTCTTCGAAGATCCAGACTCAATTTCAGAAGACGAAATTAATGAAGCTTTGAGAAAAGCAACTATTGATTTATCTATTATTCCAATGACTTGTGGTTCTTCCTTTAAAAATAAAGGGGTGCAGTTTATGTTGGATGCAGTTTGTAAATATCTTCCTTCTCCTATGGATAAAGATGATATCGTAGGAACTAATCCTGATACTGAGTTAGAAGTTACAAGAAAACCTAGTGTTACAGAGCCTTTCGCTGCATTGGCCTTTAAAATTGCGACCGATCCTTTTGTAGGTAGATTAGCATTTTTCAGAGCTTATTCCGGAAGATTAGATGCAGGTTCTTATGTTTTGAACACAAGATCTGGTAACAAAGAAAGAATTTCTCGTATTTACCAAATGCATGCGAACAAGCAGAATCCTGTAGAATATATTGAAGCAGGAGATATTGGCGCAGCAGTAGGATTTAAATCCATCAAAACAGGGGATACTTTGTGCGATGAGAAACATCCTATCGTTTTAGAATCTATGGTTTTCCCAGATCCAGTAATTGGTATCGCGGTTGAACCAAAAACTAAAGCTGATCAAGATAAAATGGGGAACGCTTTGGCTAAATTAGCGGAAGAAGATCCTACTTTCCAGGTTAAAACTGATGAGGCTTCTGGTCAAACCATCATTTCAGGAATGGGTGAACTTCACCTAGATATTCTTGTTGATCGTATGAGAAGAGAATTCAAAGTTGAAGTAAACCAAGGGCAACCTCAAGTGGAGTACAAAGAAAATCTTACGGAGACAGCCAATCACAGAGAAGTTTACAAAAAACAATCTGGTGGTCGTGGTAAATTTGCAGATATCGTTTTCACCATTGGACCGGCTACAGATGGCAAACCAGGTTTGGAATTTGTAAACGAGATTAAAGGTGGTAACGTTCCAAAAGAATTTGTACCGGCTGTAGAAAAAGGATTTAAAGAATGTTTGAAGAACGGTCCATTAGCTGGTTTTGAAGTTGAAGGCTTTAAAATTGTGTTAAAAGATGGGTCTTTCCACCCAGTGGATTCCGATGCATTATCTTTTGAATTAGCGGCGAAAATTGGATTCAGAGAAGCTGGTAAAAAAGCAAAACCTGTAATCATGGAGCCGATCATGAAAATTGAAGTAGTGACTCCGGAAGAATACATGGGAGATATTGTAGGTGACCTTAACAAAAGAAGGGGAACTATCAATGGAATGGATGATCGTAACAACGCGAAAGTAATCAAAGGATTTGTTCCACTTTCAGAAATGTTCGGGTATGTAACCACTCTAAGAACACTTTCTTCAGGAAGAGCAACCTCTTCTATGGAATTTGAAAAATATGAGCCGGCTCCTACAAACGTTGCAGAAGCAATTATTGCAAAAGCAAGAGGTTAATCTTAAATCTAAATTAAAATGTCACAAAGAATCAGAATAAAATTAAAATCTTACGATTACAGTTTAGTAGATAAATCTGCTGAGAAAATCGTAAGAACGGTAAAAGCTACAGGTGCTGTTGTAAACGGACCAATCCCTTTGCCAACCAATAAGAGAATCTTCACTGTACTAAGATCTCCGCACGTAAACAAAAAAGCAAGAGAGCAATTTCAATTGTCTGCACACAAAAGATTGATGGATATCTATTCCTCTTCTTCTAAAACAGTAGATGCTTTAATGAAATTAGAACTTCCTTCAGGAGTTGACGTAGAAATCAAAGTATGATGATGCCGTTAAAAGGTGGAGGTTTAAAGACCGAAGTTTTTTAACAACACGTACTAAATATTAATCCCTTTTCGAAAGATTAGGGATTTTTTACTTTGTCAAAGTTCTAAATCTTTGACAAAGTTTACAGTCAAAGAAAATTAAAATCAGCGCAGATCTGTGAAATCTGTGAGTTGCATTTCAAGAAGCAAGAACATTATTTTTCCTCCCAAAGATCACACGCGCTGTCCACTATATCTTTTTATATTTTTTGAGAAAAAAAATAAAAAGAATGCCGCTTCAATCGGGGCTAGGATAAAATTAAATGCTTCCACAGTAGTAGTTTTAGCTCCTTTATTCTGGTGGAAGAGATCACTTTTACAGCAGAAAAGTAAAATTGTAAACACAATTTAAGCCACCGCAGTTGTTTTAAACTTAACGACTTTTTATTCGATTATTAATTTCTCTTTATTTTCATTATTGATGGAAATAAAATAAACTCCTTTAGGTAAACCCGAAATATCGTAATTCTTACTTTTTGCAAATTTTTTCACCAGTTGTCCTACAGAATTATAAATTACAAGTTCTTCAATGTCAATTTTAGACTGAATAGAGAAACTATTTTTAGCCGGATTTGGATAGATTTTAAATTCTTTGGTTTCAAATTCCGACGTTCCCAATATTGGTTTTTTTCGAACAATGAATAGTCCCCTTTCTATATCACTTATAATAACATTACCACTCGGAAAATATGGATAATTACTCCAGGCACCATTAAATTGATTTACATTATTAGATGGATAGGTATCAAAATAGCCTACCTCATTCATTGTACCTGATCCATTAATATTTGATGTATTCAATATACGCAAACCAGCGGTGTAGTTTGCTAAATAAAATTCATTTTCTTTGGTATATCCATTGTGGTCAATTGCAGCAGTAGGCCCAAAGTATTGACCCTTCAATGCAGGATTGTCTAAGCTTGTTAGATCAACAATAATAGAACGGGTATTATTTCCAAAAGTAACCTCGTCTTCTTCATCTCCTACAATAAAATATTTTTGGTCTGGTGTAAGCCAACCTTGATGGGTATAACTTACATTGCTGTAGGTGAAGCTTGATAATATTACTGGGTTAGCTTTATTTGTTACATTCATAATGACAACCTCGTTCTCATTGGCACCAAAAAATATTTCCTGACCAGTGTAGTTTATATCAGGACCGTTGTAAGTCACAATTTGAGCGTCGTGGGAATATCCCGCATTAGCATAGCCAAAAGAAAAAACTGGATTTAAAGGATTTTGAATATTCACAACACGAGGTCCTCCTCCAAAGGTATTTGTTCCTATGCAATAGGCAAAACCTGAGGTTTCATTTATAGCGATATTGTGGCAATTTCCGAAACCACTATAGAGTGCATCAGGAGTAAAAACAACAGGTGTTGTCACCGTTCTTAAACGTGTTAAATCAAAAATTTGTATGCCATGACCAGCTGCTTCGCTTACTATAAAAGCATAATTTTTGTAAACCTTTATATCGCGCCAAATGCTACTTACATTATTTCGCGAATTTATTTTTCCTAAATATATTGGTGTCGTTGGGTTTGTAATATCCACAAAGGCGGTATGTGTGGTAGTTCCGATGATGGCGTATTCTCTTCCGTTAACGGGATCAGTCCAACCCCAACAATCATTACCTTCTGTTGATGCAGTTCCTCCCAGCTGAGTTAAGGTCAATCTTGACATTAGATCAATTTCATCACACGGATAAACACCTGCAAATCCAGATGTACAAGGTGTTTGAGCATAACTAAAGCTCACAAATAATAAAGTAAAGAACTTAAGTAATTTTATTTTCATCGTATTATTTTTTTAGATATTCGTACTAGCAATTTTTACCATTATATAATAGTTATTCCGAGATCTGAAAATCGTATTATAATTGACACGTATATTTCGCAAACAGCCTATATTTGAAATTCTTTGCAGAATATTCCAGCACAAGTGTATTTAGTTGCAAATTAACATCTTTTATCTCAACTTAAGGGATAATAACGCAAAATATATTATATTGATAGAAAAGATTAAAGAGCAGATTTCCTCTTGTTTATAAAATATTCAATTTCGGGAATTGCAGATTATGTTTTAGTAGAATTTCCGACTTAAATTTTTTGCTTCATAATTTACTTGGCAGAGCAGTCGGCTCAATTTAGAAATATTTCCTGAGTTATTGACCCAGAAATTAAAGTATGATGAAGAGACACTATTTCACCGTGACTTGAACAAGTCTACTTTATATTAAAGATCTTTTCCAAAGAGTGGGAATCTTTTTCTATTTTAAAGCTTCTTTCTTTAAGAAATTCTTTCTTTTAAATTATTTGATTATTTTTACCGCAAATTAAAATTCACTTATGAGAAATTTTTTCACATTTTGTCTCTTTGTTTTTTCTGCTTTTATATATGGGCAAACTTCAGATGCTGCACCTGCAAATTATAAAGTGATTGATTATCTCACCTATCCTTATAAATATTTAGACAAAGATTTTAAAATCAAAATCTCCGATAAAACATTCCAGGAATCTGTTGTAAAAAATCAATTCATCGCCTCCAGAGTAATTGGAAAAAAATACACAGATTCTTTAAGCGTAGTTTTAATGGCAGAATTTGGCAACTGGGAACAGTCGCGATTGGCGCAGTTTAAAATCAGCTATGGCTGGGAAAGAGTGGGTGCACATTTGCTCATTTCTGCTGAGGATGCAAAAAATTTAGGTAAACGCTATGAACAGGTTTATCCATATAAAATGTCGGTTTTCCTGCGCGATGAAAAAAACCATGATGCATATTTGAAAACTCTTTTTCAAAACTTGCGTAAAGAATTGTTCCTCTTAACGGGTGATAAGAAAGTAGATAACCTCTCCATTTCCAAACTGATGGATGAAGCCAACAGAAAATCCCCAGATCGGATTAAGTTATATTTAGCCACACAGTTTGAAAAAGAACACGGCAGAAAACCAAAAGATTCGGAAATTGGGAAAAGTTGCGGTAGAAATGATTGTTGCCAGACAAGAACACCAGATTAATTCTGTTTTTTCTAAAACTTTACTCAGTTAACAGTTTTCAAAAAATTTCCTGTCTGCTATTGAGTCAATATTTTTTATTAATTTTAGAAGATTATTTTTAAATAACTCCCATTATGCTCTACAAATTAACTTTCTTATGGTGCATGCTTCTTTCTATATTTGGAACTTCCCAAGTACGAAATCCTGATGGAGTAGATTTTTTAGAATTTATGACTTCGGATTTTAAATATGAGGTAATGCTGATTACGGATAAAATTTCTACGAATAAAACATCAGAAGCTACCATTAGGATTAGATATGATGATAGAATAGTAGAGTTTTATAGCATAGCAGAATTTGAACTTATTGACGATTCTATTTTTATTAATGTGATTCCGAAAGATCAAGAGGTAAAAGTGATCAAAGGAACATCAACCTACAATCCGGATACATTTCTCTTAATTCTCAATGAAGAAGGAAATTTTCTGAAAGGCGAGGCAACAGACAAAAATTCTACAACCGGAAATAAACTAAAATTTACTACCGCAAACACCTTCACAGATCAACTAAGACTTCTCAAAAGATTTTATGAGAGTGATGATCCTTTATATCCTAAAATAGTAAAATTATTGAAAGATGAATTTATCTTGGAATAGAAAGAGATTGAAACAAAAGTTATAATTTGGCTTTAATGCTTAGTAAATTTCAATAGTGTAATGGTAATGAAATATATAACCCTCCTTTTTCCACTCTTTTTTTCTGGCCAAACACATCGATTTATCTATGAATTTCAATTTAAATCTGATTCACTGGCAAAAGAATTTACCAAAGAAAATATGATATTGGATGTTAATCCAAATGACGTAAAATTCTATCCTTACGCTTATGCGGAAAATGATTCATTGAATAAGATCAGGAATAATATGAACTTCGTGTGGGATGAAACCCTTCCTGCAATCAGTAGAAAAAATAATTCCAATACAAATCTAAACTACATTTTGCTTAATGATTTTTTCGCCTATGAAACCAAGGATGAAGTTATTTGGAAATTATCCAATGAAACCAAAACTCGTGGTGTATATCAGTTGCAAAAAGCGACAACAGATTTTGGTGGAAGAAATTGGACCGCTTGGTTCAATACCGAGATGAACATCAATGAAGGGCCGTACAAATTCCGCGGACTTCCGGGATTAATTTTTGAAATTTCTGATGATCGGAATAATTTCAGCTTTAGTTTGGTGAAAAGCTATCACTTAAGTTCTACTGCAAATACGGTAGACTTTTTAGATACTTTTGGAGGTCAAAAACCACTTATAATTACCGAAAAGATTTTACACAGGAAACTTTTAGAGATGTACAATGATCCACTGCAAGAGTTTCGCGAAGATTTTAAAAAAAGTAATGGTCAAACAAAATTCTCCGTTATGGGAACTGAGATTAAGAGTTTAGAACAGTTTAAGGAATTAAATTTAAGGATGCAAGCAAGAACTCGGAGAGAAAATAATCCGCTTGAACTCAACAAAGCGATTCACTACCCAAAATAAAATAGGTTCCGTCTCCATTCATGTTTAGCACTTGATTAACTATTATAATTTTCTGTTTTTTAGAAAATGATCATCTAAATGGTAGTAGATAATATTGTAGGACCCCAGTTTAAAATCTAAATACTTCCTCACTTCATTCAATTGCGCATCAGAATTTACTTCTACCTTAATTTTCGAACCATTACTCAGTTTTTTTCCAAAGTGAAAACCATCTTTTTTAATTTCCACCATATTTTCGGTGACTGTTTTAAAATCCGCATGCTTCAAATCTTCTAAAGAAATAGAATCAATGAGTTCTTTGTCGCCAAAAACATTCGTCACGGTTCCGTAAGAATTTATAGGAAGCGCAACATCAATGTCTAAAGGATAGCGATCCACATTTCCTAGATATTTCTCCAAAGTCGGCACATCTAAAATCTTTTTTCCAGCATTACATTGGAGAGAAGGTGTGGAGTAGCAGATAAGGTACACTTTATGCACCGGCGGAACTCCAGATAGAGTTCTGTTTTTTACCTGATGAATTCTAATCGTACACGTAATTTGTACTTGAGAAATATCTTGAAGTTGTTTTAGAAATTCAAAATATTCCTTATTGGTTCCCGCCGTCCAATCGCAATCTATTTGTATTTCGTTTGTGGACTGAAAGCCAAACTCTTTTTGCTTTTTTTGAATCAACGTGGAAACATTTTTAGCCAAAAAATTAATTTCCTTTATCGTAATATCATAGAAGACTTCATTTTTAATATAAACAACGGGGATTATTTTTTTAGAGGTTTCAAATGTTTCATTTTTCGTAATTAATCCAACGGGTTGAAATTTTCCATCAATTTTATCGATATCAAAAAAATGGGTATATAGATAGGAAGTTGGTGATTTTTCCAGGGCTGCCTTTTCGACGGTACTTAAATTTAGGGTACTGCGCCAATAATAGAACGAGTAAGTATGATTTTCTGCGGGAGTGCAAGAAAATAAAACAGAGAAAAGAAATAAAATGAAAATACGTTTCATGGCATAAATTTAAAGACATCCCACAAATAGCAAACACCGATTATAAATATTTTTAAATATTGAAATTAAATGATTGCAGAAAATATGAACGTAATCTAAATTACAAAAAAAAACCATCGTTAAATAAATTAAGGATGGGTATTTCTAAAGTAATAAAGAAAAATTAGTTTAGTTTTCTAGTATACTGATCGATTCGAATAATTCTACCATCTTTTAATTTAAAGTCATTTACAATGTCTATAGAATCTAGTACTCCCGCTTGCGTTTCAGGAATATCGGTATACCATAATGTTACCCACTCTTCGGACTTGTCTTTTGATATTACAGATTCCCAATCTTCTACGCGTTCTTTTATGCTTTTAAATTTATTTCTATTTTCCGTAAAGAAAATTTTTAAACTATCATTAGATATTTTCTTATCAAGTCCATCGAACTTTAGATGAATAGAATCTCCGAAAAATTTTAAAGTTTGATCTACATTTCCGTCTTCCCAAGCTTTTAAGGCTTGCAATGCAACCATTGTGTTTTCTGAAGAACCGATCTCCCAGTTATCGGGTTTCTCTATTTTATAGGGATAGTCCATTTTGGCACTAGAGTCGGAAGTGTCCATTTTAGCAGCTTCTTCTTTTTTGGTGCAGGAAGCTAATAGAAGCACGGCGATAATTAAAGTTAGTTTTTCATGGTATGTTGTGTTTGAATGTTTCCTAATCCATAATATTATAAAAATAAATTCAGATTATAAGTGCCAATAACTATATAAAAGTAAGCATAAATGTAAAAGTACGTAAAATAGTTAATCTATAATCAAAAATGGACTAAATTTATTGATCCTATAGTTGACAATGATGATCATTTAGAATTTTACTCAGTGAAATGTTATTTTCAAAATTTTCATTTTTATGTAGCGCAATTACTAGTTAAATAGTCTTTAAATGTTTTGAATTTCTATATGCATTTTTAAACTTTATCGAAGTTGATTATTGCATCTTAATAATTTTTGGGAAAATTCAAAAATATTATTAAGTCCCTGTTTGTCAATTAAAAATTTCTTCATACATTTGCACACTCAATTTAAGGAAGAAGTGCGCCTATTTCAAAAGTAGAAATCACTAAACCCTTTATTGATAAAACAGAACTTAAATAGATATATATAAATAATGTCAGGTATTATTGGTAAAAAAATCGGTATGACTTCTTTGTTTGACGAAAACGGCAAAAACATGCCGTGTACAGTTATTCAAGCAGGTCCATGTGCGGTTTTACAGGTCAGAACCAAAGAAAAGGATGGGTACAAAGCTGCTCAACTAGGTTTCGATGACAAGAGTGAAAAGAACGTTGGAAAAGCGTTAGCTGGTCATTTTAAAAAGGCTGGTTCTACTCCAAAAGCTAAATTGGTAGAATTCTATCATGAATTTGTAGACAAATTAAGCGTAGGAGATGAAGTGAAAGTTGATTTATTTGCTCAAGGCGAATATGTTGATGTTACAGGAACTTCAAAAGGTAAAGGTTTCCAAGGGGTTGTAAAAAGACACAACTTTGCGGGGGTAATGCAAGCAACTCACGGACAGCACAACAGATTAAGAGCTCCAGGTTCTATCGGTGCAGGTTCCGATCCTTCTCGTGTATTCAAAGGAATGCGTATGGCAGGGAGAATGGGTGGTAAACAAGTTACTGTACAAAACCTACAAGTGTTAAGAGTAGATGAAGAACAAAATCTTTTAGTAGTAAAAGGTGCTGTTCCGGGAGCGAAAAATTCTTATGTAATTATTAGAAAATGGAATTAGTAGTATTAAATACATCAGGAAAGGAAACCGGAAGAAAAGTAACTTTGGACGAAGCGATCTTCGGATTAGAGCCAAATCAGCACGCGGTTTACTTAGAAGTGAAGCAATATCTTGCGGCACAGAGACAAGGGACTCACAAATCGAAAGAAAGAAGTGAAATTGCAGGATCTACCAAGAAACTTAAGAAACAAAAAGGTTCAGGATCTGCTAGATACGGAGATATTAAGAATCCATTATTCAAAGGTGGTGGCCGTGTATTCGGTCCAAAACCAAGAGACTATAGATTTAAATTAAATAAATCTCTAAAAAGATTAGCAAAAAAATCTGTTCTATCTGCAAAGATGAGAGATAATTCAATTAAAGTATTAGAAGCATTCAATTTTGATGCTCCTAAGACAAAAGAATTTATCAACTTAAATAATGCATTAGGATTTGAAGGTAAAAAATCATTGTATATTTTACCAGAAGCTAACAAAAATGTATACCTATCCTCTAGAAATTTACCTAAAACTAAAGTATTGACTTATAATGAGATCAGTTCTTACGATTTAGTACATGCAGGAGAGATTATCTTTTTAGAAGGTGCAATAGAAAAATTCCAGGAAAATTTAAGAAAATAAATCATGTCTATTATAATCAAACCGATCATTTCAGAAAAAGCCAACTATCTTACTGACCTAAGAGGAGCTTATTCTTTTTTAGTTGACCCTAAAGCGAATAAAATCCAAATTAGAAAAGCAGTAGAAGTAGCTTACGGTGTAAAAGTAGCAGACGTTAGAACAATGATTTATGCTCCGAAGGTTTCTTCGAAAAACACCAAAAAAGGATTACAGGTTGGGAAAACCAACAAATTGAAAAAAGCAGTTGTTTCTCTTGCAGAAGGAGAAGTGATTGATATTTTTGCAAATTAATAAATATAAACAATCGTAATGTCTGTTAGAAAATTAAAACCTATCACCCCGGGACAGAGATTCAGAGTTGTAAACAACTTTGAGGAAATTACTACCAACAAACCAGAGAAGTCTCTAACCGTTGGTATTAGTAAGTCAGGTGGTCGTAACAATACTGGTAAAATGACCATGCGTTACACCGGAGGTGGACACAAACAAAAATACAGAATTATCGACTTCAAGAGAAACAAGCTTGATGTTGAAGGTACGGTAATGACTGTTGAGTATGATCCAAACAGAACTGCTTTCATCGCGCTAGTAGAATATACAGATGGAGAGAAGAGATATATCATCGCTCCAAACGGTATTAAAGTAGACCAGAAAGTAATCGCCGCGGAATCTGCAGAACCAGAAATTGGTAATGCAATGAAGTTAAAAAACATTCCTTTAGGAACTGTTATTTCTTGTATTGAATTGCGTCCTGGTCAAGGAGCAATAATGGCAAGAAGTGCAGGATCTTCAGCACAGTTAACTTCCCGTGATAAAAAATACGTAATCATCAAATTGCCTTCTGGTGAATCTAGAATGATTCTTTCAGAATGTATGGCAATGATTGGTTCCGTTTCTAACTCTGACCACCAACTTACCGTTTCCGGTAAAGCAGGTAGAAGCAGATGGTTAGGAAGAAGACCTAGAACAAGACCAGTAGTGATGAACCCTGTAGATCACCCAATGGGAGGTGGTGAAGGTAAATCTTCTGGCGGGCACCCAAGATCCAGAAATGGACAGCCATCAAAAGGCTTCAAAACGAGAAACAAAAATAAAGCGTCTAACCGATTCATTATATCTAAAAGAAAATAATTATGGCAAGATCACTTAAAAAAGGACCTTTCATCCATCATACTTTAGATAAGAAGGTTCAGACAAATATAGAGTCTAATAAAAAGACAGTAATTAAAACTTGGTCCAGAGCATCTATGATCTCCCCGGACTTCGTAGGACAAACCATCGCAGTACACAACGGTAAATCTTTTATCCCTGTATATGTTACTGAGAATATGGTTGGTCACAAGTTAGGTGAATTTTCTCCGACAAGATCTTTCAGAGGTCACGGTGGTAACAAAAATAAAGGAGGTAGATAATCATGGGATCAAGAAAGAGAGAAAGTGCATTAGCACGTAAAATAGCAAACCAAGATGTGGCTAAATCTTTACATAATGATTGCCCATCTTCCCCAAGAAAGATGAGATTAGTTGCTGATATCATCAGAGGAGTTGAAGTGGACAAAGCTTTGGCAATCCTTAAATTTTCCAAAAAAGACGCTTCTAACAAGTTAGAAAAAGTTTTACTTTCTGCAATGGCTAACTGGCAATTGAAAAATGAAGGTGCGGATATTGAAGAAGCAAACTTAATCGTAAAAGAGATTATGGTAGACAGTGCGAGACAATTGAAGAGACTAAGACCAGCCCCACAAGGTAGAGGTCATAGAATCAGAAAAAGATCAAACCACATCACTTTAATTTTAGGTAACAAAGAAACTAATTAATCAAGGCATGGGACAGAAAACAAATCCAATAGGTAACAGATTAGGTATCATCAGAGGATGGGATTCCAACTGGTATGGCGGAAAAGATTTTGGAGACAGAATCGCCGAAGATTATAAGATCAGAAGATATTTAGAGGCTCGTTTGTCAAAAGGAGGAATCTCTAGAATTTATATCGAAAGAACTTTAAAATTAGTCACAGTTACAATTACTACAGCAAGACCCGGTTTAATCATTGGTAAAGGCGGTCAGGAAGTTGACAAACTAAAAGAAGAATTAAAAAAGATCACGGATAAAGACATCCAGATCAATATCTTCGAAATTAAAAGACCAGAACTGGATGCAGTATTAGTTGCAGACAGTATCGCTAAACAAATCGAAAACCGTATTTCTTACAGAAGAGCCGTGAAAATGTCTATTCAAAGTACCATGAGAATGGGAGCTGAAGGAATTAAAGTTCAGATTTCCGGTAGATTAAACGGAGCGGAGATGGCAAGAAGTGAAAACTTCAAAGAAGGAAGAATCCCATTATCAACTTTCCGTGCAGATATTGATTACCACATTGGTGAGGCATTAACTCAATACGGAAAATTAGGAGTGAAGGTTTGGATCATGAAAGGAGAAGTTTATGGTAAAAGAGATCTTATGCCATTAGTAGGACAACAGAAAAAAGGACCTGCTGGAAGAGGAGACAGAAACGATCGTAATGATCGCAATGAAAGATCGGACAGAGGAGATAGAAGACCAAGAGATAGAAAATAATTAATGAAATTTTGGAGGACACTTTTTAAATGACCGTTACTTTTTTAAAATCTAAAATCTAAAATCTAAAATTCCTAGAAATTATGTTACAACCAAGAAGAACCAAATTCCGTAAAGTTCACAAGATGAAAATGAAGGGAGTTGCTCAAAGAGGGAGCCAACTTGCCTACGGAACTTTCGGGATCAAAGCCAATGAAGGTGCTTGGATCACTGCAAGACAAATTGAAGCAGCGCGTATCGCAGCTACAAGATATATGAAAAGAGAAGGTCAATTATGGATCAAAATATTTCCAGATAAGCCTATTACTAAAAAACCAGCCGAAGTAAGGATGGGGAAAGGTAAAGGTGCTGTAGAATATTGGGTATCTGTAGTGAAACCTGGTAAAATTATGTTTGAAGTGGGAGGTGTTCCTTATGAAGTTGCCAAAGAAGCACTTCGTTTAGCAGCTCAAAAACTTCCTGTTACTACAAGATTTGTAGTTGCTAACGATTTTGTTCAACCTCAATAATCTTTAAGAAATGAAAAAAGCTGACATCAAAAATCTAAGCGCAGGAGACGTTCAAAACAAACTTGCTGAATTAAGAACTGATTTCAATAAAATGAAAATGGCTCACAAAATCAGCCCGATTGACAATCCTATTCAAATTAGAGATATGAGAAAAACAATCGCTCGTTTGGAAACTGAATTAACACTAAAACAACAATAAGAATTTCATTTTATCATGGATAGAAATTTAAGAAAAGAAAGAATCGGAATTGTTTCCAGCAATAAAATGGAAAAGACCATTGTTGTAAGTGAAACTACGAGAGTGAAACACCCAATGTATGGTAAATTCGTTTTAAAAACGAAAAAATATACCGCTCATGATGAGAACAATGAGTGTACTGAAGGAGATACAGTATTAATTACTGAAACAAGACCTTTAAGTAAAAGTAAAAGATGGAGATTAGTAAGAATCATTGAAAAAGCTAAGTAATGTTACAAACAGAATCAAGATTAAAAGTTGCTGATAACACAGGTGCAAAAGAAGTACTTGTTATTAGAGTTCTGGGAGGAACCAGAAGAAGATATGCTTCCGTTGGTGATAAAGTAGTAGTTACTATCAAGGATTCTACACCACAAGGAACTGCGAAAAAAGGAACTATTTCTAAAGCCGTAGTAGTAAGAACTAAAAAAGCTGTAAGAAGAAAAGATGGATCATACATCAAATTTGACGACAATGCTTGTGTTCTTTTAAACGCTACAGGTGAAATGAGAGGAACCCGCGTTTTCGGACCAGTTGCCCGTGAACTAAGAGATAAAGAATATATGAAAGTCATTTCATTAGCTCCAGAAGTACTTTAATTTTAAAATTTACAAAAATGACAAAGTTAAAAATCAAAAGAGGAGATAACGTAATCATCACTACCGGTAAGAAAGAAATTAAAGGTAAAACAGGTGAGGTTATAGAAGTGATCAGAAAAGAAGGCAAAGATGCTAGAGTTATTATCGCAGGTTTAAATATTGTTAAAAAACATACTAAACCATCTGCAGGTAATCCACAAGGCGGAATTGTAGAAAAAGAAGCATCCATCCATATTTCTAATGTTATGCTTATCGATAAAGACGGTAAGGGAACGAAAACAGGATCTAAGGTTGATGGTGATAAAAAAGTAAGAGTTGCTAAATCAACCGGAGAAACTTTATAATACAACAGAAGATGGAATATATAGCAAGACCAAAACAAATATATAAAGAGAAAATTGTTCCCGGTATGATGGAAGAATTTGGGTATAAATCTGTAATGCAGGTTCCTAAATTGATGAAAATCGTAGTATCGCAAGGTTTGGGTGCTGCCTCAGCTGACAAAAAAATTGTTGACTATGCAGTAGAAGAATTAACCGCGATTACAGGACAAAAAGCTGTAGGAACAATCTCTAAGAAAGATGAAGCTGCTTTCAAATTAAGAAAAGGGATGCCAATTGGTGCCAGAGTTACTTTGAGAGGAAATCAGATGTATGAATTCTTAGACAGACTTACCGCTTCCGCATTACCAAGAATTAGAGATTTTTCTGGTATCAAAGCAGACGGTTTTGATGGTAGAGGAAATTACAACTTAGGGATTACTGAGCAAATCATCTTCCCAGAGATTGCAATTGACAAAGTGAAGAAAATCCAAGGGATGGACATTACTTTCGTTACTTCTGCTAAAACTGACAAAGAGGCCAAATCATTATTAACGCATTTCGGTATGCCTTTCAAAAAGAACTAAAAGATGGCAAAAGAATCAATGAAAGCGCGTGAGCGCAAAAGAGAAGCTACGGTAGCAAAATATGCTGAGAAAAGAAAAGCTTTAAAAGAGGCTAAGGATTATCTTGGTTTACAAAAATTGCCGAAAGATGCTTCACCAGTTAGACTACACAACAGATGTAAATTAACAGGAAGGCCAAGAGGTTACATGAGAACATTCGGTCTTTCTAGAGTAACATTCAGAGAAATGGCCAATAACGGTCTGATCCCGGGAGTGAAAAAAGCAAGTTGGTAATAATTTAGAACAATCGAGGTGATCAAGTTGATCTAGACAAAAGAAACAAGACGCCAGATCCGAGACTTTATAATCTTGGTTCTTGGCTCTTTAATCCAAAATCTCTTTCAAAACTGCTCATCACAAACCAATAATTTAAAATAGAAAAATGGTAACAGATCCAATTTCAGATTTCCTAACCAGAGTAAGGAACGCACAAAGCGCAGGCCACAAAGTGGTGGACATTCCTGCATCGAAAATCAAAAAGGAGATTACAAAGATTTTATTTGATCAAGGTTATATTTTGAACTACAAGTTCGAAGATAACGCTGTTCAAGGAAACATCAAAATCGCTTTGAAGTATGACAAACAAACCAGTAGACCAATTATCAAAAGCATCCAAAGAGCTTCTAGACCAGGTCTAAGACAATACAAAGGATCAGGTGAACTGCCTAGAGTATTAAACGGTTTGGGCGTGGCTATTATCTCTACTTCGAAAGGAGTAATGACAGATAAAAAAGCCAGACAAGAAAAAGTTGGTGGAGAAGTAATCTGCTATGTTTATTAATTAATAATCAAAGGAAAATGTCAAGAATTGGTAAAGCAATTATAGAAATTCCCGCTAATGTTACCGTAACCGAAAAAGACGGCTTGGTAACTGTGAAAGGACCGAAAGGCGAACTTACACAGCAATTACAAGAAGGAATCACTATTAAACAAGAAGACGGAGTTCTAACTTTAGACAGACCGTCAGAATCTAAACAACACAAAGCATTACACGGTCTTTACAGAGCGTTAATCAATAACATGATTCATGGAACTGCCACAGGATGGAGTAAGCAATTGGAACTTGTAGGAGTAGGATACAGAGCATCTAACCAAGGTAATAGATTGGATTTGTCTCTAGGATTCTCTCACGGAATCGTATTGGATCTACCGAAAGAAATTACGGTAGAAACTTTATCTGAAAAAGGTAAAAACCCAGTGATCACCTTGTCATCTTTAGACAAACAGTTACTTGGTATGGTTGCCGCAAAAATTAGATCTTTCAGAAAACCAGAGCCTTACAAAGGAAAAGGAGTTCGATTTGTAGGAGAAATTGTAAGACGTAAAGCTGGTAAATCTGCTTAATTTTAAAATTTAAGAAAATGGCACTAACCAAAGTACAAAAAAGAAATAGAATCAAAAGAAGAGTTAGAGGAAAAATTTCCGGCTCTGCAGAATTGCCTAGACTATCTGTTTACAAAAGTAACAAAGAAATCTACGCTCAATTGATTGATGACAAAGATGGTAAAACTTTAGCTTCAGCCTCTTCTAGAGCGCTTAAAGCTTCAGGTAACAAAGTAGAAATCTCCACAGAAGTAGGTAAAGCAATTGCTGAAAAAGCTATCGCTGCTGGAATTGAAAATATAGTGTTCGATAGAAACGGTTTCGTTTATCATGGTAGAGTGAAAGCTTTAGCTGATGGAGCGAGAGCAGGCGGACTAAAATTCTAATCAATAAATTTCGGATAATATGTTAGGACTAGATAATATAGAAAAAATAAAACCGGGAGGATTAGAACTTAAAGATCGTCTCGTTTCAGTTAACAGAGTTACTAAAGTAACTAAAGGAGGTAGAGCCTTCGGGTTTTCTGCAATCGTGGTTGTAGGAGATGAAGCTGGAACTGTAGGTTTCGGTTTAGGTAAATCTAAGGAAGTTGCTTCTGCTATTGCGAAAGCGGTAGAAGATGCGAAGAAAAACTTGGTAAAAGTTCCTGTAGTAAATCATACAATTCCTCATCAAACTTCCGCTAGATACGGTGGTGCAGATATCTTCTTGAGACCTGCAACTCATGGTACTGGTGTAATTGCTGGTGGTACAGTTCGTATGGTAGTAGAAGCTGCTGGTATTAAAGATATTCTTTCTAAATCCAAAGGATCCTCTAACCCACATAATGTTGTGAAAGCTACTTTCAAAGCATTATTGGATATCAGAAGACCAGAAGAGATTGCTAAATTGAGAGGTATTTCATTAGATAAAGTGTTTAACGGTTAATTAAAGTACAATGGCAAAAATTCAAGTAAAACAAGTAAGAAGCGCTATTGGTAGAACCAAAACTCAAAAGAGAACGCTCGAAGCATTAGGATTAAAAAAACTTCACCAAGTAGTAGAGCATGATGATACTCCAGCAATCCTGGGTATGGTAGCTGCAATACGTCACCTAGTAGAAGTTGTAAAATAGAAAACAGACCAGGGGAAAAGAGATTTAGTTTTTAAATCTCTCTTCTCTAATCTTAAAATCTCAAATCTAAAAATAATGAATTTAAATAATATTAGACCTGCAGCAGGTTCTACTCACAGCACGAAAAGAATCGGTAGAGGACAAGGAAGTGGAAAAGGGGGTACAGCTGGGAAAGGTCATAATGGTCAGCAAGCAAGAGCTGGTTATTCTCAGAAAATCGGTTTTGAAGGGGGGCAAATGCCTTTGCAAAGAAGATTACCTAAATTTGGTTTTACCAATATCAACAGAAAAGAGTACAGAGCAATCAATGTAGATACCCTTCAGATTTTAGCTGATACCAAAAATATCACTGAAATCAGTAGAGAAGTTTTAATCGAAAACGGATTGGCTAAAAAAAGCGAAATGGTGAAGATCATGGGTAGAGGCGAATTGAAAACAGGTATTTCAATCTCTGCACACAAATTCACAAAATCTGCAGAAGAAGCAATTTCTAAAGCAGGTGGTACAGCAATTACTCTATAAAATTTACAATGAAGGAATTTATACAAACACTAAAAAACATTTGGAGTCTTAAAGAACTCAGAGAGAAAATTCTTTTCACTCTAGGTATGATTCTCGTGTATAGATTCGCATCTTATATTTCCCTACCCGCTATTAACATGGCAGAAGTAGGGAATCTTTTGGATAACTACCAAAATCAAGGTGGCAATAAACAAGGAGCTGGTCTTCTTGGGTTGCTGTCTTCCTTTACAGGGGGTGCATTTAGTAGAGCGTCAATTATGGCATTAGGTATTATGCCCTACATCTCTGCTTCCATCATTGTACAATTAATGGGAATGGCAATTCCTTATCTACAGAAACTTCAGAAAGATGGAGAAAGTGGAAGAAATACGTTGAATCAAATTACAAGATGGTTAACCATTGCAGTATGTTTGATCCAAGCACCTTCTTATCTTACTTCTATCACGCAAATGTTTTTACCACACGCACAGTTTGGTTCAGCTTATTACATTCACCCGGAATCCATTATGTTTTGGTTGCCAAGTATTGTAATATTAGTAGCAGGATCTGTATTTGCAATGTGGTTAGGAGAAAAAATTACAGATAAAGGAATCGGAAACGGGATCTCTATCTTAATTATGGTGGGTATCTTAGCGGATTTTCCAGGCGCTTTCATTCAGGAAGTTGCAACTCAAACTGGAAAAGGAGGTTTTGGTATGATCATGATTTTAATTGAAATCTTATTCTGGATGTTGGTGGTTCTTCTGGCAATTATTTTATCAGTCGCCGTAAGAAAAATACCAATCCAATATGTAAGTAGAGCACAGGCGAGAGGTGGTGCTAACAAAAATTTAATGCAGGGAGCCAGACAATGGATTCCGTTAAAAGTAAATGCTGCGGGTGTAATGCCGATCATTTTTGCTCAAGCGTTAATGTTTGTGCCGGGATTATTAACTAAGGTTGATGATTCTAATACCTTCTTGGCAGGTTTCAAAGATGTGTTCAGTTGGCAATACAATGTTCTTTTTGCCCTCTTAATTATTATTTTTTCTTTCTTTTACACGGCAATTACAATTCCGGTAAATCAAATGGCAGATGATTTAAAGAGAAATGGAGGACTAATTCCAAAGGTCAGACCCGGTAAAGAAACCGCCGATTACCTGGATGATATTCTCTCAAAAATAACTTTGCCCGGCTCAATCTTTTTGGCTATCTTTGCAATCCTTCCAGCACTTGTGTATGGATCGTTGGTTCAAACGGATAGATTTGCCCTGTTCTTCGGTGGTACATCACTATTAATCATGGTTGGTGTAATACTAGATACAGTTCAGCAGATCAATACTTATTTGCTAAATCATCATTATGATGGGCTTATGCAGTCAAAACTGTCCAGAACAAACAATAATTTGTAAATAAATTAATGGCTAAACAGAAACATATTGAACAAGACGGCGTAATTACGGAAGCACTTTCGAATGCGCAGTTTCGTGTAGAACTTGAAAATGGGCATATCCTTATCGCTCACATTTCAGGTAAAATGAGAATGCACTACATTAAGCTTTTACCTGGAGATAAGGTAAAGTTAGAACTTTCTCCTTATGATTTATCAAAAGGGAGAATTACATTCAGATATTAATTTCAGAGCAATCTGAAACTTATTATAAAAGGAAACTTTCAAAATCACAGGATTTTATCAAAGTTTAAAATTTAAACAAAATGGGAATGATTCCGTAAGATCTCATTTAACCGTTGGAAAATTAACAAGAAAAGAAACAAATGAAAGTTAGAGCATCTATCAAAAAAAGAAGTGCTGATTGCAAAATTGTTCGCAGAAAAGGCGTTCTGTTTGTGATTAACAAGAAGAACCCAAAATTTAAACAAAGACAAGGTTAAAATTAAATTATGGCGAGAATTTCCGGTATTGATTTACCAAAGAACAAAAGAGGCGTTATCGGCTTAACTTATATTTTCGGAATAGGAAGAAGTACTTCTTCTGAGATCTTAAAAGCAGCTGGTATTAGCGAAGACAAGAAAGTCAACGAATGGAATGACGATGAATTGGCATTGATCAGAAACTACATCACAGATCACGTAAAAGTGGAAGGTGAATTGCGTTCTGAAACACAATTAAACATCAAGCGATTGATGGATATTGGTTGCCAACGAGGAATACGTCACAGACTGGGATTACCTTTAAGAGGCCAAAGAACTAAAAACAATTCTAGAACCCGAAAAGGAAGAAGAAAAACTGTTGCTAACAAGAAAAAAGCAACTAAATAATCGGTAAGAATTATGGCAAAACAGACTAAAGCAGTTAAAAAAAGAAAAGTTAAAGTTGAAGCGATTGGTGAAGCACATATCCAAGCGTCTTTCAATAATATCATCATTTCTTTAACAAATAAGAGTGGAGAAGTGATCTCTTGGGCATCTGCCGGGAAGATGGGATTCCGAGGTTCTAAAAAGAATACTCCTTTTGCAGCGCAAATGGCTGCAGAAAATTGCTCTACCGTAGCTCACGAAGCTGGACTACGCAGAGTAAAGGTTTACGTGAAAGGTCCTGGAGCAGGTAGAGAATCTGCCATCCGTACCATCCACAATTCAGGAATTGAAGTTAGTGAAATCATTGATGTGACTCCAATGCCACACAACGGTTGTAGACCACCAAAAAGAAGAAGAGTATAATAATTTGAATTTCGAATTATAGAAAGCAATACTGATTCATTCAGTGCAACAATCAACTTATAATTCTTAATCTACAATCCTAAAATAATATGGCAAGATATATTGGACCAAAAACAAAGATTGCAAGAAAGTTTGGAGCTGCAATCTACGGAGATGACAAAAGCTTCGAGAAAAGAAAAAACCAACCACCGGGACAACACGGTGTTAATAAAAGAAGAAACGCAAAAAAATCTGAGTACGCTGTTCAGTTAATGGAAAAGCAGAAAGCTAAATATACATACGGTATTTTAGAAAGACAATTTGCTAACCTATACGAAAAAGCCAACCGAGCAAAAGGCGTTACAGGTGAAGTTCTTTTACAATTATGTGAATCTAGATTAGACAATGTAGTGTACAGATTAGGTTTTTCTAAAACCAGAGCTGGAGCAAGACAATTGGTTTCTCACAGACACATCACAGTAAATGGCGGATTAGTAAACATTCCATCTTATACGTTGAAAGCAGGAGACGTAATTGCAGTTAGAGAGAAATCTAAATCTCTAGAAGTAATTGCTGACTCATTAGCTTACAAATCAAATTATGAGTGGTTACAATTCAACGACGAAACAAAATCAGGTACTTTTACTTCTGCACCGGAGAGAATCCAAATTCCAGAAGATCTAAAAGAACAATTGATCGTCGAACTTTACTCTAAATAATAATTTTTTCAAATTTTTGCTCAACCCAAATTATATGGCAATTTTAACATTTATTAAACCCGATAAAGTAATCCTTCTTAATTCTGATGATTTCAAAGGTAAATTTGAATTCAGACCTCTAGAATCAGGATTTGGACTAACCATCGGTAATGCTTTGAGAAGAGTATTACTTTCTTCTCTAGAAGGATATGCTATTACATCTATCAAAATAGAAGGCGTAGAGCACGAATTTTCAACTATTCCGGGTGTAATTGAAGACGTAACAGAAGTAATTCTGAACTTAAAACAATTAAGACTAAAAGCAACTTCTGAAGCTTCTGTAGGGGAAACAGTAACCGCTAAAGTATCTGGACAAACTACTGTAACTGCAGGAGATTTAGGAAAAGCACTTCAAGGTTTTGAAATTTTAAATCCTGATTTTGTAATCTGTAATCTTAACAAAGACGTAAAATTTGAACTTACTTTCACCATTGAAAAAGGAAGAGGGTATGTTCCATCTGAGCAAAACAAATCTGCAAATGCCGCAATCGGTACTATTGCAATTGACTCTATCTTTACGCCGATCAAAAAAGTACAGTACAGTGTTGAAAACTATCGTGTAGAGCAAAAAACAGACTACGAAAAATTAGTTTTGGATATTGAGACAGACGGTTCAATCAGTCCTCAAAATGCTTTAACAGAAGCTTCTAAGATATTAATTTATCACTTCATGTTATTCTCCGATGAGAGAATTACTTTGGAGACAGAAGCGGTGAAAGCATCCATCCAATACGATGAAGAAACTTTACACACAAGACAACTTCTAAAATCTAAATTAACAGATATGGACTTGTCCGTAAGAGCACTAAACTGCTTGAAAGCTGCTGAAGTAGAAACTTTAGGAGAACTGGTTTCTTATACGAAGTCTGATTTGATGAAATTCCGAAACTTCGGTAAAAAATCATTAACAGAATTAGAAGAATTAGTGCATGCAAAAGGTCTTAACTTCGGTTTCGACGTTGCTAAATATAAATTAGACGCTGACAAATAACAAACAATGAGACACGGTAAAAAATTCAATCACTTAGGAAGAACCACTTCACATAGAAGCGCTTTACTTTCTAATATGGCTTGTTCTCTTATTGAGCATAAAAGAATCAACACTACTGTTGCTAAAGCGAAAGCTTTAAGAGTGTACGTAGAACCTTTGCTTACTAAAGGTAAAGATGATACTACACATAACAGAAGAACGGTTTTCGCTTACCTGCAAAGCAAAGAAGCAGTTACTGAATTATTCAGAACAGTTGCTCCTAAAATCGCAGACCGACCAGGAGGTTACACTAGAATTATCAAAACTGGATTCAGACAAGGAGATGCTGCCGATATGGCAATGATCGAATTGGTAGACTTCAATGATATCTACAACCCGAATGCTGAAGAGAAGAAAACAACAAGAAGAAGCAGAAGAGCAACTCCTAAAGCAACAGAAACTGTAGCTGAGGTAAAAGAAGCTCCTGCCAAAGAGACTAAAACTGAAGAACCAAAAGCAGAAGCTGCAGATTCTACAGAAGAAAAAGCGGGAGAATAATTATCCCACGCTTACAAATAAAAATCCATTTTGATAATTTCAAAATGGATTTTTTCTTTTTATAAACAATAGATTAGGAGGAAGCATGTGACTTGCTTCTGAATTATTTCTATTTACTGGTTCTCGCTTTTTTCATGGTGATCACATTGTTCCCCTGAATAATCGTGATGGTATCGTTTTTAGAGGTAATTTCAAAATCATGGTCAGCGTAAACTCCACCATTCGATAAAGCTTCTATTTGTGGTGCTTTAATGGTCATTTTATTGCTTTCGATACTAATCATTTTTTTTCCAGTTGAATTATCGAAGGTTACTAAGGCGCCGGATCCGTCTTCCGTTACATATCGATCTGTATAACTATCCATATTTTGATTAGTGATCACTGCGCTGTCTCCACCCGATTTGGTAAGCCCAGAATCAGTGATTAAAATAGTGGTGTTTCCTTCCGCACTTTTCTTGCAACTTACATTAAATAACAATGCGATTGCAGCTGCTGAATAAATTAATTTCTTCATTTTTAAATTTTTTAGATGATTCAAATTTACACTTACTTTTTAGATTTTAAAAATGGTGGTAATTAACTAAATTTTAACGCTAACAGTAGTTAAATCATCTGTTAAAATCCTTTCAATCATTGAATTTTAATTAAATTTGTGGATACTATTAAATAACTAAAATAAAATATAATGAGTTACATTTCTTACATAGAAGCCAGACAGATTTTAGATTCGCGCGGTAATCCCACAATTGAAGTAGATGTCTTCACAGAAAGTGGCGCCATGGGTAGAGCAGCAGTTCCGTCCGGAGCTTCTACAGGTGAACATGAGGCAGTTGAATTGAGGGACGGAGCGAAAGAATTTGGTGGAAAAGGCGTTTTGAAAGCCGTAGAGAATGTAAGAGAAGTTATTGCTCCAGAACTCATCGGGATGCCTGTATTTGACCAAAACTATATAGATCAGATTATGATTGATTTAGATGGTACAGATAACAAAGGTAATCTTGGTGCAAATGCAATCTTAGGTGTTTCTTTAGCCGCAGCAAAAGCCGCAGCAACGGAATTAAAAATGCCATTGTACAAATATATTGGTGGCGTAAATGCTAATACACTTCCTGTTCCCATGATGAATGTTATCAATGGTGGATCGCACTCAGATGCTCCCATTGCTTTTCAAGAATTTATGGTGATGCCTGTAAAAGCAGAATCTTTTTCAGATGCTTTAAGAAAAGGGACAGAAATTTTCCACAGTCTAAAATCAATTTTGCATGATCGTGGTCTTTCTACCGCGGTTGGTGATGAAGGTGGCTTTGCTCCGAAATTTAAAGGAACAGAAGATGCTCTAGATACGCTTTCTCAAGCCGTAGAAAAAGCGGGTTACAAACCGGGAGATGACATTATGTTTGCTTTGGATTGTGCCGCTTCAGAATTTTACAAAGACGGAACTTATGATTACACAAAATTCCAAACACCAGATTCCGCAAAATACAACAGGAGCGAACAAGTAAATTATTTAGCCGATTTGGCAGCTAAATATCCAATAATTTCCATAGAAGATGGAATGCACGAAGATGACTGGGAAGGTTGGAAAATGCTAACTGATAAAATTGGCGATAAAGTTCAATTGGTTGGTGATGATTTATTTGTGACTAATGTTCAGCGCCTTTCTAGAGGAATTAAAGAGGGAATCGCTAATTCAATTTTGGTGAAAGTGAACCAAATCGGAACCTTGTCAGAAACTATGGATGCAGTTCAGATGGCACAGCATAATCGCTATACTTCTGTAATGTCTCACCGTTCAGGGGAAACTGAAGATTATACCATCGCAGATTTAGCAGTAGCAATGAACTGTGGACAAATTAAAACGGGATCTGCTTCTCGTTCAGATAGAATGGCAAAATATAACCAGTTACTTCGTATTGAAGAAGCTTTGGGAGAGTCTGCCTACTTTCCAGGATTAGAAGCATTCAAAATAAATCGATAATAGACAGAATTCATCACGAACGCTGAATTTTGTTTGTGGTTTTCTTCCAATTAGTATAAATTAGTAAAAAATTAAATTATAATGTCAGATAACAAAGTTATATTAAACTATGATGGTAAATCTTTTGAATACCCAATCGTAGAAAGCACTATCGGGGACAGAGGAATAGATATTTCTAAATTAAGAGATCAAACAGGTTTAATTACTTTAGACTTAGGATATAAAAATACAGGTGCCACGTTAAGTGACATCACTTACCTTGATGGAGACAATGGAGAATTGTATTATAGAGGCTACCCCATTGAGCAAATTGCGGAAAAATCAAACTTTACGGAAGTAATGTATCTTTTATTAAATGGCAGTTTGCCAACCACAGATCAGTTTGCAGGATTCGAAAAAGGGATTAAAAAATACAATTTCGTTGCAGACGAAATGAAAAGATTAATCGATGTTTTCCCTCGATCTGCGCACCCAATGGGAGTTTTATCTTCTCTAACTTCAGCGCTTACGGCCTTTAATCCAAAAGCTGTAAATGTACGTTCAAAGGAAGAAATGGATCATGCTGCAGAAATGTTGATCGCTAAATTCTCTCACCTTTGCGCTTGGACGTATCGTAAAAAAATGGGACTTTCTATCAATCATGGAGATGATAGTTTAAACTATGTAGAAAATTTCTACAAAATGTGTTTTCGTCGTCCTAACCAAGAATTTGAATTAGATCCTGTGGTTGTTGGCGCTTTAGATAAATTATTAATTCTTCACGCTGATCATGAGCAAAACTGTTCTACCTCAACCGTGAGAATGGTTGGCTCTGCACACACAGGTTTATTCGCTTCCGTTTCAGCTGGGATTTCAGCACTTTGGGGACCACTTCATGGTGGTGCAAACCAAGCAGTAATTGAAATGCTCGAAATGATTGAAAAAGATGGTGGCGACGTAGCAAAATATGTTGAAAAAGCCAAAAATAAAGATGATGATTTCCGTTTGATGGGCTTTGGTCATAGAGTTTATAAAAACTTTGATCCAAGAGCAACCATCATTAAAAAAGCGGCAGATGATATCTTAGAATCTTTAGGAATTGAAGATAAAGCCTTAGATATTGCACGTCAATTAGAAAGAGTAGCTTTAGAAGATGAGTATTTTGTAAGCAGAAAATTATATCCTAACGTGGATTTCTATTCTGGAATAATTTACCGAGCCTTAGGGATTCCTACAGAAATGTTCACCGTAATGTTCGCCTTAGGACGCTTGCCAGGTTGGATTTCCCAGTGGAAGGAAATGCGTTTGCACAATGATCCGATCGGAAGACCAAGACAGGTTTACCAAGGTGCGGCAAAACGTGATTACGTAGAAATGAATAAAAGATAAATTCTTAAAATATGTCCCGTCCTAAAAAAGCGATACAGATTATTAAACAAAATTAAATAATTAAACACTAGCGATAACGTTATCGCTAGTGTTTTTTCTTTTGTAG
>NZ_JAXCHW010000010.1:0-103280 GCF_035984805.1 Chryseobacterium sp. MP_3.2 | reverse complement strand
AGAGCATCCCGATTTAAATCGGGAGCGGTCGGGGGTTCGAATCCCTCAGGGCCCACCCAAAACTCCTCAAGAAATTGAGGAGTTTTTTTTATTTTATTCGAGTAGGAATTATATTTTTTGAAAATTCTTGAAATTATTCCTCCTGAATTTCTGCCAATAAACTTTCACCTTCGAATTCTGAGGCAATGATTTCGTTCTTGTTAAGCCAATATTCAGAAGTGATTAAGGAAAAATTGCTACCTTCTTCTTCCACTAATTTCCATATAATATCTTCCGCTTCTTCAAAACGCAAATCGGTTGACATTTGATCGGCAAATAAGCGTTTAATGATATTGCTATCAGATAATCCACGACTTAAAGCTTTTAAAATAACCTCTTTCGTAAATTCCCCTTCAAATTTTTCTAAGGCTTCGATCGTAAACTCCACCTTAGTTGCACTAGCATTAGGAAATTTTCCATTGAAAGCTTTGAATAAAAGTTGGTTGATATTAAATAAAGCGAAATGCAAATCTATTTCTGGATACTCTTCACAGATTCTATCCAATAACATATCATTCGATATTTGATCAATCTGACCTTCATTTAAATTTTCTGATAATTGGTACGTCAATAAAATCTTCGCTGCTTCATTCGGTTCAAAATCACTGATTGCCATGAAAAGCATTTCTCTTAGATTCTCTACCTTTATAGTGTTAGCGTCCGGAAAGTCGAATAATCCTAAAAGTTTTATATAATCTTCATTTTTCCAGTAATTTTCAATCTCTTCAAGGGTTGATGCGCTAGTTATTTTTACATTAAATTTCATTGTATGAGTCTTTTAAATTTTACGTAATCACATGTTATTCTTTGTCATGAAATTACGTTGCGGAAGTTGCAATATACATACCACAAGTAAAAGTCTACCTCATAAACAACCTGAAATAAAGTTCATCGTAAATCCGCCAATTTTTACTAATTTTAATCTCTAAACACAAATTATGCTCGTAAAAGTTTATGGAAGTGCCATTTTTGGAGTTTCTGCGCAAACGATTACAATTGAGGTGAACGTAGATACTTCTGGCGTTGGTTATCATTTGGTAGGTCTTCCAGATAATGCCATCAAAGAAAGCAGCTACCGCATTTCTGCCGCGCTAAAGAATGTCGGTTTTAAAATTCCTGGCAAAAAAATTACCATCAACATGGCGCCCGCCGATTTACGTAAAGAAGGATCAGCGTATGATTTAAGTATCGCTCTGGGAATTCTAGCTGCTTCGGAACAGATTAAAGCCGTTAATATCGGGGAATATATCATCATGGGAGAATTGTCCTTAGACGGAGGACTATTGCCTATCAAAGGTGTTTTGCCCATCGCCATTAAAGCGCGGGAAGAAGGTTTCAAAGGGATTATTTTACCGCTTCAAAACATTCGAGAAGCTGCTATTGTAGATCAATTGGAAGTTTATGGGATAGAAAATATTAAGCAAGTCATAGATTTCTTTAATGAGGATATTCCTTTGGAAAGAACCATTTTAGATACGCGAAAAGAATTTCAGGATAAAATCAACTTCTTTCCTTTCGATTTTTCAGAAGTCAAAGGTCAGGAAACCGCAAAACGCGCCATGGAAGTTGCAGCTGCAGGTGGTCATAATATTATTCTCATCGGTCCACCTGGAAGTGGAAAAACAATGCTCGCGAAAAGAGTTCCGAGTATTTTGCCACCATTAACTTTAAAAGAAGCTTTAGAAACCACAAAAATTCATTCTGTCGCTGGAAAAATTGGAACAGAAACATCTTTAATGACGGTTCGCCCTTTTCGAAGTCCGCATCATACGATTTCAGATGTGGCACTCGTTGGTGGCGGAAGTTATCCGCAACCTGGCGAAATTTCTTTGGCGCACAACGGTGTTCTATTTTTAGACGAAATGCCGGAATTCAAACGAACAGTTCTGGAAGTAATGCGCCAACCTTTGGAAGATCGCGAAGTCACCATCTCTCGCGCCAAGTTTACGGTGAATTATCCCGCAAGTTTTATGCTGATCGCAAGCATGAATCCGAGTCCGAGTGGTTATTTTCCAGATGATCCGAACAATACATCTTCCCAATTTGAAATGCAGCGATATATGAATAAGCTTTCGGGTCCGCTTTTAGATCGGATTGATATTCATATTGAGGTTCAAAAAGTAGAATTTGATCAACTTTCTGACAAAAGGAAAGGAGAACAAAGCAATGAAATCAGGGAGCGGGTTTTAAAAGCGAGAGATATACAAACCGAAAGATATAAAGATGCAAATATTCATTACAATGCGCAAATGGGTCCGAAAGAAATAGAAAAGTTTTGTGAACTTGATGAAGCCTCGAAAAATCTCATCAAAGTTGCTATGGAAAAACTTAATCTTTCTGCAAGAGCTTATGATCGAATTTTGAAAGTTTCCCGTACCATCGCAGATTTAGAATTGGTTGCAAATTTAAATTCCTCGCATATCGCAGAAGCGATCCAATACAGAAGTTTGGATCGGGAGTTTTGGAATGTGTAAAAAAAAACCTGCAAAATGCAGGTTTTTTTTTATTTAAAAATGGAAGTTACTGCACTAAAGTGGTAGTACCTGCATCTAGAATTTTACCGTAGGACACCACAACGTCTTTTGTTACATCATTGTAAGGTGTAGTATCTAAAGCATCAAACATTAATTTATAGTTACCTTCTGCAATACCTCTAAACATAAAGTATCCGTTTCCTTCAGGTATCGCGGATGCAACCACTTCATTGGTTGTAGGATTGATCAGCTTTACTACCGTTTGAGATTCTGCCGGCAAAACATAACCTTTTACCTGTCCATCTGTTAATTTACTAAATAGACGAATGACTGGCTTTAAGGAATAAGATCCATTTCCTTGTTTTACAATAGATTTATCCGCATCAAAGTCTAACCAGATTTCATAAGCTCCATCTGGTTCCAATGTTTCATTCCAACTCAATTTTAAACCTGATTGTTGTGCAGAAGGCGTAGCTAAAGGATAACGTATGCCATCAACTGTAACATAATTTTCAGTACCTAAAATCATTCTTAGCTGTGATACATTTCCTGCAGGCAAAACTGTTTCACCTAATAATGCATCTACTCCGTTGTTTAAATCTAAAATATTATAAATTCCAGCATTTGCAAGATTCAGTGTGGTAAATCCTCCATTACCCGTGCCCAGCTCAAGTTTTTGTATATCGATCTCTACTTTATCATATTTTGCAGGGGCATCTGTTAAATTAACCTTCAGCGTTGCATTACCTGCACTGTCATCTGATTTACAAGAAGTAAATGCAACCAGAATAATTGTACTTAAGGATAAGATTAAATTTTTCATTTTTGTTAAATAATTTACGTGTTTTTAAAAAGTGTTCCCTTTAGAACGTTATTGAGTAGAAATTTGGTATTTCTAATGCTGTTAAAATATAAAAAAGCCGGCTAGAATTTCAACCTAAAGCCGGCCTTTTACGAATGGTAAATTTTTAAAAGTTTTATCTTTTATTTTTTGCCTTTTCCGTTGCTCTTACCCTGCCCCTTACTTTGACCAACATTCACAGGTTTTTTACCCTTTGAATACTGTACAGAATTGGTAGAATTTTTTCTTTGTTTCACCTTTTGCGTTAGGTGTTTTTTACGTGCGTCAGTATTTTTACTTCTGTTGTAAACTGCTACAGGATTTTGACCTTTGTAATATTTATTTTTATACTTTGTGTATTTATCATTTCCCATAATTCTTTGGATAGAACTAAAACGATCTGTAGACCATCTTGCGGGCTGATTTGCGTATTCTCTATTCCAAGAGTCGTACGTAGGATATTGATTGTTCAAATTGAACAGCTGCTGCTTTTGTGTTGAGCTTAGTAATAAATTGGCAGCAATGGTCTCCCAGTTTGTATTGGTTACATTGCTTCGGTAATCATTATAATATGCCGATTGAGAATATCCAAATGTAAATGTTCCTAAAAGAAACGCTGATAATAATAACTTTTTCATCTTGTAAATTTTTAATTATTACAGAAGTAAGCTTCAATTTTCACGCCACAAGTGTTAAATTCTGATAATCAAAGTGTTAACAGAGCTTTAAAAGCCTATAATTATCAATTATATACTACTTTACTATAAAAGGTTTGATTAGTTTAGAATTCTTTTCCTCATTTTTATACCCCAAATTATAAGAGAAACCAACGCCCAACGTTTGTTTCATTTGTAGTTTTTCCAACTGGTCATGATCATACAAAAGATCTAAACTGACCACCGTAGAAATAAATTTATTGAATCGAATATTTAAGGTTCCATTGTAAGAAATATCTACCCGCTCTGGATGATCCGCATAACTGCTAAAAAAATTAACGCGGTTTACCAAGTTAATGTCCTTGTAAATATTAATTCTGTAAAGAACATTTAACAAGGCACCTAATTCTGAACGAACACTTTGCCCATCTCTTTCTAACCCATATCTACCCGCTTTTTGCAGAAAAGGATCGGTAACGAAGGTAAATTTACCGTTTAAAGGACGGAAAATAACTTGAAAATTTTCATTTGGATTGTAAGAAACCCCGATACCCGCATTTAAATAACCAGGTGCCATAAATTTAGAGATCCTATTTTCATAAGCCGGATCTGGGGTTAAGGAATAATTATATCCCGGAGAAAATTGGGAGAGAAATTGAAAACCGGTAGAAAGATAAAAGTCTTTACCAATATCATATCCATAATTGCTCATTAAATTGATATAATCTTCAGTTTTTCTGGATGATTCACCTTCCGAAGAGACAAAGCCATAACCGAGTTGCAGATTATTATCCAAGAAATGTTTGCCATCTTTATAACTTAGATTATAATTGATTTTCCCGATAATTCCTATATTGTTATTCCCTCCAGAATTCCAGTTAGAAAAGGAAGACTGATTGAAAACCAAATTATTCTGACCGAAATAAAACCACCTTTTAGTTGTGGATAATTTCATAATATTATAAGGGGTAATTGGTATACTTTCCGTCAGATTGGGAACTACCACTTCATCCCGAATGACAATAGTATCATTAAAATGAATATCAAAATTTACGAACTTAGGATTAGATAGACTATCAAAATCTAGCGCCACGGAATCCCATCTTTTTTGGGAAATAGAATCAATCTCTTTTAAAATATCGGTGTTAATTTGGGAGAAAAATTCCCCGGAAGTGATTAATAAGGCGCCAATCAATAATAACTTTCTCATAGCGCACAAAGGTAGGATAAACTCTATAATCCTTAAAATTTAAAGTCTGTATTTAGAACTTTTTGTCTCTATTTTTTCGAAAATTTAAAAACTTATAGCCATATTTACTCAAATAAAATTGTGGCAGCACTTTTGACAAAAACCGATGTATGTTGAAAGATACTTTCGATTTCCAAGCTGTATTAAAGGCAGCATTAATGGTTGCCGCAATGTGGGTTGGATTTATCCTGCAAAATTTCGGTTTAATCGAAGGATGTAGCGGTGCAATTATCCCACTCAATCCCGATGGATTGAAAGGTATTTTGTTTTCTCCTTTACTACACGGCGGTTTGGATCATATTTTCGGAAACTCCGTTCCTACTTTTGTTTTGGTTTATCTGCTCTTTCAATTCTATCCCTCAATAGCAAAAAAAGTTTTTTTCCTTGGTTGGTTTGTTACGGGATTTCTCGTTTGGCTTTTGCCACCCATAGATATTTTTACGGGTGAGTTTAATAGTGTTTGCATTATTGGGGCAAGTGGAATTGTTTATGTTTTGGCCTTTTTCCTTTTCTTTAGTGGTCTTTTCCGATGGGATATGAAGTTGCTTACTGTTTCTATGGTGGTTGCACTCTATTATGGAAGTTTAATCTGGGGTGTTTTACCCGAAGAACTATTTTCAAACTTGGAGCAACCGAGCAGAATTTCTTGGCAGTCTCATCTTTCGGGCGCTGTAGTAGGAATAATGTTGGCTCTGATTTTCCGGAAAAATGGGGAAAAGAAGAGAAAGTTTATTTGGCAACTCCCCAATTATTACAGTGAAAAAGATGATAAGTTGTGGGAAGAGTATAGAATGAACCATCCCGACGATTTTTTGGAACTGCCCTATAAAAAGAAAGATGATGTATGGGACTATTTAGATGAGATCAGAAAAAACAAATAATTTTATTTAAATTTGAAAAAAAACAATGTTCTCTGAAGAAGTTCTTTACGCTATTGCTCTTCGGCATTGTCCCTTAATTGGTGATGTGATCTTCCGGAAATTAATTCGAGAAGTAGGATCAGCTCAGGAAGTTTGGGAACTTTCAAAATCTGGACTCCATAATATTTATGGTATTGGAAGAAGAATATCTTTAGAAATTGGCAATTCAGCCCACTTGACATTCGCAGAAAAAGAATTGAAATTTTGCGAGAAAAACGACATCAGAATTAACCTGCGCCATCTCAATGAACTGCCGGAATTACTCAATGAATGTGAAGATGCACCTGCAATCCTTTATCAAAAAGGAGAATTTAATGACACTTTAAAATCCGTAAGCATCGTAGGTACCCGTAAAATAACTTCTTACGGTAAAAATTTTATTCATGATTTTTTGGCGGATTCCAAAGGTAAGAATATGGTCACCGTGAGCGGCTTAGCTTTGGGCGTAGATACTGAAGTTCATGAATATTCAATCCAAAACAATATTTCAACAATCGGCGTTTTAGCACATGGTTTTCACACTTTTTACCCTTCAAAAAACCGCAAATTATCCGAACGCATTCTTCAGGAAAATGGCGTTTTATTTACAGAATTTAATTCCTCTCAAAAGCCTGACCGGGAAAATTTTATTCAAAGAAATCGTGTGATTGCTGGATTATCTGAGGCTACAATTGTGGTAGAAACTGCTTTCGGCGGTGGCTCTGTGAGTACTGCCACGTTTGCTAATAATTATAATCGAGAAGTCTATGCCTTACCCGGGAAAATCACAGATGAATCCAGCCAAGGTTGTAATCAATTAATATTTCAAAATAAGGCCAAAACAATTTCCACAATTTCTGGTCTTGCAGATCAATTAGGTTTTTCTGGTGCGCAGGAAAAAGTGGGCGAACTTTTTCCATTTTCCGAGATTTCAATTCAACTATCTGATAATCAAAAGAATATTATGAAAGTATTGGATAGGAAAAAATCCATTTCCTTAGATGAAATTTCTGAAAATATAGGACTCCCAACTTTTAAAATTTTACCAGATTTATTAGATTTAGAGATTTCTGGACGGGTGAAAGCACTTTCTGGCAGACAATATTTGGCAATTTAATATTTTACTCATTTTTAAAAAAAACATTTCGGAAGAATTCTTGATTTTTTGATATGTTAAACGCAGTATTTCTACTTTTAATTAAAGCAATTGTAACAATCCTTGAAAAACCATCAAATGCACAAATTGTATTGTCTGTTTTGAAAAAAAAATTAAATTTGTTTAGATAACAATCTCTCTCTATGGAACATTATAATGTTGATCAAAAAATCCAAGAATTTATTGCCAAAATCGAGGCAAAAAATCCAAACGAACCAGAATTTTTACAAGCGGTAAAAGAAGTTGCTATGACTGTAATTCCATTTGTGGCTACGCGAAAGGAATACAACGGGATGAAACTTTTGGAAAGAATGGCTGAGCCGGAAAGAAGTATTATTTTCCGCGTTCCTTGGGTTGATGACAAAGGAGAAATTCAGGTGAACAGAGGTTTTCGAATCCAAATGAATTCTGCGATTGGACCTTACAAAGGTGGAATTCGCTTTCATCCTACCGTAAATCTTTCGGTTTTAAAGTTTTTGGCGTTTGAGCAAACTTTTAAAAATTCCTTAACTACATTGCCAATGGGCGGTGGTAAAGGAGGTGCAGATTTTGATCCACAAGGAAAATCCGATATGGAAGTAATGCGTTTTTGCCAAGCTTTCATGACGGAACTATGCAAATATATCGGTCCAGAAACAGATGTTCCCGCAGGAGATATCGGTGTTGGTGCCAGAGAAATTGGCTACTTATTTGGGCAGTACAAAAAAATTAGAAATGAATTTACAGGCGTTTTAACTGGAAAAGGTTTAGCGTACGGTGGTTCATTGATTCGTCCAGAAGCTACAGGTTATGGAGTAGTTTATTTCGCAGAGCAAATGCTGAAAACCATCAACGAAACTTTCAAAGACAAAATTGTTACTGTTTCTGGATTTGGAAACGTAGCTTGGGGAGTTGTGAAAAAAGTAGAAGAATTAGGTGGTAAAGTGGTTACTATCTCTGGTCCAGATGGTTATATTTATGACAAGGACGGAATTAGCGGCGAAAAAATCAATACCCTTTTAGAACTTAGATCTACTGGCAATAACAGAGCTGAAGACTATATTAAAAAATATCCGAATGCAGAATTTCATGCGGGCAAAAGACCGTGGGAAGTTAAATGTGATGTGGCTATTCCATCTGCAACGCAGAATGAATTGTCTTTAGAAGATGCACAAGTTTTAGTAGAAAACGGCGTAATCTGTGTAACAGAAGCTGCCAATATGCCTTCAACTTTGGATGCAATTAATTATTTCTTAGATAACAAAGTTTTGTTTTCCCCAGGTAAAGCCTCTAATGCGGGTGGTGTTGCAACCTCTGGTTTAGAGATGACGCAAAATTCTATTCGATTAAATTGGAGTTCCGAGGAAGTGGATGCAAGATTAAAAGAAATTATGATCGGAATTCACAAGGCGTGTAGAGATTATGGGAAAGAAGATGATGGCTATGTAAATTATGTAAAAGGCGCAAATATTGCCGGTTTCGTGAAAGTAGCAGAAGCAATGTTGGCTCAAGGAGTCGTATAAAAATAAGATCCGCAGCTTGCTGCGGATTTTTTATTCATAAATCCTGTCCCGGGAATATGGGAAAAAAGTAAATTGAAAGGATAAAAAGCATCGAAATTTCGATGCTTTTTATTTTGGTCCAAAAAAATCCTGCATTTGTGCAGGATTGGTAAGCTCTTATAAAGCTTCTTCCTTTTTCATTTTAGAATTTCCTTTTTTTCTTGCTTTTTTAGCTTCAGTTTGTGGCTCTACTTGTACTGCTGCTTCAGCTTTTACTCCAGTATCTTCTACAATTACAGCTTCTACCGTATCTACCTTCATAGATTGTGCTTCTACCGCAACTTCAGTTTTCATTTCCTGCTCTGCAGTTGTTTCCATTTTCTTCGCCGTGTCTGTACTTTGTGCGTTTACGAATGAAACACTTGCAGCAACCATTACAATTGCGATTGATAACTTTTTCATAATACTTATTTTACTTGTTAATGAGTCTTTAACGACCGATTGAGAAGCGAAGTATTTACAAGCGTAAAGTTTAACTGTAATTATAAGACTTTAGGATTTGTTTGGAAAATCAGCGATTATTGCCAATTGTCTCTTTCATTTTTTCTACAAATTCAAAGGCGGCGGGGCAGATTAACGTGTTTTTTATGGTCAAATGATTAATCTGATATATCTTTTTGCGGTCGGTGTGCGGAAACTCTCTGCACGCTTTTGGGCGAACTTCATAGATCGAGCAGGTATTATCTGAATTTAAAAACCAACAGGGCAGATTCTGTAAAACTTTATCTTGATCCTCATCTGTTTGCAAATATTTCTGCTCAAATTCTGCGGGTTTAAGGCGAAGATGTTTGGAAATTCTTTCGATGTCTTTTTCCGTAAAAAGCGGTCCTGTAGTTTTACAGCAGTTTGCACATTGAAGACAGTCAATTTTCTGAAAAACCTCAGCATGGGTTTCCTGCACCAAATAATCTAGATTTTTGGGCGGCTTTTTTTTAAGGCTTTCCAGAACTTTTTTGTGTTCTTTCTGCTTTAAAATTGCTTGGGATTTGTAGAATTCCAAATTCATACTGCAAAAATACTCGTTATTTCTAAAGTCGCCTAAATTTTCTACAATCACAAGTTGCGGCCGCGATAGTAGCGGTTACCCCGCAAAGAAGGAGCGACCGAAGGGAGCGACTGATTGAGGAGTAAGAGCGGATAGCGCGAATTGTCCGCCCCGAAAATAGTTTTACTGATCAACGTCATATTCCATTCCTTATAATTATGGTAATTTTGAACCTATGAAAAAGTTGGAAACACGCGAAGATATTGAGGTTCTAGTTAATCGGTTTTATGACAAAGTGGGGCAAGATGAAACGATTGGTTTCTTCTTTACAGACATCGCCAAAGTGGATTGGACCCATCATCTGCCGAAAATGTATGCCTTTTGGGAAACTTTGCTTCTGGGAAATGTCTCTTATAAAGGAAATCCGATGGCAGTTCATTTTCCAATCAATGCTCAAGTTCCTTTAGAAAAGAAACATTTCGAGCACTGGATTAGCTTGTGGACGCAGACGGTGGAAGAAAACTTCGTGGGTGAAATGGCTGACTTGGCGATTTACAAAGCAAAAAATATTGCCAATTTAATGGGCTATAAAATGGAAACCGCCACCAAACTGCGCTGATTTAAGGGACAATAACCGTAAAAATATAGGCCGCTAAATTCACTAAAAGTACCGTCCCATACAAATGATTCGTTTTGCCACGGCTTAAAGAGAGCATTACAATAAAGACGGAGAGCGCCAATAATATAATGGATTTCATATCTAGTCCGAGTACAAAAGGAATATCATAATAGATACAAACCGCGGAAATTGCGGGAACGGTTAATCCCACACTTGCCAGAGCGGATCCTAAACTTAAGTTGATAGAAGATTGTATTTGATTATTTCTGGCGGCTCTAATCGCAGCTAAAGCTTCCGGCAATAAGACCACCCCTGCGATGATAATTCC
Organism: Chryseobacterium sp. MP_3.2; assembly: GCF_035984805.1. Taxonomy (NCBI): domain Bacteria; kingdom Pseudomonadati; phylum Bacteroidota; class Flavobacteriia; order Flavobacteriales; family Weeksellaceae; genus Chryseobacterium; species Chryseobacterium sp. MP_3.2. Next base: position 92,493 of record NZ_JAXCHW010000010.1, on the reverse strand, counting down.
CACCAAAGCTCTGGGCGCACCAATGTTTTCGACAAAATCTTCAATAACCGGAGATAATCCTTTCGCCATAAAAATTACAATTGCGAGACATATAATAAGGAGTATTAAACTCACAATAGTTTGAGCAATTGTGGGTGGAGCAGCCTCATGCAAAGTATCATCTGGGGTTTTTACTACAAAATAATTTCGGTGTCGAACGGTTTGAAACATGAGAAAACTACCGTAAATCGTGAGACAAGCCAAAGAAATAAAAATCAATTGCTTTTCTGAGTAGTAAGGTCCAATTACGCTGGACGTGTAGTTTGGTAAGATTAAAGTAAGTACAAGAATCGCAACGAGACTTACTAAGTAGGTTGTTGCAGACTTGGTAATGAAAAATTGTTCCTTGTATTTTCTACTTCCCACCCAAATGCAAATTCCCAGAATACCATTTAAAATAATCATTACTGCTGCAAAGATGGTGTCTCTAGCATAAGTTTGGGCACCTTCACTCCCAGAAAACATGAATGAAACGATTAGTCCAACCTCCAATATCGTAATACAGATTGCTAAAATTATGGTTCCATAAGGTTCCCCAACTTTGTGTGCAATCACCTCTGCATGGTGAACAGCTGCTAAAACAGTCCCAAATAACAAGATAGCACCTGTAATATTGCTAAAGGTGGTATTATTTAAAAAGCCAAAAAGATAGAAAAGTGCAGCTAAAAGTGGTATAATGGAAGTCCAATGGTACAGCGCTTTGATTTTCATATTAATATTTGTGATAAAATACGAAAAAAATCAGAAAAATTATAATTATTTCGTGGCAGGAGTGCTTTCTAAAGATAAAAAATCCTGATAAGCTGCAAACAAGTGAAAAAATCATACCGATTGCATACTTTTATAATTTCCTCTCAAAACAACCTTCTTGAAAAATAATATACAAATCCGCTAGTTGATATTTTACTTGATCATAATCTGCCTTGTAAAAAATCCTGACGCGTGTTTTCATCTAACTTTTCAATCGCATAACGCAAAGTTGTTCGGGGCATTCGCTGATAATTTACTACTAAAAAAGATAGCAATTCGGATTCTTTCTTTTTTCCCATTTCCCTTAAAAGCCAGCCATTTGCTTTCTGCATTAAATCATGGGGATGGTTTAGGTTTGTCAGCACTAATGCTTTCATTAAAGTGAAAGAACCTTTTTTAACATGAAGCATGGTAGAGACTATCGCAATTCTTTGACTCCACAAATGATTTTTTTCTGAAAGATTTTTGAGTACAGTATCATCTTCGATTTCAAAATAATACCGACCTAAAATCTTGTAGCATGAGGTATCTACCAAATCCCAATTGTTTATGTGCTTTATGTTTTTCAAATAGAAATTTACAATTTCTTGCTTTTCAGAAATGTCTTTGGCTTTCTCAAATTTAAAAACCAGCATTAAAAGTGCACAAAGGCGATGCTCATGAATTGCGGAACTTAAAAGTTCTCCTAGTTGCTTCAAATTTATTTTGGAGCAAAAACCTTTTGCAACAATTCTTTGATCTGGGACAGAAACTCCTATAAATTGATCTCCTTCTGCATATTCACCTTGTCCGGTTTTAAAAAATCTCGGCAAAAATTCTCCCTTTTCTGGAGAAGAGAGGTCTTGCAAAGCATTTTTAATTTCTGAGGTTATCATTAAAATATGCTTTCACCCGTTTGTGTGGTAAACGCTTCCAAGAATTTCATTCCACGGTAAGAATTTCCTTTACTGTTTAATTTTGGACTCCAAACCGTAATGCAATAATGTTGTGGATATAGCGCAACAATTCCGCCGCCTACGCCACTTTTTCCGGGCAAACCTACGCGAAAGGAGAATTCCCCAGATTCATCATAAAATCCACACGTCAACAAAATTGCATTGATTCTTTTTGCTTTACTCGAGGATAAAATCTGTTGATGATTAAGCGGGTTCTTACCTTCGTTGGCGAGAAATAACAAGCTTTTGCTCAACTGATTACAATTCATTTCTATTGCGCACAACGTACAATACAAGTCGATGACGTCATCAGGATTATTTCTGATGTTTCCAAAAGATTTCATGTAATTGCACAAGGCAGAATTTCTAAAACTGTTTTGCCTTTCACTTTTTGCGACCGTTTCATTCACCAATATTTGATCATCTTCCGCGAGACCTCGTATGAAAGTGAGCATTTCCGATTTTGGATCCACGCAGATTTCGAGCAAAATATCGCAAATCACTATTGCTCCCGCATTAATGAAAGGATTTCTAGGAATTCCGTTATCTGCTTCAATTTGCACCAAAGAATTAAACGCATTTCCGGAAGGTTCTACATCAACGCGGCGCCATAATTTTTCCTCCAGCTTTTCATAGACAAAAGCAAGTGCAAAAACTTTTGAGATACTTTGAATGGAAAATCTTTCCGCGGAATCACCAATTTCCACAGAGAAATTGTTTAAAGTAGTCATAGCAATTCCAAATTTACCCTCCTCAATACACGCTAATTCTGGTATGTAATCTGGAACTTTTCCTTTATTTTCCTGACGTAAAACATCGTGGTAAACCTTGCTGATAATTTGCTGATAATCGACCATTTTGCGAAGAATTAAGAGGGATCAGAATCCGAGTTTTCTTCTTCTTCTTCTTCTTCTTCTTCATGATATTCAAAAAGAAAATCATTGTACGGAAATCTAGAAATATGAATTTTTAAAACCTCGTCATAGATAAGCTTTTTCAATTCAGGAAAATTTTCCTTATTGAGCGCAGAAATAAATACAGTAGGATATTTTGAATGAGACATCCACGTTTTTTTCCACTCGCTCAATGATTTATTTTTCCGTGTCTCTGGTGTTAAATCATCTTCCGCCTTTTCTTCGAAAGCAAAAGCATCAATTTTATTGAACACCATAATCATAGGTTTTTGGTGTGCATCTATTTCCATTAAAGTCTGGTTCACAGAATTAATCTGATCTTCAAAGGTTTCATGAGAAATATCAACCACATGAATCAACAGATCCGCTTCTCGAACTTCATCCAAGGTTGATTTAAAACTTTCTACCAATTGAGTGGGTAATTTTCTGATAAAACCAACGGTATCCGTTAAAAGAAAAGGAAGATTGCCCATCACCACTTTTCGAACGGTGGTATCTAAGGTGGCAAACAATTTATTTTCAGCAAAAACTTCAGACTTGGAAATGGAATTCATCAAAGTTGATTTTCCTACATTGGTGTATCCAACAAGGGCAACGCGCACCATTTTTCCCCGGTTTTGTCTTTGCGTAGACATTTGTTTGTCTATTATTTTGAGTTTATCTTTCAGTAAAGTAATCCTATCCCGAATAATTCTACGATCCGTTTCAATTTCCGTTTCCCCGGGACCACGCATACCGATTCCCCCTTTTTGCTTATCAAGGTGAGACCACATTTTGCTCAATCTTGGGAGTAAATATTGGTATTGTGCTAATTCAACTTGTGTTCTGGCATAAGAAGTCTGTGCTCGTTGCGCGAAAATATCAAGAATAAGGTTGGTTCTATCCAGAATTTTCACCTCCATTTCTTTTTCTAAATTCTTGAGCTGAGAGGGGGAAAGTTCGTCATCAAAAATAACGGTTCCGATTTCATTTTCCACCACGTAACTCTTTATCTCCTGCGCTTTTCCCGTTCCGACGAATGTTTTGGAATCAGGTTGTGTTAAGCGTTGCGTAAACCGTTTCTCGACAGATGCTCCTGCGGTGAAGGCAAGAAATTCCAGTTCGTCTAAATATTCTGTAACCTTTTCTTCGGTTTGTTGTTGCGTAATTAAACCGACTAAAACGGCCTTTTCATATTGGTGATCTTTTTTCTCCAGCATAGTTTATTTCTTTTCAGGTAATTACAAAATTAAGTTTTTTCTCCGGTATATTTAATTTTTAAAATAAGCAGGGCAATTATAGCAAGCGGGGGCAATACTATTGGTGATGATCATAGAAATGTGATCCTGTACAATGCTGAACCACAACGAAAGACCAGTACTTTTATAATTCGTCATCATCGGAAGTGCCTTTTGAAAAGCAGATTCAAGATTCATGGCTTTATCGCAATACATCATGGTCGAACCTAGAGCAGAAAATTTTACAGTTCTATCTGAGTTAAATTTTGCTTCACCAAACACATTATTACATCCCATATTGGCCGAGAATTTTCCAGGATTTTCTGAGTCGGATAAGTTCAAGTTTGCTCTATTTTGGGATAATGTTTCTTTACTAAAATTTTGAAATTCTACTAACATCCATTCCCGCTAATAAGAATCAGCTCCCGCAACTTTCGGCGCACAATTCACAAGGGAAAGAAGTACAAATGAAGCTAAAATACTCCAAAGTATATTTTTCATAATTGTAATTTTCGCTTAACATTCCATTACTATGCCACTATTTTTCTATTTTTGAAGGCGAAAACATACACAATCTAACCTCGTATTTCCAATATTATAAAAATGAAAAAATTTGAAACGGAGCGATTGTTTTTAGAGGAAATCTCTTTGAATGACGCCGAATTTATTTTAAGATTATACAACACTCCAAAATTCATTGAACATATCGGCGATAAAAATCTTCGCACGGTGGCAGATGCGGAAAAATACATCAATGAAAAGTTTTTACCACAGCTTGAAAATTTAGGGTACGGAAATTACTTGATCCGCAGAAAATTAGACGGTCAAAAAATTGGTGCCGTAGGAATTTTCACTCGGGAAGGTTTGGAAGTTTCCGATATCGGATTTTCCTTTCTGGAAGAATTTGAAGGCAATGGTTATGGTCAAGAATCAGCATCAAAGTTATTGGAAAAAGCATTTTTGGATTTTGGATTGAAGACGATATCGGCGATTACAACGAAGGAAAATCACGCTTCCCAAAACCTCATCAAAAAATTGGGCTTAACCTATTTAAAAATAATACAACTTCCCGACGATCCGGTAGAACTGCTCTATTTTGAGATTACGAAGGAAAGCTGGTTAAATCACCGTAAAATTCAGAATGACCTTAATTAATTAATATAACCTTCTCAATATCAATCATAAAAAGAAACGCACCTTGAAGATGCGTTTCTCTTATTTGTATCATGAATAACGCTCGCTTCGCTCGCGCCAAATTTTTCATTGACTAACTCGGTTTCCAATCCACGACCGCTCTAATAAAGGCTTCTGCATTTTCCAAAGGAATATTGGGTAAAATTCCGTGTCCTAAATTGGCGATGTATCGGTCTTTCCCGAATCGATTAATCATTTCTGTTACCATTTTTTTAATGGTTTCTGGGGAAGAATTTAATCTGTTCGGATCAAAATTCCCTTGTAAGGTCATGGTATGATCGGTTAGTGTTCTCGCTAGTTCTGGCTTAATGGTCCAATCCACACCCAAAGCAGAGACTTTGGACATGGTCATATCTTCCAAGGCAAACCAACATCCTTTTCCGAAAACTACCACGTGCGTTAAAGGACTTAATGCTTCCACGATTTGGTTGATATAAGGCCAAGAAAATAATTGGTAATCTTCTGGAGACAAAGATCCGCCCCAAGAATCAAATACTTGAACAGCCGAAACGCCTTTTTCAACTTTTCTTTTCAGATAAGCGATGGTTGTATCTGTAATTTTTTGCAATAATAAATGCGCTGCTTCTGGATTTTTAAAACAGAAACTTTTTGCTACATCCCAGGCTTTTGAACCTTTTCCTTCTACGCAATAACATAAAATTGTCCATGGCGAACCGGCAAAACCGATCAAAGGAATATCGTTATCTAATTTGATCAACGTCAATTCAATAGCGTCAAAAACATATCTTAAAGTTTCATTAACATCCGGAACTTCAATGTTTTGAACATCTTCTAAAGTACGAATGGGTTTTTCTAACCAGGGCCCAATTCCCTCTCTCATTTCAAAATCAATTCCCATTGCTTGGGGCACCACTAAAATATCTGAGAAGAGAATCGCTGCGTCCAAAGGATATCTGCGAATAGGCATTATGGTAATATCCGACGCCAATTCTGGGGTACGACATCTGGTAAAGAAATCATACTCCTCACGAAGCGCGCGAAATTCTGGTAAAAATCTTCCAGCTTGTCTCATCATCCAAACTGGTGGTCTTTCCACAGTTTCTCCTCTTAAAGCTTTTAGATAAAGGTCGTTTTTAATCATATTCTTAAGTTTTTGCACTTCCTCCTTTGGGAGATTGTGCAGAAATTAATTTTAACAAATCATCAAGATTGCTCTCTTTGCTTGTCATTATAGGGTTGTTGGTAAAATTTCTAACTTCGTTTGAAGTGGTTTCACCGATGGAAAAAATCATTAAATTTTCCAGGGAATTTTGTTTTGCAAAACTACGAACTCCGCTTGGACTAAAAAAACACACCGCATCATAAGTGGTTGATAATTCGGGATAGAGCAGCTCCGTTTCATACACGATTACTTTTCGGTAAGATACATTTTGAAGCGGCAAGGTTTTATCCAAAACATCCAAAGCTAAGTTGCCACAGAATTGGACAAATTTTTCCTTCTGGCTGTTATCAATAATAAATTCCGAGAGGTCTTTTGCGTGCTTTGCCACTTTGAAAGTTCCAAATCCATGTTTCCGGAGCGCTGCCTTGGTGCGTAGTCCTACTGCATATATTTTATTGTAATTCCAAGCAGCAAAATTCTCATTTGGTTTAAAATTATTGCTGAAAAAAGCATCTACCGCATTAACACTTGTAAATATGAGTGATAAAGCTTTCAGTTCGAAAGATTTTACGGGCAGAGGATTAATTTTGATTACTTCTACAAAATCAACGGTAAATTCTGCTCCTAATTTCTTGGATAGAGATTGTTTGGTAAACTTTTTTGTAAAAAGAATTTTCATGTAGGCCAGTTTCAAGAATTGAACTCCTAATTAATGGGAGTTTTTAATTTCAGACATAATTTCTCGCCCACCGTTTTCGAGGATTTTTTGCGCTAATTTTTGTCCAAAGTTTTCGGCTGGATTCCAATCAAAAATCTCGTCCGTTTCTATGCAATTTTCGCCATCCAAAGAACACAATCTTCCGATAAAACGAACTTCATTTTCAGCATTTATTTCCGCAAAAGCACCAATTGGAGCCGTACAGCCACCTTCCAATGCATTTAAAAAGCTTCTTTCAATTTCAATGCAAATCTGAGTTTGCGCATGGTTAATATCGGTGAAAATTTCTTTTAATTCTGGATCGTTTTTTCTGGCACAAATGGCAACAACACCTTGAGCAGGTGCGGATATCATCATCGGAAGTTGTTCATAAGGAACATCTAAGTTCATTCTTTTAATGGCGGCCAAGGAAAAAAGCGTACCGTCAAAATCCTGTTCTTCCAGCTTATTTAAACGCGTCTGAACGTTACCGCGGATATCACAGAATTCTGTCCCAGGGTAATTTTGGAGCCAAAAAGCACGACGTCTTAAACTGCTCGTCGCAATTTTAAGATCCTTTATTTCTAACGTTTGGGAACTCAATTTGCGTACAAGAACATCTTCTGGATAATCCCGTTCTAAAACGGCGATAATCTCTATATTTTCTGGAAGTTCAGTGGGTATATCTTTTAAAGAATGTACCGCAATATCTATTTCATTATTAAGTAAAGCAATGTCTAAATCCTTAGTGAAAATCCCTGTAATTCCAAGCGTATAAAGCGGTTGGGTTAGATTTTTATCTCCTGTAGAAAGGATAGGAGTTATATCTGTTTTATAATTTTTATTCTGTAAATTTCTGGCCACTTCCCGCGCTTGCCAAAGTGCAAGTGGAGAGTTTCTGGTTCCTATTTTAATGCTTCTCATTGAATTCATTGTGAGGTTGTTCTACTAAAATCTCATGCATCAATTTGCTTATTTCTTCAGCTTTCCAAGGATTATCGATGATGTATTTTGCGAAACGGTTGGTTAGTTTTTGAATCATTTTTTCAGAAAGAGTCATATCATCTACTCCAATATATTTATGTTTTCTATAAATATTATGCATCTCATTACGCTCCATATTTTTCAACACCGCTTTGAAATGATGAATATTAGGGGCTAATTTTCTTTTCTTTTCCCACTCTAGAAAATCTTTGGTCATCTCTTTAATAATCAATTCTGCTTTAGGGATTTCTTTTTGCCGCTGCACCATGGTTTCACTAATGTGAGTAGAAAGCTTGTCTACATCTACCAAACTTACATTTTTATTATCCGTAATATCCTTGTCAACATTATTTGGAATGGATAAATCAATGACCAAAGTTTCCTTTCCGTTCGGGAAATGAGATTTATTGATGATGGGGTGTTGTGCTCCGGTGGCGACGATTAAAATATCTGTTCTGGAAAGTTCGTCTTGAAATTCTGAAAAATCAATATGCGGAATTTTATATTTAACTGCAATTTTCTCTGCTTTGTCTAAACTACGATTCGTAATTTTAACTCGAGGTTGATAAACATGCTTCACCAAATTTTCTACGGTGTTCTGCCCAATTTCTCCTACTCCGAGAAGCAAAATGTTTTTATCTGAAATCTGAGTTTGATTTTTTAAGATATAGTGAACGGCAGCGTAAGAAACAGATGCTGCTCCATTAGAAATGCCAGTTTCATTCTTAATTCTTTTAGAAATTTGAATGGCAGAATTGATGGCTCTTTCTAAATAAGGATTGGAGTTTTGCTTTTCTTTCTTAAATCGGTAATAGGCTTTCTTAATTTGCCCAATAATTTCAAAATCACCAATAATCTGACTTTCTAAACCTGCAGCAACTCGAAATAAATGATTAAGAGCTTCCTCATGTTTCAGAATGTTCACGTACTTCATGAATTCTGTAAGACTAACTCCAATTATTTTGCAGTATAATTCTGCAACCAGAAGATAGTTGGGTGTGGTGGTGTAAATTTCCGTCCTGTTACAGGTAGAAACTACAAATGCATCCCCCAAATCTTCCTCATGAATTTCTTTTACGAAGTTTTTAATATTGTCATCAAAAAAAGCAAATTTTCCCCGAGTTTCAGCATCAGCTTTTTCGAAACTGACACTGAGAACGGCGAAATTAGCGGTTTTGTGAATGTTTTGATCCTGGTTCATAAGACAGCAACAAATTTAGGGTTTTTAAATCAATTGAGGAAAGAGTTCTAATATGAAGATTATCAGCAAAATCTATGATAAAAGCTTTATTTCTTGTTTTTTAGATCAAAAGATTATGTCTTAGAAATGAAATAATTAGCCCAGAAAAAAGTTATAGTAAAAGGCACTTAACTTTAATAAAACTTTAACCAAAAATTAGTGGAATGTAATTTTTAGAACGGTTCTAAATTTATATCTTTGTATACTTAAAAAAATCAGGAAATAATGGGGATATTCGATATGTTTACGCAAGATATTGCGATAGATTTAGGAACGGCAAATACGTTAATTATACACAACAATAAAATTGTAATAGATCAACCTTCAATTGTTGCAATAGAAAGATCGACGGGAAAGCCAATTGCTGTAGGAGAAAAGGCTAAACATATGCAGGGTAAAACCCATGAAGATATTAAAACTATTCGTCCCTTAAAAGATGGCGTTATTGCAGATTTTCATGCATCAGAGCATATGATTAAGGAATTTATTAAACAAATTCCCGGCATCAAAGGCAAACTTTTTCAACCAACTTTAAAAATAGTAATCTGTATTCCCTCTGGAATTACAGAAGTAGAAAAAAGAGCGGTAAGAGATTCTGCTCAGAAAGTGAACGCGAAAGAAGTTCGTTTGATTTATGAACCAATGGCTGCTGCGATAGGAGTTGGGATTGATGTTCAAAAACCAGAAGGAAACATGATCATCGACATAGGTGGAGGAACTACGGAAATTGCAGTTGTCGCTCTGGGCGGTATTGTCTGTGATAAATCTGTAAAAATTGCAGGTGATGTTTTCACCAATGATATTGCTTATTACTTAAGAACGCATCATAATTTATATATCGGAGAAAGAACTGCGGAAAGAATTAAAATTGAAGTTGGTTCGGCTGTTGAAGAATTAGATGTAGATATAGAAGATATTCCAGTTCAAGGACGTGATTTAATTACGGGTAAGCCAAAAGAAATTATGGTGAACTACAAAGAAATTGCACGTGCTCTGGACAAATCTATCATCAGAATTGAAGATGCGGTAATGGAAACACTTTCTCTTACTCCACCAGAATTGGCGGCTGATATCTATAAAACAGGAATTTATCTTGCAGGAGGTGGCGCATTATTGCGTGGTCTTGCAGACAGACTTCACAAGAAAACTGGTTTACCGGTTTTCGTAGCTGAAGATCCATTAAGAGCGGTTGTTCGTGGAACAGGTATCGCTTTGAAGAATATGGATAAATTCAACTTCCTGATTAAGTAATTTTTTTTAATTTTTTTAGTCCAATTATAGGATGGGATCATTGCTGAGATTAATTTCGAGGAACAGCTTGTTCGTCTTTTTTATGTTTCTGCAACTCATAGCTTTGGTATTGATTTTCAGCCGAAATTCAATGCAACAGTCATGGATTGCGGGTCAAACGGCAGCATTTAACTCTTTCGTTTCTGGATATATCGATCAGGGAACTTCATACCTTAAGCTTAAGCAAATAAATGAACAGCTTGTTTCTCAAAACAAAATGCTCATGGAAGAGGTGTACGGAAAAAACACGTCCGAAATTCCGCAGTTCAGAAAAGTTCATGACACACTTGGTGGTGGTCAAATCTACACCTTCGTAGATGGTGAAATAGTTTTCAACAGCATCAATAGAAAAGATAATTACTTCACCATTAACCGCGGGAGAAGAGATGGCGTTTCTCCAAAAATGGGTGTAATTGCTCCCAATGGAATTGCAGGAATTGTTATTAATACGACAGAATCTTACGCTTTAGTTCAGTCGGTTTTAAGTGTAAATAAAATTAAGATTAATGCTTCCTTAAAAAAGTCGGGATATTTTGGAACTTTAACATGGCGTGGAAATGATTCCCGAACAATGCATTTGGCAGATGTTCCGAAATATGTTCCGCTGAAAGTGGGAGATACCGTTTTAACAGATGGTAAATCGGCTATTTTTCCGCAAGGCATCATCATCGGAAAGGTTTCTGGATATGAAGTAGACAGCAAAACAGGTTTTTGGGACATTTCTGTAGAAATGAACGAGAAATTAGGAAATCTGAGCAAAATTTTCGTGGTAAAAAACCTGAAAAAAGCTGAAGTTGATAGAATTCAAGACACCTTGCAAGCCACTATAAATAAAGAGAAATGATAAGCAGAACATTTTTTACAGATGTATTGATGATTGTTTTGCTCATTGCATTGCAAATTTTCGTATTAAATAGAATTACTCTGTTCGGGAAGTACACACCGGTTTTGTATCCCGTGTTTATCATGTTTTATCCTTTCTTTCGGAATAAATATCAATTTCTCGCTTTAAGTTTTTTACTAGGATTAGGGATTGATGCCTTTCTCTACACTTGGGGAATCAATGCTTTTGCAACCACGCTCATCGCGTATTTTAGAACTTTGATTTTCCGTACTTCTACTGATACTTCTACTGATTTCTTTTCTTTCCAATCTTTACAATGGACTCAGTATCTATTCTTTATTTTTTCCAGCATATTTCTGCATCAATTTTTAGTGCAATATTTGGAATTCTTTAAATTTAGCCGTATTCTAGAGATATTCGTGAATGTTTTGGCATCAAGTGCCATTTCATTTGTATTCATCATGCTATACGCTATAGCATTTAAAATCAAGCAAAAAGTTTGAAACCGAATGAATGTCTATAAAAATGCTCTCTTTGAAAATGAATTTTCGTATGCCCTCTAATAAAATCATTGGAAACATATGAAATCGCAATACCTAAAAATCACCGCTATTCTTTCCCTCATCGCGATTATATTTATCGCGAGGCTTGCCTATTTACAATTATTCACGGATCGGTATGCATTAAATGCAGCCAATACTTCCATCAAAACTGAATACATAATCCCACAACGTGGAGTTATCTTTGACAGGAACGGAAAAATAATGGTGGGTAATCAACCTTCTTATGAGATTTCTTTCACACAAGCTTTGATGAAACCAGATTTTGATACGCTTGATTTCTGTAATTTGGTGCGAATGAATCCGAGAGATTTCACCGCTAGAATTGAAGCCATCAAAAAGGAAAAATACTATTCTAAGTTAACACCGATGACTTTCTTGAAAAATTTAAGTCGCGAAGAAATCGCAAGAATCCAAGAAATTATCTTTAAATATCCGGCGTTTAGCATTGTTTCCAGACCTCAACGTCAATATGAAGTTTCTACTTCTGGTAATCTTTTAGGCTACACCAACGAAGTGAATGAAAGAGAAATCAAAAAAGATTCTCTCTACTATCTTCCAGGAGATTTTATTGGAAAAACCGGCGTAGAAAAATCTTATGAAAATGTTTTACGTGGCACCAAAGGAATTCAATATATTCAAAAAGACATTCGCCTTAGAAGCATCGGTTCTTATAAAAACGGAGCATTGGATAAAGATGTGGTTACGGGGAAAGATGTAACCTTAACCATTGATTATGATTTACAGCGGTTGGCAGAGGAAATGCTCGTGAATAAGCATGGTGCAATAGTTGCGATTGATCCTGCTACCGGCGAAATTTTAGCTCTGGCGACTGGACCAGACATTGACCCCAACCTTTTTGTAGGTGCAGAAAAAACTAAAAATCTTTACCGTTTACAGATGGACACGGTTTACAATAACCGACCAACTTTTGACAGATCGCTGCAGGCAGCCTATCCACCGGGATCTACATTTAAATTGTTAACCGCAGCTGCCGGGATGCAAATGGGAGTGATGGATGAAAACACTATTTTCCCGTGTGGTGGAGGATTTAATTATCGAGGTCTTAGAGTAAAAGGACATGGTGGCGCAGATCCTTTAATTCCCGCAATACAAGTTTCAAGCAACTGTTATTTTTCTTACGCATTTATTGCGATCATGAATAAATATCCTGGTAATCCCTCAAAAGGAGTGGACGAATGGAAAAAAATCATGAGCAGTTTTGGTGTCGGCGAATTTTTAAATAATGATTTAGCGGTTGGATCGAAAGGCAGAATTCCGAGTGGAGCCTTTTATGAAAAACGCAGCGGTGGAAAAAAAGATTGGACGAATGCTTATACCATGAATGGCTCAATCTTCAATGGAATGGGACAAGGTGATGTGCTTTTAACCCCTTTACAAATGGCAAATGCCACTGCAGCAATTGTAAACAAAGGTTGGTATTACACGCCTCACATTGTAAAGTTAATAGACGGAAAACCAAATCCTGACCCACGTTTTAAGATTAAACATAAGACTTTGGTAGACCCCAAGCATTTTGGACCAATTATTAAAGGGATGGAAGCGGTGGTTTTAAATGGAACAGCAAGAAGTTTAAAATCCCCAGATTTTACGATGCTTGCTAAAACGGGTACGGCGCAAGTTCCGCAAGGAAAAGATAATTCAATTTTTGTTTTAGCAGCACCAGCAGAAAATCCTAAAATTGTAATTGCGGCCGTGATGGAACATGCGGGATTTGGAGCGACCTGGGCAGGACCTGCCGCCGCCGTGATTGCTGAAAAATATTTGACCGGAAGTTTAAAGAGAGAAAATCTGTATAAAAAATTGACTAGCGCCAGTTTTATGCAAGAATATAAAAGACAATGGACCGTAGAATTGAAACGAAAAGGATTATACAAGGAGCCAAACAAAGATTCTTTGAAAATCGAAAATATAGAAGATAGCCTAAAGATTATTAAGAATGAAGCATTGCGCGCAAAACTAATTCTTCGAAGAGATTCCCTGAAACAAAAACTAAATTCACAGAAGAAATGAAGTGGACAGAAGGAATTGATAAATTAGGGATTTTTATATATCTCGCTATTTCACTCTTTGCAATTGCGAATATTTACAGTGTGGATGAGGGATTAGGAAAAAAACAGTTAATGTTTTTTTGTATTTCTCTGGTGGTGGGGATTCTCATCTTTTTTATGCGTACTAAATTTTTTGAGAATTTTGCAAGCATCATGTATGTTGCAGGTGTTCTCCTGTTGGTGGGCCTCTTTCCTTTTGGGACAGAAATTTTAGGTCAAAAAAACTGGTATCGCTTCGGTGGATTTACCATGCAGCCGGTAGAGTTTGCAAAAATCGGAACCGCCTTAATGCTGGCTAATTATGTTTCTGGACCCAATTTTAATTTGCAGATTCGCAAATCATTGTGGACATCTTTCGCAATTATTGGTGTCCCCGCAATTGCAGTTTTAGCAATACCTGATGTTGGGTCACTTTTGGTATTTACAGCATTTTTTATCGCGCTTTTCCGTGAGGGGTTAAGTGGATGGTATTTTGGAATTGCCGGAATTTTTGCACTGGTTTTTTTAGTCGCACTGGCAATTGATCCTACTTACGTTATCATTGGACTCGCCGCAATTTACGGCTTATTCATCCTTTTCAACTTTTTCAAAATTCATTGGCATATCATGAAAGTGATTACCATATTTGGATCATTTTTACTCTTATGTGGATTGGCTTTCAGTGCTCCAAAGATTTTGGAAAAATTGCCAAAACACCAGCGGGAACGGATTGAAGTGTTATATAAAGGAGAAAAAGCTTTTCGGGATACTTCGGGGTATAACTTATTATATTCCAAAACCGCCATTGGTTCAGGTGGATTTTTTGGAAAAGGTTACAAAGAAGGCTCGGTTACGCAGGGGAAATTTGTTCCTGAACAAGAAACGGATTATATTTTCTGTACGGTAGGTGAAGAATGGGGATTTTTTGGAGCTTCAATGCTCGTTATCTTCTATGCGGTTTTTATCGGGCGAATTTATTATCTCTCAGAACGCCAGAAATCTGCCTTTAATAGGGTATTTGGTTATTGCTTTGCGTCCATTTTATTCATGCACTTTATCATTAATTTGGGAATGGTGATGGGACTTTTCCCCACCGTAGGAATTCCACTGCCATTTTTCAGTTATGGTGGAAGTTCATTTTTGGCTTTTTCCCTCATGACGTTCATCTTCTTTAAGCTGAATTACGCAGACCGAAATAGTTTGGTTTAAATTTTCATAAGATTCAACACACCTCAACCACTTCCTAGCCATTAGTTTTAATTAAACATTGATTCACTTTGGTTCAAAGTTGGCGATCCTTCATTTTACCTCAGTTCATTCCCAGTTAACAGGCGGGAAAATAAATCAATTTTAAGGGTAAGTTTAAATTTCGATTAGATAAAGGAAATTAACTCTGCAAGATTTTGATGGAAGATAATGATGGAAGGATAAGACTAATCTTACCACTAAATATTTAAAGATTACGAGACTGTTAAAAACAACAAAACCACCCAATGCAGGTGGTTTTGTCAGCTCAATTATCTATTTTAATTATTTGCGAAGTTGCTATTAAAAACTTGCTGAGAAATAATTCTTTTAGCAAATCTAAATTTCGGCCCCCAATATCTGTCTGTCAATGAAGAGATCATCACTCCTCTTGAGGTTGCTGCATGAATGAACTTTACAGCTCCTTCTTCATCTACACTTTCTACTATTCCCACGTGGGAAATTCTTCCTCTACCCTGAGAAAAGAAGACTAAATCTCCTTTCTGTAAATTTTCTTTTTCAATTTTTTCTCCTTCCTGTGCTTGTGAAGCGGCTACTCTTGGTAAACTTACACCAGCAACTGATCCGAAAACAGATAGTACAAAAGCTGAACAGTCTATTCCACTTCTGGTCATTCCACCATATCTATAAGGAGTTCCTAAATAAGATTCTGCTTCAGTCAGCAAATCGTCGATTTTCTTAGTAAATTTGATCGTTTTAGCAATTTCTTCATTTTTCAGTGAATTTTCTAAACTTTTAGTTGCAGCAATTTTTTCTTCTTTGAAACTATTGAGCAGTTGTGTTTTTGCTAATTCTAATTTTTTATTATCAATTGATGCAAGTTTGGCATCTGCTTTGTATTCATTGAGGTAGCTTGTTGGAGTTGAGACTACATAATTGGAAACACAAGATTGTAGTGAGAAAACAGCAAGAGTCGCAACGACATAAGACAGAACACTTTTCTTCATATATATTTGATTTCTGTGTTAAAAAAGTAATATTTGTTTTTATTTGCAAGGCAAAAGTAAGTATTAGAGTTTTACATCGGGTGATAACACCCTTTCACCAAACACATTTTAACACATTTTAACGTTTTATCTTATAATGTTAAAAGAAATATTATAGCAATCCCTTTATTTAAAGGGGTTGCTATTTTTTTAATATTAAGAAATATTAACATATTTCGATGAAAAATTTCTATTATTTCTCATCGAAAAAATCAATATCAAAAAAAAATCCAGATTTCTCTGGATTTCGTACTTGATTTTCAAGTATAATTATCTGGTAAACAGCAATTCTCTATATTTGGTAAGTGGCCATAATTCATCATCTACTAACATTTCTAAGGCATCAGAGGCATTACGAATAACATCAAAATATGGTTTTACCTCATTACAGAATATTTCTGCCATCTCTTGGGAATCAGCCGTGCTTTTTGCTCTCGCAATCGTTTCTAATATTTGATCGACTCCAATTTTCATTACAGATACATGTTCAGAGATTTCCGTAATCATATTCATCTGGTCTTTCGCCAAATTTTTAAATTCTTTGTCGCCAAAAATTTCTTTCAGTCCTTTTACATTCTCTATTAATCTTGTTTGATAATTTAAAGCACATGGAATAATGTGATTGCGTGCAATATCTGCCAAAACTGTAGCTTCAATAGATACCACTGTAGAATATTTTTCCAGCTTAATCTCTGTTCTCGCTTCAATCTCACGGTGGGTATAGATTCCCAGGTCTTCGTAAAGGGCAATAAATTTTGGATCCTTCTCTCTTTTCAACGCTTCTGGAGTCGTTTTCAAATTATTTAAACCTCGTCTTGCAGCTTCTTCTGCCCATTCATCGGAATAACCATCTCCTTCAAACATAATGTTTTTGCAGTCCTTTATATACTCCCGTAAAACATTAAAGATTGCTTCATCTTTCTTTAATCCTTTTTCTATTAAAGCATCAACCTCAACTTTAAAGTTTTGAAGCTGTTTTGCCATGATGGAGTTCATCACCGTCATTACCTCAGCACAGTTTGCAGAAGATCCTACTGCTCTAATTTCAAATTTATTTCCGGTGAAGGCAAATGGTGAAGTTCTATTTCTATCTGTATTATCCAATAAAATCATTGGAATTTTGCCTACAACATTTAATTTCAATTCCGTTTTCTCTTCCGGCGAAAGTTTACCATCGGTTACTTTTTCCAATTCTTCCAATACGCCGAATAACTGACTTCCAATGAAAGCAGAAATAATTGCAGGTGGCGCTTCATTTGCTCCTAATCGATGGTCATTGCTTGCGGAGGCTATGCTTGCTCTTAATAAATCAGCATAATCGTGCACCGCTTTCAAGGTATTCACGAAGAACGTTAAAAATTGAAGATTCTTTTT
The DNA here is from genome assembly GCF_035984805.1 of Chryseobacterium sp. MP_3.2. NCBI lineage: Bacteria > Pseudomonadati > Bacteroidota > Flavobacteriia > Flavobacteriales > Weeksellaceae > Chryseobacterium > Chryseobacterium sp. MP_3.2. Next base: position 75,029 of record NZ_JAXCHW010000010.1, on the reverse strand, counting down.
CGGATTTTTTCCTGGACTCAAAAGGTTTTCCCCAGTATCCGTTGCCATACTCCAGTTGTTGTGCTTTCCACTACCGTTTACCCCCGCGAAAGGTTTCTCATGGAACAAAATATGGAAGTGATGCTTGTGCGCAACTCTCGCCATAATATCCATTAATAAGGAATTATGATCAACCGCTACATTTACTTCTTCAAACATTGGAGCCAATTCGAATTGGTTAGGTGCTACTTCGTTGTGGCGGGTTGTAACTGGGATTCCCAATTTCATACACTCAATTTCCAACTCTTTCATAAAGTTCATGACCCGTGTTGGAATCGATCCAAAGTAATGATCATCAAGTTGCTGACCTTTGGCTGGTGAATGTCCCAACAAAGTTTTTCCCGTGATTACTAAATCCGGTCGAGACTGATACAAAGCAGAATCTACCAAGAAATATTCTTGTTCCCATCCTAAAGTTGGACTCACTTTCGTTACGTTTTTATCAAAATAGGCTTTACAAATGTCAGTTGCAGCCGTATCCAAGGCATGAAGTGCTCTTAAAAGTGGTGCTTTGTAATCTAAAGTTTCACCCGTGTAAGAAATAAAAATGGAAGGAATACAAAGTGTAGTTCCCATAATAAATGCAGGTGAAGTTGGATCCCATGCAGTGTACCCTCTTGCTTCAAAAGTATTTCTAATCCCACCATTCGGGAAAGAAGAAGCATCTGGCTCCTGCTGAATCAGCATTCCTCCAGAAAATCTTTCAATAGCTCTATCCGTTTCGAACGGCGTGAAGAATGAATCATGCTTTTCTGCAGTTGATCCAGTTAAAGGTTGAAACCAATGCGTATAATGCGTTGCACCTTTGCTTAATGACCAATCTTTCATGGCAACTGCAATTTGATCTGCAACATCGCGCTGTATTTTGGTGCCTCTTTTTATGGCGTCCTGTATAGACTTAAAAGCTTCTTGAGTTAAGTAAGATCTCATGGTTTCTTCAGAAAATACATTCTGACAGAAAAGTTCTGATAATTTAGCGGGAACTACTACCGCATTATCTTTTCTATAATCTTTAAAAGAGAGCATTTCTAATGCTTTAAATCTTAAGTATGCCATTTAATTGTGTATTTGTAGGGGCAAAAATACAAATTAATTGCATAAAAAAATATTTTACCCTATTATTTTTAGGGGTGTCTATGAAATTTATACAAAATTATAATTTTTAGGATAATTTATGAGGGGTGTATTTTATTTTTGTTATCATCTATATTTTGGAATCTATTAAGGAATTATTAAATAACAAGGCAGAATGGGGGATTTCAGAGATATGTATTATCTTTGCCAAAAGATAAACTATGGTAAATTCACGTGCAAGAGAAACGACTGAAGCAATTGAGCGACTTTATGTTTCTATGCGACATTTATTCTATCGAGGTTTTTTTAAACCTTCCGGAATCTCTGGCGAAAGTCTTCGCTCCCTTCTCACCATCATCAACCCAGAAATTTATGGAACCATGGGCGTTCCAAATAAAATAGAATTAGACGGTTTGCTCTATGTTTTAGATCGTCTTCCAGAAGGAATTGAAGAATGTTCTTTCATTCACCTTACGTCTGATGAAGGTTTTGAAAAAGGAAGTTTTGAGGTAATAGTTCCGAAAAAAAGAAGGAGAAATTGCTACCGTATTGATGAGCATCAAATGAATATTGAGGTTTTATTAGGTCGCTCAGAAATCTATGATATCTTAACTCACCTTACTTTCCTATATATAGAAGCAGACAAAATCCGAGAAATTGCATTTATTTCCGATGAAAATGATAAACCAACACGAGCTTGGAAAATCATTGAAGAAGTTGCTTTGGGGGAGAAAAAATTCAGCCGAAAAGAAAAAGAAGTTGCCTTAATCCACTTGTCTTCCGTTCTAGGAAGAACCTTTGATGAAACTTTAAACGCTTACAATAATTTTGGAGATGATGCCAATCCAGATCGACTTTTTAAAATTATCTATCACTTAGGAGACGAAAGTTTCAACGATTACAAAAAAATCAGAGAGCGAGAAATTCATTTTTCCTCCATACTTCGGGAGCGCGTTGGTCACCATTTATTTGGCGAAAAATGGGCGAATAATGTGAAAAAAGTTTTAGCAGAAAACAATCTGCAAATGCGTCCCCTTCATATTATTTCTGCAAACATGCACTCTGTAAAAAATATGCTTTATGCGAATGATGCAGTAGGTAAAAAGCCAACGAAGACCGTAGATTACAAATTATATGAAGAGATTTCTAATAAAAAATCTTTACAGGAGAAAGTTTTGACGCACTCCCAAGATGCAGGATTAATCTACATTGATGACCAAAGTGGAAGTAATATTGACGTGCAAATCATCGATTTAGCCAAAACCGATTTAAAAAATACACCATTTTCTCACCTTAAATTTAAAGGTCAAGATGTAGTGATGGTCTTTGATTATGCTTTCGGTGAGCAAGCGTATGAAGTGATGGATGAATTGCTTCGTCCCTATGAATACAACCAGGAAGTATATACGATGAAGGTAAAATCCATATCTATTATGGGTAAAGCCGGAATTTTAATGGGTGGCAAAGGTGATATTATGATCCCAACCTCTCACGTTTTTGAAGGAACCGCAGATAATTATCCATTTGAAAATGCTTTGAAATTAGCAGATTTTGAAGATGATGAATTGCAGGCTTTTGAAGGTGGAATGGTCACTGTTTTAGGAACATCACTTCAAAATAAAGATATTCTGAGATATTTCATGGATACATCTTGGAAGGCGATTGGATTAGAAATGGAAGGTGCGCATTACCAGAAAGCCATTCAGGTAGCATCCAAAATTCGCCATCACATTTCCGAAGATTTGTTTGTGATGTATGCGTATTACGCCTCAGATAATCCGCTGGAAACTGGCTCAACTTTATCTTCTGGTGGTTTAGGTTTAACCGGAGTGAAACCAACTTACCTCATTACCTACAAAATCTTAGAAAAAATCTTAGAAAGCTCTAAACCGGTGCTTGATAAATAAAGATTTATTCTTATAATATTGAACCCTTTCTTTCCTGAAAGGGTTTTTTTATTTAAAATAGGAGGACGAAATTTTTCTTTCATTTTTAAAAATTCCTATCTTTCCATTTCTAAAAAAAATTTACAATGAAAAAAGGATTTCTGATTGTACTTACGCTTGTCTTTGGATGCATTACCGCACAGCAAAACGCATATTATCAGCAATATGCCAAATACCAAATGGACATAGATGTAGATGCCGCCAATTATACGTATGAGGGTAAACAAACATTAACCTATAAAAATAATTCTCCAGATGAATTGAAAGTGGTCTACTTTCATTTGTATTGGAATGCCTTTAAACCCGGATCTATGATGGATCAAAGAGTTGCGGGGCAAGCGAAAAATGGTGATTCCCGGTTGCAAAAAGACGGAATTTCTCGTTTAGCTTCGATCCCAAAAAATGAAGAAGGCGTCCAAAATATTCATTGGATCAAACAAAATGGAAAAGATTTAAAATTCGAAATACAGGAAACGATTATGAAAGTAGAATTGGCAACTCCTCTAAAAGCTAATTCAACGACCACTTTTACAATGGAATGGGACGCTGTAATTCCTATGCAAATCCGTAGATCCGGCCGTAATAACCGCGAAGGAATCGACATGACCATAACGCAGTGGTATCCAAAAATTGCAGAATACGATTATGAAGGTTGGGCGACTTTTGATTATGTAGGAAGAGAATTTCATGCGCCTTTTTCAGATTTCGATATCAAGATTAAAATCGATAAAAATTACGTGATTGGTGCGGGTGGAACTTTAGAAAACCCTTTGGAAGTAAAAGGATATGATGCTAAAGCTAACATTAAAGCCGATGCAAACAATAAAGCAACCTGGAAATGGTCCGCGAAAAATATGCTGGATTTCGCCTGGGCTGCAGACCGCGATTACACGGTAGAAAATTTCACCATTTTAGACGGTCCGAAAATTTATTATGTTTATCACAAATCGGAAAAAACAAAACTTTGGGAAGAAACCAAACCTTATGTTACTAAGTTTTTTCAAATGATGAATGCAAAGTTAGGACGCTATATTTATCCAAGTTATTCTTACATTCAAGGTGGTGATGGCGGAATGGAATATGGAATGGCAACCATGATGCTCGGCGAAGGCAGAAGTTTGGAAGGGATTGTAGGATTAATGGTGCACGAAGGTGGACATTCCTGGAACCAACAGATTTTGGCTTACAATGAAAGTATGCGACCTTGGATGGATGAAGGTTTTACAAGTTATTATGACAGTATGATCATGCATCAACTTTTTCCGCCGAAAGAATCTGTAGCTAACCCATTTGTAGGAAGTATTAACAGCTATAGAAATTTTACAAAGAGAGGAATTGAAGAACCTGCGGGTTGGTTAGGCGATCACCACGATAATGGAAGCGCTTATTCCGTGGCTTCTTACACCAAGGGAGAACTTTTTCTTGTTCAGCTCAATTATATTATGGGCGAGCAAAATTTATCCCTTACCATGAAAGAATTTTACAGACAGTGGAATTTAAAACATCCGACCGATAAAGATTTCATGCATATTGCCCAAAAAATCTCCGGAATGGATTTAAAGTGGTTTCATCATTACTGGATTAACACCGTGAAAACAATTGATTACGCTGTAAAAGAGGTGGAATATGAGGCAAATTCTACTACCATCACTCTGGAAAATAAAGGATCTATTCCGATGCCTATTGATTTTTCCATCCTCACGAAAGATAAAAAAGTGGTGAATTACCAAATTCCCTTGAATATGACCCACGTTTGGAAATCCAAAGACATTTATGGCGATTTCAAAACTCTAAATTACTGGCCTTGGATGCAGAAAGAATATACGTTCACAATTCCTTACGACAAATCGCAGATTTCTGCCTTGGGAATTGATTTTTCTCAAAGATTGGCAGATGTGAATATGGCGGATAATATGGTGGAGGTGAAGTAAACTTTTAGCCATAAAATCACAAACAATTTTTGAAATTAAAGGTCAAACCCAATGAACTCAATAGTAATCAACATCGGAAATACAAACATCAGATTCGGACTTTTTGATGAGGATAACTGCGATATTTCCTGGATTATCAATACGAAACCTTATCGAACAAGTGATGAAATGCAGGCTCAGTTTATGATGATGTATCAAAATCACAAAATTGAAGCGATGAACATTGATAAAGTAATTGTGGGTTCCGTAGTTCCTCAATTAACTTACGATATTACAAGAGCTTTGAAAAAAATTCACGGTAAAAATCCCATTATTGTCAATCGCGAAACTCTTTCTGAAGTTCAGCCAAAATCCAAACAAATGGGAACGGACATTTATGCGAATTTAGTAGCGGCTCATCACCTTTATCCCGCCGATAAAAAGAAAATTATTTTCGATTTCGGAACAGCATTGACCGCAAGTTGCATCGATGAAAAAGGCGAAACTTTAGGCGTCATTATCGCGCCTGGAATTATTACCGCGTTGAACTCTTTAATTCATGACACAGCACAATTACCGGAAATTGAATTGATAAAACCAAAATCAGTTTTAGGTTTAGACACCGTTTCCTGTATGCAGAGCGGAATGGTTTACGGTTATTTAGGAATGGTTGAAGGTTTTGTAGACCGGATCAACAATGAAGTTGAAGCAGATTGTTTCGTGATCGCAACAGGTGGAGTTTCTCATGTTTATAAACCCTTAACGGAGAAAATACACATCGCGGACCGATTGCATACACTGAAAGGTCTTTATTATTTAGGACAAGATCTTTAGATAGTTGATGATTGATAGTTGATGATTTTTACAACAAATTTAAAATTAACGCTCACTAATATTAAAACCGCTCAAAAAAAATTATTCAAAAAACTTTTCAGAAGGAAATTTATTATCTTTTGCTTTTGAAAAATTCTTTCACCAAAACGGAACATTCATGCTCCATCACGCCTAAAACGATTTCTGTTTTGGGATGCAGTTTTAAATGTTTGTTGATAAAACCCCGGTTTTCATCTCTTGCACCAATCACGACCTTAGAAATCTGCGACCAGTTCAAAGCACCACAACACATCACGCAAGGTTCCAAAGTAACATACATCGTACAATTTTGAAGATATTTACCGCCAAGATAATCTGCTGCGGAAGTAATTGCCTGCATTTCTGCGTGGGCAGTTACATCATTTAAAGCTTCGGTCAGATTATGAGCTTTTGCTACAATTCGATTGTTAGAAACAATGATACACCCAATCGGAACCTCCTCTTTCTCAAAAGCGATCTGCGCTTCTTGCAGCGCCATTTTCATGTAGTATTCATCGGTAAACATATTGGAAGGTATTAGATTTTAGGTTTGTGAAATTATATACTTTAAATAAAAAAAGGTTCAGTGCAAAACTAAACCTTTTTATAAAATGTTATTAGATACTAGAAACGATAACCGATCCCTAGCATTCCTTTTCCTGTAATTGGAGTATCATTGTATTCATCACTCATACCGAATCGTCTTGCGACACCGCCACTGACTTCGAAAACAATGTTTTTTCTAGCAACCCATTTTCCACCAAAACCAATTCCTGCACCAATAGTTGTATTTTTTTCATATCTGTATGAAGACTCGTAATAACCAGAACTTGACCCATTATAAGGCATGTAAACCGAATCATTAGACATTGTGATTGGTACAAAAGCTTCTACAAAAAACCCAGCCGCATATTTTTTACCGAAATACATACGATAATAAGGTGAAATCTGTGATTGTAAGCCACCGCCGCTATCTCCATTATCTAACAAAAGAATCGCGTTAATACCGATCCCAGAATCTTTGTTGAGTAATCTTTCGTAAGACACATTTAAAGTTGAACCAGCGATTAATTCAATTGGGCTGATCATGATATCATTTTGTCTTTGAGCAGAAGTTTCTTCTTGTGCTTGAACAGTAACTGCAAAAACAAGAGATGCAATAAGTAATAGTTTTTTCATTTATATTTTATTCAAATATAAAATTAAATTCAATACATATTAACGATGTGATTAAATTTATTTTCCGAACTCGAAATTCATTGCTAAAGGCAGTCTGAATCGGTAACGAATCGCAGTTCCGTTAATGGCAGCCGGCGAAAATTTTTGAGGGAGAAGATAGACCGCAATTTCCGCCTGCCTATTAAAACTAAAATTATCACCTTCGGCCTTTACAAAACTAATGCTCCCATCCTTTTCTACCACGAAAACAACATTGGCTTTCAACAATTTTTGATCAACCAAAACTGCATCAGAGTAAAATAAATCTGCTACTTCTTTCCGCAATGTTTCAAAACCGCCGGGATATTGTGCGTCTTCGGTGATCTCAGACTTTTTTACAGCGTCTAACTGCAGTTTGGGTAGATTCTTGGTGAAAATTTTGGACAAGTCCTCCCGGTTTTTAACTTTAATTAAAGTCCCGATAAAAGCCGTATTCTGAATACTATCCAGTTTTACCATGAATTCTGCGAAATCTTGCTTAATGGCAATTTTTACGGGCAGTTCTTTCTCCTTATCGAACTTATTTTTAAATTCTTTATTGAGCATAAAACGCTGATAATCGAAATATTTTTTTGCACTCATAAACTCCTCATTTTGCTGCGCCCCTAGGAAAGAGATGCACAAAAAGAAAGTGAGTAAGAGTAATTTATTTACCATAGCAATTGTTCAAGAAGAGTAAAAATAAGTAAAAATTATGACTTGCATTCAGGCGAAGGTCTGTTTATCTAGGGACACTCAACTTTTTATTTCTAGCCCCGATTGAACGGCATGTTTGAGCTCTCCCGCTCCCGAAATCGGGAGCGGGAAGCGAGTAGTGAAAGCGGGACTATCTGTGAAAAAAATCCTGAACGATATGCTCCAAAAAAAATCCTGTCCACTAATTTGGACAGGATTGTAAAATATAAGTGCGAATAAATTACTCTGCGCTTGCTTCTTCTGTAGCTGGAGCTTCTCCTTCTGCAGGTGTAGTTTCTTCATCATCATCTGCACCAGCGCCACCTTTAGCAGCAGTTCTAGACATTTTCACAGCTACTACTACCGCGTTATCTGGATGCATAAAAGTAAATCCTTCTACTTTAATATCGCCAACATAAAGTTTGCTACCGATTTTTAAAGGGGTAACATCTACCACGATTTCATCTGGTAAATTACCTGGAATTGCTTTTACTTTTAGTTTTCTGAAAGATTGTCTCATTGCTCCACCGGCAACAACACCTTTTGAACGACCTGTTAAACGTACAGGAACTTCCATTACTACCGGTTTATCATCTGATAGTTGGTAGAAATCTGCGTGTAAGATTTTGTCTGTTAAAGGGTGAAATTGGATGTCCTGAAGGACGGCAGGAATAGTGTTTCCGTCTAGCTCAATTGATACCGTGTGTGCTTCAGGAGTATAAACCAAACCTTTGAATGCTCTTTCCTCTGCAGAAAAGTTCAAAGTTTCTGATCCTCCGTAAACAACACAAGGGACTAATTCAGCATCACGTAAGGCTTTAGTAGACTTTTTGCCCACGCTTTCTCTTTTTGTACCTTGAATTGTAATTGATTTCATTATAATATATTAAAAAATTTTAAGGGTGCAAAGATAAAGATTATTTATTTAAATAATGAATTTATCACTGATTGATTTGTGTTCATGTACCATCTTCATCACATCTGCAAATAGTTCTGCACAAGAAAGGACTTTGATTTTAGTAGTAAAAGTGTCTTTTAAAGGAATGGTATCCGTAACAATTACTTCCGAGAGCTTACTATTTTCAATGTTTTCATACGCTTTGCCAGAAAGTACACCGTGGGTAGCCATGGCTCTAACGCTGGTTGCACCATTTGCCATTAAGATATCTGCAGCTTTACAAAGCGTTCCCGCCGTATCAATCATATCATCGATCAGAATAACATTTCTACCAACTACATCTCCGATAAGGAACATTTCATCTACTACATTGGCTTTTTTTCTTTCCTTATAGGCAATTACTACATCTGCACCTAAATGACTTGCGTAATTTTTTGCTCTTTTCGCACCACCCATATCTGGAGAAGCGATGGTTAAGTTTTCTAGATTTAATTTCAGTATGTAATCAATGAATAAAGTAGAGGCATACAAGTGATCCACTGGAATTTCAAAGAATCCTTGAATTTGATCCGCATGTAAATCCATGGTCATGATTCGGGTTGCTCCCGCAGCGGTAAGGAGATTTGCTACTAATTTTGCCCCGATTGGTGCTCTCGGTTGGTCTTTTCGGTCTTGTCTTGCCAATCCATAATACGGTAGAACTACAGTGATGCTTTTTGCAGAAGCCCTTTTGGCGGCATCGATCATCAATAATAATTCTAGCAAATTATCTGCTGGTGGAAAAGTTGACCCGATGAGAAATACCCGACCTCCTCTTACGGATTGATCCAGAACGGGCTCAAATTCTCCATCACTAAATTCTTGGAAATTTATTTTTCCAATTTCCTGCCCATAAAATTGAGCGATTTTTTCTGCCAAAACTTTACTGGTTCGGGTAGAAAATAAATAACTTGGTTGATCAGACATTTCACTTTTTTTAGATGCACAAATTTAAAAAAAATAAAACCACTCGACGGATCAAGTGGTTTTATTTTCTATTTAATTTTTAAAATCTTAAGGGAAGGTTACTCCGCTAAAACTATTAACATTTACCGATGGTAAGGTAGAACCATATTTCAGATTTATTTCTTTAATAAATTCATTTGCTATTAAAGCATATCCTCTACCAGTAAGGTGAACTCCATCTAGGGAGAAGGTTCCTCCTGTTACAAAGGTCGCTGAATATTTTACACCATCATATTGAATACCTGAAGCTCCAGATAATTGAGCCATTTTCGCATTCGCGTCTACAAATGCAAGACCTTTACTCTCTGCAATAGATTTAATGGCAGCATTGTAAGCGGCAGTAGCAACCGCAACTTTAGCGGCTTCTTTTTCCGTAAGGACGTATTGGTCATCAAGCTGGGTAGATGTTCCACCTCCTTGCTGAAGTACAGATGATGTAGTTAAAAGAATTAAATCCTTTGAAGTGGTTTGTCTGAACGATGGAATTTGTAATGCTGATAAATTGGTTAAATCTTTATCTTTAATTACGGCACCATTAGCAACACCAGCCGTGAATTTAATCAAACGTTGCTGATATTCTGCTTCAGAAAGTAGACCTCCTGCTCTCGCTTGACCTAGTCCGCCATTATATTGTGCATATGCTGCATTTAATTGACCTACTTGAACATCTGTTAAACCAGCAATTGGTTTTGCAGGAACTCGAGTAAAGAAAGGGATTGTAGTGATATTCGGAATATTTGCAAGAACTCCTTTTGCTCCATTTGCGCTGAGTGCATTTACATAGCTAGAAATTACAGAAGCAAGAACTGCTGGATCTGTAATATCATTTGATCCGTAAGTAGCAGGATTAAGGTTTCCTTTTTGATCCACACCGATACCTCCACTTGTAGCATAAGATAAAACATCGTTATTTCCTATCCAAAGAGAGAAAAATGTTGGCGCTTGACTTACCGCATCTCCTATCACTGATGCATTTGCAGAAGATGCAAATCTTACAAAGTAAGGGTTTGCCGCTCCGTTTGCTAATCCTGCAGCGTTACCATATCCCGCAGCTCCTAAGTGAAAAGATTTTGCACCAGGTACGCCCATATTTTGGTACGGTCCACCACCTGATATATTGTCCAAAGCTGCACCGGCAGCGGTTGGTCCCGGACTTAGAGCGCCATTAACTACAGATAATACAAATTTTCCCGCAAAACCAGGTAAATTTGTAAATCCACCAGAGTTATTCGGCATTAATGGTTGTTTAAACATTCCACCCCCTGCAAGCATCATTTGGGATGCAAGCATATTCGGGTAAGATTCATTTTGACCATCAATATATAATGCATTATCACGGTAACCTGAAGTAAGTGAATTTCCTAGTGCCACATATTTACTAAAGTTTGCGCTCCCTTGGGAAACTACAATATCATTTACGTCTGTGTCAAATTCAGTTTCGCAGCTTATCGAAAACAATAAAGTTGATAAAGCGATGCTTGAAATTAATATTTTTTTCATAATTAAATCTTAAAATGCGTTGTAAGATAAACCTAAACCAAAGTAATATGCTTTTGCTTTTGCTTGTCCGTAAAAATTGGTATTCGCGTTATTTACCGCTCTGCTTTTTGGTAGTGCAAGTCCCCCTGCAATATCAACTCCGAAACTTTTTGCCAGTTTAAATCCTAAACCTGCAGTAATAACATTGGAGTCAAATGATGGAGTTTCTGCCTGAAAATTATCATCAGTGTACGGTGATTCATCGTAGTAATAACCGGCACGAGCCGCTATCATGTCGTTGATTTGATATTGGGTACCAACTCTCCAAGTTTGTGTACTTTGGAAATTCTTTGGGCTTACTAAAACAGTTGGATCATTTGGCTGGTTTCCAATTGGTGCATTTGCAAAATCCAAAGTCAAACTATTATATCTGTCCCATCCAGTATAATTAAAGTCTCCAGAAACCATCCATTTTGGCGTAATTTTATAAGTAGCACCAATGGTATATTCGTCAACCAAAGGCAATGTAGCTTTAAATGAATCTTGACCAGAACTGTTTAGACCCAAAGCTGGAAATAATGCTGGAGAAATATTGAAACTAACTGTTCCATTCTCTGCTTCCATGTCTACAGGTGAACGGTAAGCAATACTTACGTCTAATTTGTCCGTAGGTCTGAAATAAAATCCTAAGCCGAATCCACTTCCTGAAGCTTCTTCATCTTTAAGGTTTAGTGTTCCGCCAAGTTGCGTTGCCGCTTTGTCCCAGTTTACACTTCCTTTTGCATAGATATAACTACCTCCAATAGATGCCCAAGGCGCCAATTTAAAAGAGACCATTGGTTGGAAGTAAAAAGCTTTCAATTCTAATCGCTGTACAATTTCTCTCCCTGACCAATCAGAAGGCCACTCTATTGTGCTTCCAAATGGTGTAGAAAAATTGAAACCTACAGATACGTTATCTAAAACCCTATAAGCTACAGCAGCATAAATTGGAGTTCCAATTGGATTATTTGTTTCGTAAGATTCTAGTGTAGATAAATTTTGATACGTTACAATAGATTTTGCACCAAAACCACCAGCTGCTACACTTAATTTAGCGGGAATAAAAGACATTCCTGCAGGATTAAAAAATGTGACACTCGCATCTTCTGCATGTGCACTTGTGTGCGCCATAGCCAATTGTTTTACTCCTTGCAAAGAAACTCTAAAACCTCCTGCTTGAGCTAACATCCCGACTAACAATGCTGTTGTTACAACAATTTTTTTCATATGATCATTATTAATGTGCCAAATATAAAATTATTTTTTAAACAATTGTTAATAAATCATAAATTATTTTCAAACGATGCAATAAATCACTCTTCCGCTTGATTAATTTTCTCTCCTAAAAACGTTCTAAAACCTTAATTTTAGACGTTTTATGAATTTAAAAGAAATCTCAATACAGGAGTTGTTTAATTTAAATGTAAGCCATAATAATGGTTAAAATTTAAACTTTTTATATTATATGATTTGCATAATAATTAATCTTTTATTAAAAATTCCTTAAAAATTTCGTGAAAAATTTAAATTAAATAAAACGAAAGGTGTTAAATGTAAGTCTCTACTGCGGCACAAAATAAATTTGTGCTAAATTTGCAATCATTAATATAATATAATATGAGTTGTGGATGTAAAACATCCGGCGATTCTAGCCATTCATGCGGCACCAAGTCTGCTAATGGTTGTGATAGTGTAAATACCTGCGGAAATAGTTATAAATTAAGTGTTTTTGATTGGCTCTCTAATATCCATAATCCTACAAATACCCAAACAGATTTTGTAGAAGTGAGGTTTAAGAACGATCGAAAACTTTGTTTTAAAAACGTACACAATTTACCGCTCCATATCGGGAGCGTAGTCACAGTAGAATCAAGTCCGGGTTTTGATATAGGAGTAGTGAGTTTAACCGGTGAACTGGTGAAAATTCAAATGAAAAAGAAATTCTTCTCTGAAGATAATACCCAAAAAATTTACCGACTAGCCAACCAAAGAGACATTGAGGTTTGGCAAGATGCCCGAGCGAAAGAAGAACCCATCAAGTTACAAGCGAGGAAAATAGCATATGGGCTTAATCTCAACATGAAAATCACGGATGTGGAATTTCAAGGAGATGGAACCAAAGTTACATTCTACTACACTTCGGAAACGAGAGTAGATTTCCGACAATTGATCAAGGAGTTTGCCACCACTTTCCGCACGAAAATTGACATGAAGCAGATTGGCTTTCGTCAAGAAGCGGCGAAGGTTGGAGGTATTGGATCTTGTGGAAGAGAACTATGCTGTTCTACGTGGCTAACTGACTTTAGATCCGTAAACACCAATGCGGCACGATACCAGCAATTAAGCATTAATCCCCAGAAATTAGCGGGACAATGTGGTAAGTTGAAGTGCTGTTTAAATTATGAATTAGATAGTTATTTGGATGCCTTAAGTGATTTTCCACCCTCTTCCACAACTATTGACACCATAAATGGGAAAGCTTTTTGTATAAAAATCGATGTTTTCAAAAAGAAAATGTGGTTTGCTTATGTAGAAAGATCCATGGCGTGGTATGATTTAGACGTAAAGGATGTTAAAAAATTGATTGCTCAGAATAAAGCTGGCGAAAAAACAGTGCCTTTAGAAGAAGTTCATGTTCCAGATATGCCAGTAAAATCAGTAGATTTAATTCAGGAGAACAATATGGACCGTTTCGAAAGACGAAATAAACCTGTTGGGAAAAATCAGAATCGGAAGAAAACTTCTGGGCCAAAACCTCCACAATCTGGAAAACCAATTCCAAACGCAAATCAGGAGAACAAATCTTCAGAGAATCGTGGCGAAAACAATGGCAAACTATCCGTGGAAAACAATGCACCTCAAAATGCTAAAAATCCAAATCAAAAGCCTTTTAAAAACAAAAAGAAATTTACACCCAAACGTGACAATAATGCATAAGAAATGCGCTGCTTTTCTCGTTCTGTTTTTTCTTGCGAGTTGCATGAACTCATCAGAAAAAGTGCAAATGAAGAACTTGAATGGCACTTGGGATAAAAAAGCAGAACAAAAGTTCGACTTTGCAATTACAGATGCCCAAAATGCGAAAAATATTATATTTGTTGTAAGAAATAATAATGATTACCCTTACAGTAACATCCGTTTTTTTGTAAACTTAATGGACCTTAAAACCAAAAAGAAAATTACAGACACGGTAAATTATACTTTAGCGGAACCCAATGGCGCTTGGATTGGCAGTGGTTTTGGAGACACCAAAGAGACCTTATTTCAGTACAAGTTAAATTATAAATTCCCCGCAAACGGAGATTATACTGTGGGAATTACGCATGCAATGAGGACTGATCAGTTAAAAGGTATTGAAGATATTGGAATTAAAATAGAAACGGTAACACCGTAATTTCATTTATGGAGAATAAAACAAACCCTGGGAATAAAGCAAGGCAAACATTTCCGCTTCCGCCAAAAAAAGTGAAAAACACTGCTTGGAAAAGATGGGTCAAATTTATATGGATGGGCGTAATTGCGCTTGTTTTAGGGATTGCAGGACTATTCTTTGCAGTTTCTCAAGGTTTTCTTGGGGATATGCCCAACGTAAAAGAATTGGAAAATCCAGATATTTATGTGGCTTCTGAAATTTATTCCTCAGATGGAAAACTTTTAGGAAAATTTGAAAAAGAAAAAACGCAACCTGTAACCTATAAAGAATTACCGCCCTATTTAATTTATGCCTTACAAGCCAAAGAAGATGAGCGTTTTAAAGAACACTCTGGGATTGATTTGCAATCCGTTGCCAGAGCCGTAGTTTATGGTGGAAACCGAGGTGGCGGATCTACTATTACGCAGCAACTTTCAAAACTATTGTTCACGGGTAACGCATCGCAAAATAAAATCCAGCGGGTTTTTCAGAAATTGAAAGAATGGGTAGTTGCCGTGAGTTTAGAGAAGAGATATACGAAAGAAGAAATCATCACCCTTTATTTCAATAAGTTCGATTTCCTTTATAATGCGAATGGAATTGAAATGGCGTCTCGTATTTATTTCAACAAGTCTGCATCTAAATTAACTCTGCCGGAGGCTGCAATTTTTGTGGCAATGCTAGAAAATCCTGTGAAAAATAATCCCATGCGGAATATGGAACGCGCAAAAGCGAGGAGAGATGTCGTATTGGATCAAATGTTAAAGACAGGTTATCTAGACCAAGAAAACTACAATAAAGCAGTTGCTACTGATATTGTTTTGGATTATCAACCCATAAAATCCATTGACGAAGGTTATTCTGCATATTATAAATCTTACCTAAGAAAAGAAATTACCAATTATCTAAACGATTATGAAAAGAAAACGGGTAAGACTTTAAACTTATACAAAGACGGTCTGAAAATTTACATTACCCTTGATTCAAAAATGCAAAAATATGCAGAAGAAGCAATCAAGGAACACTTAACAGATCTTCAGCAGCGGTTTGATGCTGAACAGCGTGGCAGAAAACAAGCCCCTTTTTATCTCATCAATGATGAACAAATCAGCAGCATCATGTTAAGCGCTATGAAACGAACTGGACGTTATAAACAGTTGAAAAATGCTGGCGTATCTGAAGATTCCATTATGTTGGATTTTAAAAAACCGATTAAAACATCCAGATTTACTTGGAAAGGAGAAGAGGAAGTAGAAATTTCGCCTTGGGATTCTATCCGCTATCACAAACAAATTGCACAAGCTGGTTTAATGTCCATGGTTCCCGGAACTGGGGAGATTAAAGCTTGGGTGGGTGGAATAAACTGGCAGCATTTTCAGTATGATCACATCAAGCAAGGTAAAAGACAGGTTGGATCTACTTTCAAACCTTTCGTTTATGCTACAGCGATTATGAAATTAGGAATGACTCCTTGCTCCACGGTTTCGAATGCAACCTACAGAAAAGGAACTTGGACTGTAGAAGGATCTGGGGGAAGTTTAACACTTCGGGATGCTTTGGCAAATTCCAAAAATCCTGTTGCAGTTCGTTTAATTGAAATGACTACACCAAAAAGCGTCATCCAAACCGCAAGAGATTTAGGAGTAACAGAAGAAATTCCGAATGAATATGCAGTTGCTTTAGGTTCTTCAGATATTACGATTTTTGAAATGTTAGGAGCATACAGCACTTTTGCCAACTATGGTAATTACATCAAACCCGAAATGATTTGGAGGATTGAAGACGCAAACGGACGTGTGATAAAAGAAGTGAAGCCAGTCTTGAAAGAAGTAATGAATGAATTGTACGCCTATACCATGATTGATTTAATGAAAGGCGTTGCAGAATATGGAACTGCTTCTGGAGAACTGGGCCGAAAAGGTATTCCAAAAACCACAGAAATTGCAGGTAAAACAGGTACCACTCAAAATAATTCAGATGGTTGGTTTATGGGAATTACTCCAAATTTAGCCACCGGTGTTTGGGTCGGATGGGAAGATCGCGCGACTCACTTCCGCGGAACTGGGGAAGGTCAAGGTGCTAAAATGGCACTTCCGATCTGGGCAATCTTCATGAAAAAAGTTTGGGAAGATAAAGAATTAGGTATTTCTCCTGATGATAAATTTGTAAAACCTTCCAACTGGACCGGCAGCTGTTCCGATCTACAAGGACTTGGTGGGTATGGCGACGATGGCGGCTTGCAAACCATGGAAGAATTAAAAAATCCAGAACCTATAGCACCGGTAATTGTGCCGAAAAAATCTTCAGGAACCCGTGAAGAGACGGTGAATGAAAAAATAAATACGGGTGATGATATTGATTTTAACAAATAAATCAAAATCATTCCCATAGAGAATATCCTTCCAAATTTTTTTGGAAGGATATTTTTTTTAGCGATCTTTGAAATATGAATTTAGACCTCATCCACCAACCTTATTTAGAAAATTTCCCTGGAGATCAATCTGGAGATAAGCAACAAAGACAAACCCCAAAGATGGTTTTTTCTACCACTGAAATTATGGGATTTGACCAAGCTGAATTGATTAGCTTCAATGAAAATTTGGCGGTAGAAATTGGTTTAGGAAAATTGGGAAATAGCCAGGATGAAGATTTTCTTAATGCTTCAAAGCTTCCAGATAATATTAAAACGTACGCAACTGCTTATGCCGGACATCAGTTTGGAAATTGGGCCGGTCAATTAGGTGATGGTCGCGCTATTTTTGCCGGAGAAATTACGAATGAACATGGAAAAAAAACGGAGCTTCAATGGAAAGGAGCCGGTGCAACGCCTTATTCCAGACATGCAGATGGACGTGCCGTTTTAAGATCTTCGATTCGAGAATATTTAATGAGCGAAGCCATGCATCATTTGGGCGTACCGACAACGAGATCACTTTCTCTATCATTTTCCGGTGAAGACATTGTGCGGGACATGATGTATGATGGCAATCCACAGTATGAAAAAGGCGCCGTCATGATGCGAACCGCGGAAAGTTTTTTGCGTTTTGGCCATTTTGAATTGCTTTCCGCCCAGCAAGAAACTGAAACTTTAAAAAAGTTAACAGATTTCACCATTACAAATTACTATGCCGAAATCTCCGAAAACGACCCTCAAAAATATGCCGAATTATTTCAAAAAATTGCAAACCGAACTGCAGATTTAATGGTAGAGTGGTATCGTGTGGGATTTGTACATGGCGTGATGAATACGGATAATATGTCCGCTTTGGGCTTGACCATAGATTACGGTCCCTTTTCTTTTTTGGATGAATATGACTTAAGTTTTACGCCGAACACAACGGATTTACCCGGCAGAAGATATGCTTTCGGAAGTCAAGCCAAAATTGCACAGTGGAATCTCTGGCAATTGGCCAATGCACTTTTTCCCCTCATCAAAGATGAAAAGATTTTAGAAAAAATACTGAATGACTTCACCGAAAACTTTTGGCAGAAACATGATCTCATGATGGCTGATAAATTTGGGTTCAATGAACTTTTAGAAGGCGACGGTGAGTTTTTCACCAATGCTCAAAAAGTAATGGAAGATTTAAAAATTGATTATACTCTTTTCTTTAATAAATTAGAAAGGTTTGAGAATGGAATGAATTTAAAAGATCATTTTCAAGACATTTTTTATCATTTTTTATCTGAGGAAGAATCGTTGCAATTTTCAGAATTTATCAACTTATATTTTAATCGTTTGGCGAAAAATGAAATTTCGAGAGCGGAATCAAATGCCTTAATGGCGAAAACAAATCCAAAATTTATCCTGAGAAATTACTTGCTGTTTGAATGCATACAAGAAATGAATGAAGGAAAAAAGGATCTATTTTTAAAACTTCAGAAGGCTTTGGAAAATCCGTACGAGGAATTATTTCCAGAATTTTCTAAAAAGCGCCCTGCCCTTTATAATGGACAAGTTGGATGCTCCACGCTTTCCTGCAGTTCCTAAAATTGCTTACTTTTGCCGAAATTCTATATTTTGGTTTTCAAAAAAAAATTTTTCGGCTTTCTAAAAACGGTATTTCCCGCCACCAACTTTGAGGCTTTATTGTTTCTGATTTTTCTCACAGGTTATGGAATTTTAGGAACTTCTATCGCGCTGAACTACAGAATTATTTTCGATGACCGCATTCCGTGGGATGCGTACTTTAGTTTCGATAATCGGGCAATCGTGATGACCGGTGGCGGATTTGAAAGACATCCACTTGCGAATTACTTTTTTGATTGGCTCCGAAACTTTGCACTCTGGATTTCTGACGGCAAAAAAGATGAAACTTTTCGCCTGGTTTTAGCCTGGATCAGTAATTTAGCCATCAGTTTAAGCATTGTTCAGATTTATAAATATTTGAAAAACATCATTGGTTTGCCTCAGAAGATCTCCCTGCTGATTCTTGTATTCTATGCCTTTTTCTCCACGAATATTTTGCTCTCTTTCACGCCAGAAACTTATACCTACACGCTGTTCTTCCTCATCCTTTTCAATTATTATACCGCGTTGAAAATGAAAAAAGAAGAAAAAATTCCGGCTACTGCACTTACCTTCGCAACCGTTTTCATTGGGGGATTAACCGTGACCAATGCTTTAAAAGTTTATATTCCATTGCTCTTTGAAAAGAATATTTTTAAAAGTGGAAAAAAAATTGGGAATGCGGTCATTCGCGTAGCGATTTCTGTGGCCGTTTTTGTGCTGCTATTTCTGTACAGAATTGACTTTAAATATCTCAACTTCCTGAATAAATCAGGAGAACAATATGAAAAATTCTCTAAACCGAAAGTCACCCCGATTTGGGATATGATTGCCTCTTGGTTTTTTGGCGGCAACATTCTATTATCAGATTTTGTAACGCGAGATTACCACAACAAAAAGGGCTTTAATTACAAAGCCCTTTTTATGGAAGTTTATCATTCTTGGTTGCCGTACGTATTGATTGCAACGTTAGTACTGATGATTATTTGGTCTTACGTGAAAAATTTTAAGAACAAATTGGTGCAGATTTTAATGATATCCTTTTTTGTTGATATCCTCATTCACTGCATCCTAAAATTTGGTTTACACACTTCTTACATCTACGGTGGACACTTTGTTTTTGTGTATCCGCTGCTTCTCGGGTGGTTATTTTTCACCTATAAAAACAATCCGAAAATTACAACATTCTTGTACGTCTCGGTTTGCTTAATGTGCTCTTATGTAGTGTTCAATAATATTTTTAGAATGGAAGAGTTTTTCTTCTTCTTAAATAAATACTATCAATAAGTTCTACTTAATTTCTACGCAACCTACTCTACCACCAGCATTTCCTGTAGGTTGAGTTTTAAAATCATCTTTATCTGCGTGAACAATAATAGATTTACCGATGATGTTTTTTGCTGGATCATTACAACCGATACACCATTTATCAGTTTTAAAGATTACTCGCGCTGTTCCGTTTTTATCTGCATTTAAGTTTCCAATATCTCCCATGTGGAAAGCTGCGGTGTCCCATTTTCCGTGATCCATGGTTGTTGGATTCCAGTGTCCGCCTGCAGATGATCCGTCTGCTGCTGAGCAATCCCCTTTTTCATGTATATGAACCGCGTGAATTCCTGGGGTTAGTTTGTAAACGTTTAAGTCCATTTCTACATTTTTACCCGTTTGGGTAAATTTTGCTGTTCCTTGCGTCGCTGTTCCACTTTTAGACATTACCGTGTAGGTTTTAGTGGTTGTACATGATACCGCGAAAAGTGCTGCACCAAAAAGAACTGAAAGAGTTGTAATTTTCATAATAATATTTTTAGAAAGTTAGTCATTTTCAAAGCGAATCGAATTGACGGGAATCATGATTGCAATTCAGTAAGCAAAAACTGCCATTCAGCAACAAAATTTTTTAGCAAAAGGTATTCCGTACTAGATTTGAAGTATAAAATTATACCATGCAAAGCTTTATCCTACACAAAGTTTTATTATTGATTGCTATTTTGATGGGCTTCTTTCTCCAGTCTCAAGTGCAAATCTCTGGTAAAGTCAACTTCAAAAATAAAGGAGCACAAGAAATTTCAGTCACGCTGAAAAATACTTACGAGGGTGCAACCACAAATTCCGAGGGAAATTACACTTTTTCTACAGCGGAAAAGGGTCCACACATTTTAGTTTTTACGAATCCAAAATTTGTGGAAGTTGAAAAAGAGATCAATATTGCAGAGTCTAATCTCACTCAAAACATAGATTTAAAAGAAGAGATTTCAGAGATTGATGCCGTGGTAATTTCAGCAGGTTCCATCGAAGCGAGTGATAAAAAACGCGCAACCGCACTTTTGACTCCTATAGATATTTATACCACGGCAGGAGCAAATGGCCAGATTTCCTCCGCTTTGGAAACACTTCCCGGTGTGCAGAAAATTGGGGAGACTGAAGGATTATTTGTTCGCGGTGGAACGGGAACGGAAACCAAATTTTTTATGGATGGTAACCTGGTTAATAATTTTTTCGGTAATTCAATTCCGGGCGTGAAGTCTATGGATAGACTCAATACTTCTTTATTTAAAGGCAATGTATTCTCGAGTGGCGGTTATTCCGCCTTATATGGCCAAGCTTTATCTTCGGTTTTGGTTTTAGAAAGTATTGATTTTCCCGAAAGAAATTCTGTAGATATTGGAATTTCGCCCATCTTCCTCAATGCAGGATTTCAAAATGTGAACGAAGAAAAAACCAAATCCTTTGGAATTTCTGCAGGCTATTCTAACATTGGATTGATGACCAAAATCATCAAATTCAACAATGGGTTTACGAAAGCACCTGAAGGTTTTGGTACCAATTTCAATTTCAGGCTTAAAAATAAAGGCGGTGGAATTTTAAAATATTACGGCAGCTTTGATGCAAATAGAATTGGACTACAAGAAGAAAGCTTAGAGCCCGATGTTGATTTTGACCAAACCGATTTGAAAGGGAAAAACACCTTCCACAATCTTTCTTTCCGGCAAAAATTTGGAAAGTATGTTTTGAACCTAGGAAGTTCCTACACCTACAATAGCAGCTTGATCAACCTCCGTAATTCTTTGCAAAATGTAGATTTCAACCGTAATACCATAGACAATGAGGGAAATTACTTCAACGCAAAAGGAATAATAGAAAGAAAAATTAATAAAATATCAGCGGTAAGAGCAGGTTTAGAATGGAATAAAACCAAGGAAACCACCAGAATTTCATTGGCTCCAAGTCCTTATGAATTTAAAGATGCCATTTCCTCCCTTTTTGCCGAAACAGATTTGGGATTTAGCAATAACCTCTCGGCTAAAATTGGTCTGCGTTCAGAATATTCCTCCGCTTTAGATCAATGGAATATTGCACCTCGATTTGCCATGGCCTACAGAATCTCTAAAAACTGGACAAGTTCATTGGCATACGGAATTTTTTATCAAAATCCAGAAAGCAAATTTTTTGGCCCAAATGTTTTAGATTACCAACGTGCTGAACACTACATTTTACAAGTTCAAAAATCTTCTGAAGGTCGCAGTTTTCGTGCCGAAGCCTTCTATAAATCCTACGCGGATTTGATTAAAACTAAATTTTTAGATTACAGGGATATTGCCGTTAAAAATAAGGGTGAGGGATTTGCAAAAGGCCTGGAAATTTTTTGGCGAGATAAAAAATCAATCCAGGACATTGATTATTGGATTTCTTACTCATTTCTGGATTCAAAGCGTGATTTTCAAAATTATGATCGAAGTTTATATCCCAGTTTCGCTGCAAAACATACTTTATCGTTAGTCGCAAAAAAGTTTGTTAGTACCTGGAAAACTGGATTTAATATGTCTTATACTTATGCTTCCGGGCGACCTTATTATAACTTCCGACCAGATAATGAAGGTAATTTCTTTTTAGGTAATAATGGGAAGCTGAAAGATTTCAGTTCATTAAATTTCAGTTTTAATTACTTACCCAATTTAGGAAAAAAGGACGCAAAATCTTTTACGGTCCTTGTCCTCGCAATTAACAATGTTTTAAATCAGAAAAATATTTATGGCTACAATTTCTCTGCAGACGGATCCAGAAGCAGAGCTGTTTTACCGTCCGCAAACACTTTTATTTTTATCGGAGCCTTCATCAGTTTTGGTATAGACAGAACCGAAGATGCCATTAATAATAATCTGCAATAACCATTCAGAAATCAAAATCAACCCTTCAGAAAAAAAGAATTTCACCAACAGATTTCAGACAATACCTTTGGCTCATCAAAAAGATAACAACCCCTAAAAATGTAACACCATGAAAAAATTAATGTTAATCTTCGCGCTTATTATTGCTACAAGCAGCTTTGCTCAAACTGGATTTGAAAAAATCATGACTGAAAAAACGGCAAAATTGGAACATGCCAAAACACCAGAAGAACTTGGAGCGATTTCGAACGACTTTACCAGAATAGGCGAAAAAGAGAAAACGCAATGGCTCCCTTTCTATTACGCCGCCCATTCTACCATAGAAAAAGGCAGACTTTTAATGAGAACCGGAAATGTTGCTCAATTGGATCCCATTGCAGCAGAAGCACAGAAAAGTTTAAATAAAGCCAGTGAATTGAGCAAGGAAAATGCGGAAATTTTAATCTTGCAAAAAATGATACACGGTTTAAAAATGATGGTTGATCCGCAAGGAAGATTTATGAGCGAAGGAATGTTGGGCGAAGAAGCCTTAGGAAAAGCTGAAAAATTAGACCCCGAAAATCCACGCATCACTTTGTTGAAGGCCGAAGACACCTACTTTGTTCCGGAACAATTTGGTGGCAGCAAAACAAAAGGGCTGCAATTATTTCAAAAGTCTCTGGATCAGTTTAAAGTGTACCAACCAAAATCTGCAATGCATCCAACTTGGGGAAGAGCTGAAGCAGAATATTTTTTGGCGAGCAAACCTTAAACTTTACTTCTAAAGAAAAATCTCCTGAAATTCAGGAGATCTTTTTGTTGTTAAGATTTATGAAGTTGCTCTGTTCCGGCTATTTTTTTAAAGTCCAAAAACAACACCTACACTGGGAATAAATCCACTTCCAAATACAGATTTTTCTTTATCATAAAGAACATTATACATTCCGCCAATTTGCAAATAGGCGCTTCCCCCAATTTTCTGCATGTAACCGCCACCAAGGTAAAGCGCGGCTTCGTCTCCCGAATATTTTTGGTCTGTGAACTTATTTTTCTGAGTGAAAAAATACTCCTGAAACATGCCGCTCAAATAAAAATTCCTTGCGATGTAATAGTTAACGTAAGGTCCAACACCAAAGGTGGTAGCGGTAAAATATTCCGAATTAGACCAAGTGAAGTTCGTGGCTAAACCGCCTTCTAAATTAGGCATAATTTTATAGCCCACTCTGGGCGAAAGGTAAACAGAAGTGCCACTGTTTCCACTGCCGAAAGTTCCACCAAGTCCAGCCGAGCCGCCAAAAGTCCACTTTGAACTTTCTCCCCCAATATTGCTGGATGTTCTGATCTGAGCATATATTGAGGTTCCGGTTATTAATAATAAAAGCAGAATAAATTTTTTCATATTTTGAATATTTAGCAACTCAAAAGTAAGGCTTTTTTTGAAATCGAAAACTTCTATAATTCCTATGCGATTTCAATTCTATCCAGCGTAAAATTTTTAAGAAATGAACAACAATTGCTTCTAGCCCCGATTGGGACGGCATCCTTTTTATTTTTTTCGGAAAAATAAAAAGATAGAGTGGAAAGCGGGACGAGTCTTGAAAGAAGCGAAACTCTTCTTGCTCCTTAGAAAAGTGCTTTTAATATCGTAAATTTGCGCCTCACTAAAGAGCATCCTTGAAATGCTTTATAAAATGAACCTATGAAAATTGTAGTTGGACTTTCTGGAGGGGTAGATTCCAGTGTTGCAGCGTATTTGCTGCAGAAACAAGGGCATGAAGTGATCGCGCTTTTTATGCGAAACTGGAATGATGCCTCCGTTACTTTGGAGGATGAATGTCCCTGGATTGAAGACAGTAATGATGCTTTGATGGTGGCGCAAAAACTCGGAATCCCTTATCAGGTGATTGATATGAGCGAATTGTATAAGGAGAAAATCGTGGATTATATGTTCGAGGAATATAAAAAAGGCCGAACGCCGAATCCTGATGTTTTGTGTAACCGTGAAGTGAAGTTTGACGTGTTCATGAAAACAGCCTTATCACTTGGTGCTGAGAAAGTTGCAACGGGACATTACGCACAGGTGAATTCTACTCTTGACGAAAATGGAAAAGAAATTTTTCACCTTTTGGCGGGAGCAGATAACAATAAAGATCAGTCGTATTTCCTGTGTCAGTTGAATCAGGATCAGTTGTCGAAATCTTTGTTCCCAATTGGAGCATTGACGAAACCTGAAGTTCGGGAAATCGCCAGAGAAATGGGTTTGGTGACGGCAGATAAAAAGGATTCGCAAGGTTTATGTTTTATCGGAAAAGTGAGTTTACCAACTTTTCTACAACAACAGCTGGAACCAAAAGAAGGTGAAATTGTAGAGATTTTTAAAGATTTCCCCGGTTTTCATCACAAAACGCCTCAATTTTCTTCAAAATTGGAAGAATTGCAATTTCTTTCTCAGAAAATAAAATACGAAAAATCAGACGGAAAAGTAATTGGCAAACATCAGGGTGCTCATTATTTTACAATCGGACAAAGTAAAGGTTTGGGAATTGGCGGACATGTAGAATCTTGCTTTTTGATTTCCAGAGATATCGAAAAAAATATCGTTTTTGTCGGCGAAGGAAGAAATTTCCCGGGACTTTTCAGAAGCGCTTTAAAAATAGAAAACTCAGAAGTTCATTGGGTTCGGGAAGATCTGCGTTTGCAAAATGGCGAATCAATGAACGTAAAAGCCAGAATCCGCTACCGACAAACTTTGGAAGAAGCGACGCTCTATCAATTTGAAGAAGGTTTCTATATCGAGTTTGAAAATCCCCAATCTGCGATTGCAGAAGGACAGTTTGCTGCTTGGTATTTGGGGGATGAGTTGGTGGGAAGTGGTGTGATAAGTTAATTGGGTTACTAAAATAAAATCCCCAAACTTTCTGCCACTGGAATTGTCAAATCTATAAATTCAAAATGTAACCCTTTATTTTGTCTCAACGGTTCAATCATTTTGGGAAGTGCTTTTCTGTCTTTTGTGATAAATGCATCAATTCCTCTATTCTTTATCTGAGCAAAAAGTTTTAAATCATTTATTATAACCTTTCTTTTTTCCAACTCTCTCAAAGGATAATCGTCTTTAAATACTGAAAAGTATTCACCAGAAATTTTAGCATCGCCATAATCAAATTCTAATAATTGCATAGAATTCAATGCCAATAGATTGTCAGGATTATCCGCCACCGCATATTCACTCACAACTATTGTAGATAGAAATAAAACAATATTATTTTCAAGAAAATATTGATAATATTTTACAACATTTTCGTGGTATTCATCATCGGATTTTAATAGTCTAGTAACAAAAGAATTATCTAGAAGGACGCTTTTTATATCCTTCATACGGTGTCGGTTTTTAAACTTTCAATCCAGTTATCTACATTCTTTATTTTGCTCAAATTATATGAGGCTCTTTCAATAACCTTATCTAATAGACTTTTATCAAAAACAGGAAGATATGATATAAATTCAACCAACTTCAAATCGCTAAACTTACCGTCTGATAAGTTTTTCTTACCTGCTACTTTTATTCCATAAGGTTTATATGTTTTTTTATCCCCATTTAAAATTTGTTCTTTAGTAGCAGAAATAGTTAAATTTCCAAATTTTGATGTAGAAATATGAATATTGGGATTTTTTCCACCTTCTTGATAAATCTCACCATAAAGATAAAACTCACTATTATAAAATTGAGGCGAAATCATATTATAAGAAGTTTGAGAATCAATAATTAGTAGTGGTTCTTTTGATAAAGAACTATTAAATTCAATCTTAAAACCTTCTTTAAGAGCTTTTTGTTGAAGCCTATCAATTATTTCTTGTCGTTTATAATCTAAGAAATCCAAAGATTTTCTTTTATTAATCTCAGAAGTCAGACCGTTGAAAAGAATAACGGCAGATATAGGAAGAAAAAATTTATGTTTGGCTGATCCAGACTCAATATCATATGATATTTGTGGTCTAAGTTTTTTTTCATCTCGTGTCGGATACAAGAATGTTTCGATGTCGGATATAACAGTTTTAACCTCGTTAATATCGACGTCTTTAGGGGTTAATGTTTGAGCGAAATTATCAACCCTAATTTCTATGAAACCTTGTTCTTCCACAATCCAAAATTAGCAAAAAAAATATAATTGAACCGATTTTACATATCATTCATTAAAAAAATATAAAATCATATTTATACTGGATTTCATTTATAATATTGCCAATCATAACGAAAGAGTATTAAAATAATGTGTTTGTGAAATTGAGCAAAAAATAAATGCTGATCTGTTCCGTTTTAAAAGAATTTTAAAAATCAGTAGCAACTTCCAAAAAAAAACCAAATGACCAACAAAACAGTAATCGTCGCAGGCGGAACCGGAAATCTTGGGGGCAGAATCATTAAGGAATTACTTAAGAAAGACGTTGAAGTTTGGGTTCACATTCGTTCAAGCAAAATTGGAAGAAAGCCTAGGATGTGCTCGACAAATACTCAAAAAAAATCATGCTCCACTTTAAAAAAGTGTGAACTTAAATTCAGGTTGTCTTTTTCTGGCTAATTACTCAACCAATCCTTAAAATCCTTCACGCGATCGCGACTCACCGTAATTTCCTCTGACGGCTGAAACTCCATTTCTACTTTGTAATAAGGAGAAGTGTGAATGTTATTAATGAAATTGGAGTTGATCATAAACTGTCGGTTCACGCGGAAAAAAATTTTGTCCTCGAGAACTTCTTGCAATTCATCTAAAGTAAAATCGGTGGGAAATGCACGTTCAGAAGTCTGGAGATACACAATTTTATTTTCACTGTAAAAACAAGAAACAGAATCCGTTTGCACCACTTTCAAATTGTAACCAATCTTCACCAAAATCCGAGATAGTTTTTGCTTCTCTTCCTTGATTAAAGATTTAATTTCCAACGTGTTATAATTGGAATCTCCGGGTAAGAAGCTTTTGTATTTTTCCACTGCATTTTCCAAATCTTCTTGCATGATGGGCTTTAATAAATAATCAATGGAATTGAGTTTAAAAGCTTTCAAAGTGTACTGATCAAAAGCCGTGGTGTAAATCATAAAGCTTTTGGTAGCTACCTTTTCGAAAATATCGAAGGACAATCCATCACCTAAAACAATATCAGAAAAGATTAAATCCGGGTGTGGATTATTTTGAAACCACTCCACACCTTCTTCTACAGAATGTAGCGTGGCAACCAATTGTAAATGAGGAATTAAACCAACCAATCGCTCCAGTTTTCTAGCGGCAGGTTTTTCATCTTCTATAATGACCGTCTTGATTATTTTCACCTTTTTAAATTTATAATTGCAAGTCTAAAACTATTTATTTTTATCCATTATTTCCCTAATTTTTCGCTCTTCCCAATCTTTTCCCATTAATATATTGGGCAGGAAAACGCTAATGGCATGTCCCAATAATCCAACGCCCCAAAAAATGGCGGTCCAGTAATTATCCTGATCAGAAAGGGAGGATCCACGCTGTACGCTCTGTCCAATAATGAAGAGGTTTACCAAAAGATAAACGGCTGCATGAATGTAAAACCCTTTGAGTATTTTTACACGCTTTTGAGCTTCTAAATATTTGATTTCGTTCTGGTTAAAATTTTCCATAGTCTTATTTATTAAGTTCTCTGTCCATCATTCTTCTTTCCCAATTTTGATTAAAGAAGAATATTTTAATTGTTTTTAAAATTAATATAAGTCCCCAAATCCAAAAAATCACAGCCCAGTTATTGAATTCTAAAAAATTGCTTTCGCCCACATCACCATAATTTTTGTAATATTTCCAAATGAGATAACCTGTAAGACGAGGACAAAAAATATAAGACTCCCGTAAAATTTCTTGAGTTAAAGAACTCTTTCCCGCGCAATTGAATAATCAAATTCTTTGTTTAATCTATTTTCCATCATATTAGTTTTTTGAATTTTGTCTGTCTAAAATTTTCTGAATCTGTTTCTCTTCCCAGTTTCTTCCAATTCCGAAGGTTTTTAAAGCATGCATAGTTAAGCCAAATCCCCACCCTAACATGGGCCAGACAAACCAAAGATATTTTGGATAAGTGTAAAGATTAATGAATACTAAAAAGGGGATTATAATACAATAGGAGGTCAGGTTACTGTAAAAACCTTTCAATTCTTCAACTCGTTTGGCGGCTTTTTGATAAGCGCTGGACTCTGATGATATTGGCAATGACATGGCGCTAATTTTTTGGGTTAACATGGGAATTTTCACTTTAAAAAAGTCTGGAGATTTCTCTATAAATACATTTTGTTTGGTGAGCAAAGCATAACGCTGTACGATATTCGAAAGCCCTATTCCTGCGCTTTCTTTCACTTGTTCTCGCTGTTGCAAATTATTTTCGATAAGCAAATATCCGTTTTCAGAATAAATTTCTATGTGCAATGGTTTCGATGAAGTGGCAAAATTATGTTTGATGCAGTTTTCCAGTAATAATTGCAGAGAAAGGGGAACAACATAAGATTTCAGCGTATTTTCATCCATCTGGAAGTCAAAACTAACACTGTCTTCAAATCGAGTTTCCAGCAGATTGCAATAGGTTTTTGCAAATTCTATCTCTTCTTCTACCGTCACCAATTCTTTATCTTTCTGCTCCAGAACATAGCGGTAGATTTTAGACATCGAAGCTGTAAATCTTTGTGCCTGAGTCGGGTTTTCATCAATTAATGAACTCAGAACATTTAGAGAGTTAAAAAGAAAATGGGGATCGAGCTGATTTTTTAAACTCTCAAACTGCGCATTGGCGGATTTTGCAATTAATTTCTGTTCTACTACTTCTTTTCGGGTAGATTTTTTCCATTCTTCGATGAAGCCTTTCGCATGCAAGATAGCAGAAATTAGAAGGGCAATATTAATCATGAGCCAATTAAAAAAGCCCATATCACCTGAAAAAAATAGAGAAGAATCATGTTTCTGAAATACGATAAAATTAATGTAGTTACAGAAAAGCACCAAAATTACATTTACAAAAATAGTAGAAATAACTCCCATGATTGTTCTCATTCGGGTTTGGTCCACCCAGGAGTATTTGGTATTCAAATAATCATTAGCAACTCCATTTCCGCCCGCAATCACAAAACTGTATAATCCAGAAATGGAAAGGCTGATCAAGTAATTTTCAAAACTTTTTACATTACTTAAAAGGATGAAAATTCCGGTCCCAATGAGCAAGGCAATCCACAAAATTGTTAAAAAACTTTTTTTGGTCATGATTTAAAAATTTTTCTAAAAAATTCTTGTCGAAGCGAGCGCTTCTGTAGGGTAAATTTAATTATAAATTAAAGCCTGAAAATTATTTACGCAATATTTTTTGAATTTCTTTTTCTTCCCAATTTTTGCCTAAGATAAAGTCTTGTCCAAAAACTGACATTCCGTGTACAGCCAAACCGATCCCCCAGAACAATGCCGTCATGTAAGGTTTAGAAGTTAATAAACTGCTTACATTATCAACAGCGCATCCTGCAATGATGATCGCATTTACGGCCAAATAAATAGTCGCGTGAACATAAAATCCTTTTATACTTTTTACTCTTTTTTGCGCTTGTGAAAATCTTTCTTCCTGATTAAAATGGTGCGTTTCCATGAGATGTGTATTTGTTTGTTGTTATTTGATGGAGTAAAGGTATTCTCTGCCTCAAATGTTTTCAACAATTTTCTACTGAACCGTAGATTTAACTTGCTGACTGGTACAAAATAAAAAAAACCATCGGGATTTCCGATGGTTTTATGCTGATTTGAGTGTTTCTATTTCATGGAAGCTACTACATTTACGGCCTCTTGCAGATAAAGATCTCGCTGCAAATTCTTGCGCCAGTTTTCAGTTTTCTTACTGAAGGCTTCGTCAGTTTTTTCCCGCAGTACTTCATCTGTATTTAAAGTAAATTTCAATCCATTATTGAATTTATCCAACACTTTAAATTTCTTAATTTGGGCTTTACGCACCTTCATCACTTCATTAAATTTATCTTGCTGCAGAGAAATGGTTTCCTCTTTATCCAAATTTTCTTTCCATTGTGCAGATTCCTGAATGAGCTGATAATTTTTATTTGTTTCTAAACGCCCTTTTGTTTCCGCTTCCAGCGCTTTCAAGGAGAAATAATTAACCGGAGTATAACTTACCGCTGGAATTTTATCCCAAGCCAAAGCATAATCATCATACCGCTCGCCTACTTCAATATAGGTGAAAAAATCATTCATTTTAATATCAGATTCTATTCCTTTTCTCTGCGTAGATTCGCCGGAAACTCTGTAAAATTTTTGAATGGTCAATTTTAGAGAGCCAAAATCATCATTTGTATTTAAAAATCGATTTAAATCTACAAAGGTCTGAACTGTTCCTTTTCCAAAAGATTGTGGTGATCCGATGGTTAATCCTCTTCCATAATCTTGCATCGCTCCCGCTAAAATCTCTGAGGCTGAAGCAGAAAGTTCATTCTGCATAATTACCAAAGGACCCGTCCAAAGAGGGGTATTTGTTTTATTTCTAAGCGTATTTATTTTTCCATCGCCGCTTTTTACTTGTACGTAAGCTCCAGCATTCATAAATAATCCCATGATATCGCCAACTTCTGTTAAACTTCCGCCGCCGTTATTTCTCAGGTCTAAAATAACACCTTCTACATTTTGTGCTTTTAGTTTAATCAATTCGTTTTTAATGTCGTCTGAAGCATTTCTTCCTTTCGCATCTTCAAAATCGGCATTAAAACTTGGCAAACTGATGAGCCCATATTTTTTACCTTTTGGTGAATTGACAATAATACTTCTGGCAAAGGTGTCTTCAATGGCTACTTCTTCCCGAATCATCGTCACATCTTTAACCGATTTATCTTTTTTCTCTACCGTTAAAGTCACTTTAGTTCCTTTTTCTCCGCGAATCAGTCGCACAGCTTCGTCAGAAAGCATTCCAACAACATTTACGGTTTCTTCATTCGGTTTAGATCTTACTTTTAAGATTTTGTCACCTTCCGTAAGTTCTTTGGATTTCCAGGCAGGTGCGCCAATCGTTAATGCACCTAAATATAAGTTTCCTTTTTTCTCTTGAATAATTGCGCCAATACCGATTACTTTTCCTTTGAACTGCGTATCGAAATCCTCTTTATTTTTCGGAGAGTAATAATTGGTGTGTGGATCAAAAACTTCTGTATAAGAGTTCATATAGACGGTAAACCAATCCATTTTATTTCTTTTCTTAAATCTTCTAAAGGTATCTGTCACCAAATCTTTCACTTCAGCCGTAGCTTTCACCCTTTTCTCATCTTGACTAAGAATTTCAAGTTTGATGGTATCCTTCAGCTTAAATTTCTGTACAGAATCTTTTTTCTCTTTCTGTATTTCTTCTTTCGCAGTTAATGATTCCATTTCCTGCAGAATATTATACTTGATGTATTTTCTCCATTCATCACGCATTTCTTTCGCACTTCCCGGATTATTCTTGATTTTTGGCTCTAGAATAAAAGTTTCATCCTCTTCTAAATTAATGGGCTTGCTTAAAATATCTTGCGTTACTTTATTAATTTCGTCTACCCTTTGGTACAAACGATCTATCGTTAATTTATAGAAAGTAAGATCACCTTGATTCAGGTAATCATCTAATTTGGTTTTGTGTTTCGCAAATTCTTCCATGTCCGATTGCATAAAATAACGCTTAGAAGAATCTACCATTTCAAAATAATGATTATAAACTTCCTGAGAAAAGGCGTCATTGATCGGCTTCGGAGAATAGTGTAAATAACTAAGTGTATTTTTTACACTTACCATGATGGTAGACATTTTTTCGTCATCATTTTTCGGTGTATTAAAGCAGAACACCAAACTGGTAAGCGGAATGAAAAGCAATAATGTATTGAGTTTTAATCTTTTGAACATATAAATATTTAATAACTAATTTGTTAAAAATTTTCCTGTTTTGTTACAGAATTTAAGCAAGTATCAAAATTAATACCTTATTTATATCTGTGCACTATTTTTTAAAGTAAATTTGTGGGAAACCAACTTATTGTATGCAAAAACCCTTGATATTAGTAACCAATGACGACGGAATTACCGCGCCAGGAATTAGAAATCTCGTAGAATTTATGAATGAAATTGGAGAGGTAATTGTAGTCGCTCCAAATTCTCCCCAATCTGGTAAAGGTCATGCGATTACCATTAACGCCACGCTCACTTTTGAAGAAATTAGTTTAGAAGGGCCGCAGAAAGATTATTCGTTAAGTGGAACTCCCGTGGACTGTGTGAAATTTGCTTTGGATAAAATTTTAACCAGAAAACCAGATATCGTAGTTTCAGGAATTAATCATGGCGCCAATTCGTCAATTAACGTCATCTATTCTGGTACCATGAGCGCTGCCGTAGAAGCGGGTGTGGAAGGTTTGCAAGCCATCGGATTTTCTCTCTTGGATTTTTCTTGGGATGCAGATTTTTCTCAGGCCAAAGAATATATTCAGAACATTGTAAAGAAAATTTTAGAGAATCCTTTACCCAAAGGAATAGTGCTCAATGTAAACATCCCTAAACTTTTGAAAGATGAAATAAAAGGCGTGAAGGTTTGCAGACAAGCCAACGCGAAATGGGAAGAAAATTTTGATGAAAGAATTAATCCACATGGAAAAAAATATTACTGGCTTTCTGGATACTTCAATAATATGGATACAGGAGATGATGCTGATGAAACTGCTTTGACAGAAGGTTATATCTCTGTAGTTCCTGTTAAATTTGACTTAACCGCTCATGAATATCTGAAAGATTTAGAAAAAATACTTTCTTAAAATATCCCTTAAAAAAATTGTAAGATGCGCATAGAAAACGAAGTGAAATTAGGTTTCAAAGACGTGATGATTCGTCCAAAAAGATCTACCCTCAAATCACGTTCTCAGGTTAGTTTAGAAAGAAACTTCAGTTTTGTAAATTCTAAGAAAAAGTGGAGCGGAGTGCCGATTATCGCTGCAAATATGGACACGGTAGGAACTTTTGAAATGGCAGCAGCACTTGCGAAACACAACATTATCACCGCGATTCACAAGCATTACACCTTGGAAGACTGGAGCGAATTTCTCAAAAATCAAGACGATTCCATTTTTGATTATATCGCATTAAGTACCGGAATTGGGAAAAGTGATGAAGAGAAAATTCAACAAATTGTAACCGCGCATCCACAAATCAACTTCCTCTGCATCGATGTTGCCAATGGCTATTCGGAACACTTTGTAGATTTTGTAAAGAAAATTCGTCAACAGTTTCCAGATAAAACCATCATCGCGGGAAATGTGGTAACCGGCGAAATGGTGGAAGAATTGATTTTAGCAGGTGCCGACATTATTAAAGTTGGAATCGGACCCGGTTCTGTTTGTACCACGCGCATTAAAACGGGTGTTGGTTACCCCCAACTTTCTGCGATTATTGAATGTGCAGATGCAGCGCATGGACTTGGTGGACATATTATTTCGGACGGTGGATGCAAAATTCCGGGCGATGTAGCAAAAGCTTTCGGCGGCGGTGCAGATTTCGTGATGTTGGGCGGCATGTTTGCGGGTCATGAAGAAAGTGGCGGCGAAATGGTGGAAGAAAACGGAAAAAAATTCAAACTTTTTTACGGCATGAGTTCCCAAACCGCCATGGATAAACATTCTGGCGGAGTTGCAGAATACCGAGCTTCCGAGGGAAAGACCGTAAAAGTTTCTTTTAAAGGAAATGTTTCAGATACGGTAAAAGATATTTTAGGCGGCGTTCGCTCCACGTGTACTTATGTTGGAGCTTCTCAATTGCGGGAGCTTTCAAAAAGAACAACATTCATCCGTGTTTTGGAACAAGAAAATCAGGTCTTTGGTAGCTAAAATTTAGGAATAATTTCATTCTCTTCTCTATGAAAAAAATACTCGTTTTAACCTCGGTTCTCTTTACCATTTTTGTCTTCTCGCAAGAAAGACAAGAAAGCGAAAAAATTATTCAAGAAATTCAACAAGTTAAACAGAGCAATAGCTCTATGAAATTAGTGTGGTGGATTCCCACCGAATATTGGCAAATTGCGATGCAAAAACAGGACAATATTACACAAGCGCAAGTAGATTATATTAAAGATGCCTTTGATCCGTACACCATCATTGTAGCGGGAGATTTTTCTTTGGAACAAAGTTTTACCGGCTTAGAATTTAAGGTGAACAACATTAAAAATTCATTCGCGCTTTTGGATGAGAAATCGGCAAAAGTTCCCCCGCTGAAAGAAAGTGAGATTGATGAAATGGTTGTTCGAATGATTAATGATATTTTAAAACCTCTTTTTGGACAGATGTTAGGAAAAACGGGAACCGGTGTAGAAGTTTTTATTTACAAAAATAGAAATTCAACGGGACAAAAGTTGCTTGATCCCACCAAAAAAGGTGAATTACGAACGAAAGTTGGAGCTGATTTATTTAAATGGACCTTGCCTTTGGTTAGTTTAATGGAAGAGAAAACCTGCAGTATAGATCAAATCAAATTTCCCGGAAATTACCTCTATTGCCCTTTTCACGGAAACAAATTATAATTATTTTTATATAAAATTTAGGACTTTAAAAAAGCTTCAATTTGGAGATGTGCTAAATCAATGCATATATTCACCTCTTTAAGAGAATAGAGAGAAAGTTCAGTACACGCAATCATCACAGGATTTTTTGAGGCATACGTTTTAATTAGACTTTGAAATACACTGATTTCTTCCGGTGTTTCTGCCTTATTAAAAACTGTTTTTCGAAAATTATCAATCCAATCTTGATCATCTTTTTCTGGCAATTTTAAAATGATGCCTTTTTCTAAAAAACGAATTCTAAGGTAGGCCGAGTTCATCGTATAATTTGTCCCAAAAATAAATACTTCTATAATTGACTTTTCTTTTAAATAGTCGATTCCCAATTGCACAGGATGAAAAATTTCCAAAGGAAGATTTACTTGGTCTAAAGTTTCATGCAGCGTAATATTTGGCACTAATAATTTTTTGATCCCGATCGATCTGATGTGATTTATAAGTTCCTGAAGTTTGGGTATTAGAATTTCAAATTGATTGGGCAAAAAAGGGTTTATTTCCTGACAATCAATCTGATACATGAGATAAGGATAAGTTGAAAATTCTGAGTTGTCCTCTTTGAATTTCTTTTGAATTTCTTTTACGTAATAATGCGTTGATTCAAATCCTAATCCTAAAATGCCTTTTACAGGCTGTTCTACATTCATTTTTTAGTAAGAATATAATCTGCAAAATATTTTTTGGTGTCCAAAAACTTCGAGGAAATTTTTAAGCCTGAATTATTCAATATCGAACCTAAAATTTTATCGTCGTATTTTCGAGAGATTTCTGTGTGAATCAATTCATCTTTTTCAAAGTGAAAGGTTTTGTTGAGCTCCTTAACGTGAACTTCTTGTTTGATTGTACTTTTTAAATAACTCTTCGCAATTCCCTCTTCTTCTGTATATTCTGGGGCATGCTCAAATAGCTCAAGATTAAAATCTGCATCCAATTCTCTGTTCATTCTTTTCAAAAGATTGAGATTGAAATCCCGTGTAATTCCAGCTGCATCATGGTAAGCGGGCAAAACAATTTCTGCGGATTTTTTTAAATCAACGCCTAAAATTAATTTCTCGCCGTGTTTCAGATGTTGTGCAATTTTCTCTAAGAAATTGGTGGCGATTTGATCTTCCATATTTCCTAGATTTGACCCGATAAATAGTATCACTTTCGGCTTGTCTGAGAGAAATAATTGATCAAGAACCTGAAAATAGTCACCTTGTTTAGGATCGATTTCTAAATTTGGAAAAAGATTTTCAAAACGGCCGCTAATAACATCAAGACTATTTTGGGAAATATCTACGGGAATGAATTTAAAATTATAGTTATTTTCCCGTAAGGCTTTTAAAAGATGCTGTGTTTTTGCACCGTCTCCCGCGCCCAATTCAATGAGTTCAAATTCTACATTCTTATCCAAATTCAGAGAAGCGATTATCTCTTCACTTTGATCCCGAAAAATCTCTAGTTCCGAATTTGTGAGATAATATTCGGGCATGTTCATGATTTGCTGAAAGAGTTCATCACCCGCTTTGTCATAGAAATAATGAGAGGAAAGGAATTTCGGGGAATTCGTCAATCCTGCATTGACATCTTTTAAAAAAGTATCGTTTTTTGTCATTTTGCTAGTCTTATTCCAGTGATTTGCCACCTGTATTTTGGGTGAAAAAAGTTTCTATATGTTTTTCTTTCATGACCATTTGCCGTGGCTGTAGATGATCCTCTTAAAACCATCGTGCTCACCATGAATTTTCCATTGTATTCTCCAACGGCACCTTCTGCAATTTGAAAATTGGGATACGGAAGATAGGCGGAATAGGTCCACTCCCATCTGTTCCCCCAATCAAATTGGTCTGCAGCAACTTCCCATTCAAATTCGGTGGGTAAACGCGCGCCTTTCCAGGTGGCAAAAGCTTGCGCTTCATAAAAAGAAATATGGGTGAGAATGTGGTCTGGTTCTATCAGCTTTAAGCCTTCCAAAGTATAAGAATGCCATTTTCCCTCGATATTTTTCCAATATAAAGGAGATTTAATCTGATTTTCTTGCACCCAGGACCAACCTTCATCGAGCCATAATTTAAAATGATCATAACCTCCAGCTTCCATAAATTCTAGATAGTCTTTATTGGTGACTAAAGATTTTGAGATTTTAAAATCATGAAGAAAAACTTTGTGACGCCCTTTTTCATTATCAAAGTGAAATCCTTCGCCTTCAAAACCTATATCATAAATTCCTTCATTTACGGATAACCAACCTTCTGCTGAATTTTTCTGTGCGGTTAAATTAAAGCCTTCCTTGTAGACTGGATATATTGGATTGTAGGA
The DNA here is from genome assembly GCF_035984805.1 of Chryseobacterium sp. MP_3.2. Taxonomy (NCBI): domain Bacteria; kingdom Pseudomonadati; phylum Bacteroidota; class Flavobacteriia; order Flavobacteriales; family Weeksellaceae; genus Chryseobacterium; species Chryseobacterium sp. MP_3.2. Next base: position 37,415 of record NZ_JAXCHW010000010.1, on the reverse strand, counting down.
AAAAGTATGTTTTAAATCTGTTATTAAAAGTTCCTGATGTTGTTGCTCATGATTGCATCCGAGAATGATCAATTCCTCTAACTCCAAACTTTGGTTTTCCTGAAGTAATTTTTCGATATGTCGATCTACATATTTTCTGTATTCATACACTTCTTTTACGGTGGGACGAGTAATGGTTCCGCGTTCCGTTCTAATGGCTCTTTCGCCTAAAGTTTGGTAGTAGCTATTGAATAAAAAGGAAAAATGAGGATTAAAAATTTTGTACTCCTTCACCAATTTTTTCAGGATCATTTCCTCGAAAAACCAAGTGGAATGACTAAGATGCCATTTCGGCGGACTCGCAAAATCTACAGGTTGTGGAACATAATCCTCTATTTCTAAAGGTGCGCAGAGCGCAACCGTTTGAGCCCGTGTTTCTTGAAATAATGATAGAACACTCATAAAATTTGGATTTCTAAAGTGACAATGAATACAAATAATATTCCGCTATGGTCAAAATACCAGCTAATTTGCGATTAATAGTACTAAAACGTTCTTCATTTATTCAAAAAATAACGAATCTTTTTATAGCCCCAATTGACTCATCTTTTATATTTTCAAATTTGAATCGTCAAAATGCGTTCCACGTTTTGCAGAAGCATCCCTTTTCCGAAAAGCGGGAAAAGGATAAAGCGGAAAGTGGGACGGAGGACAAAAAAGAAGCGCCAAATCTGACGCTTCTCAAGGAAAAAATATTTTAGGTCAACATTCCGCCGTCTACATTGAGCACTTGACCGGTAATGTAGTTTGACATATCACTGCCCAAAAACACGCATGCATTGGCTACGTCTTCTGGCTGTCCACCGCGTTTTAATGGGATGGAATCTCTCCAACCCTGTACGGTTTTTTCGTCCAGAGCTGCTGTCATTTCGGTTTCAATAAAACCTGGAGCCACGGCATTGCAACGAATATTTCTTGAACCTAATTCCAAAGCGATAGATTTAGAAAACCCAATCACCCCTGCTTTTGAAGCCGCATAGTTTGCTTGACCTGCATTTCCTTTCACCCCAACCACAGAAGTCATGTTGATAATGGATCCCGTTCTCGCCTTCATCATGGGCTTGATGACCGCTTTTGTAAGATTAAAGACCGAATCTAGATTGACTTTGATGATGGTGTCCCAATCGTCTTTGGACATTCTAAGCATCAAATTATCACGAGTGATTCCCGCGTTGTTAATGAGGATATCTATTTTTCCAAATTCCGCGATGACGTCTGCGGCTAATTGTTGCGCGGCGTCATAATCTGACGCATCAGATTGGTAGGATTTTACTTTGGTAATCTTTCCTAACTCCTCTTCCAAAGCTTTTGCTTTATCAACATTTCCTGCGTAAGTAAAGGCAACTTGTGCCCCTTCTTTCGCAAAAACTTCGGCAATACCTTTTCCGATTCCACGTGTTGCTCCCGTAATAAGGGCCACTTTCCCGTCTAATAATCCCATTTTATTTTTAGTTTTCTAAGTTTTTATATTTGTTGGTTGATGTTTTAACTTCAACTTCTTCTTCCTTTTGTATTCCGTTATTCACAATTAAAACAATTTCTCCTTTTAAAGTTTTACTCTTGGAGAAGTCAATTAACTCATTGATAGTTCCGCGTTTAGTTTCTTCAAATTTTTTGGAAATCTCCCGGCTTAAACTTGCACGCGTATCTTCCCCGAAAAATTCTTTGATTTGTTCTAAAGTCGTGTTAATCTTGTGTGGACTTTCATAGAGCACGATGGTTTTCTTTTCCTCCGCGAGTTGTTTCAGTTTGGTTTGTCGCCCTTTTTTCTGAGGCAAAAATCCTGCAAAAAGAAATTCATTATTTGGTAATCCTGAAACGACCAGAGCTGGAACAAATGCTGTTGCTCCTGGCAAACACTGCATTTCTAAATCTTCATCTGCTACTGCTTTCGCCAGCAAATAACCTGGATCTGAAATTCCTGGGGTTCCGGCATCAGTTATTATGGCTACATTTTGTCCGTTCTTCAAATCATCAATAACTTTCTTCGTTGTTTGATGTTCATTGTGCAAGTGGTAGGATTTTAGCGGTTTCGATATTTCATAATGCTTCAATAAAAAACCCGATGTTCGGGTATCTTCACATAATATATAATCAACCTCTTTCAGAATTTTTACCGCTCTGAAAGTCATGTCTTCTAAATTCCCGATTGGGGTGGGAACAAAATATAGAATTCCACTCATTTATAAATTTTGATAGATGTTTTTGCAAAATTCCTCTAAACTCGGATCTCTCGCACCCATTAATAGAAGCACGGTATTCTCAGTTAATTCTGGTTTCAATTCTTCTAATAAATCATTTCGATTTTCCACGAATCTGGCTTTTTTACCTTTTTCTAAGATTCCTTGCACTAATTCATTGGCAGAAATATCTTTCGTGGCAGTTCCACCGGCATAAAAAATTTCGCTCATCCATATTTCATCTTGAGATCTTAATGAATCGGCAATTTCTTGAATAAAATCATCTATCAAAAAGCGTGTTGGTTTATAGCCATGCGGTTGAAACCACGCAATTACTTTATCTGCAATTGGTTGACAGGCTTTGATGGAAGCTGCACATTTCGCGGGATTGTGTGCATAATCATCAATGACCCAAACTCCATTTTTTTGTCCGAGGATTTGATGGCGGCGATAAATTCCTTCATACCTCTCCAAACTTTTCGCACACGTTTCTAAAGGGATTCCAATTTGATGAGCCACTGCAATTGCTGCGGTGGCATTCTCTACGGAATGTTGTCCCAAAGAATTCATTTCAAATTCTTGATTACGTACTTCAAAAGTTAAAGAAAAACCTTTCTGCTTAAAATTTGTAGCGGAATAACCTGCGTTTTTATCATCAAATCCAAAATCTTGTTGTGATTTGACTGACAGCGATTTTGCTAAGCTATTGGATTGATTTACAACAAATAAGCTCTTAGAATTATTTTTGAAAACTGTAAATAAATCAATAAGTTCATCAATTTCCTGATGGTCTTTATCAACATTTAATAATAAGCCAACTTCTGGTTCATATTGTACTACAGAACCATCACTTTCATCAGCTTCAATAATAAGCCATTCACCTTTACCGACTGCCGCGTTTCCAATTTTTCCACTTTTAATAATGCTCGTCAAACCTGCTCCAGAAATGATACTGGGTTCATAATTCGCATCGAGTAAAATTTGGTAAAGCATGGCTGAAGTGGTCGATTTACCAGACGTTCCAGCAACAGCGATGGTTTTTTTGCTTTTCGCGATCATTGCCAAAAGCTCACTTCTTCTGATAATGGGAATTCCAAGTTGTTTAGCTTTTTGAACTTCGAAAACGGTATCTTCAATGGCGGTAGAAACTACAATTAAATCAGTGCTTTCATTAATACCAGAACCATCTTGCAGAAAACAGTGGATGCCTCCATTTTCAAGTTGTTCCTTAGTTTTGTTATATTCATTGGGATGAAAATAGCGGTCACTCCCGGAAACATCTTTCCCGATTCCCTTTAAATATTGCGCAATGGCACTCATTCCCACTCCAGCAACTCCAATAAAAAATATATTTTGAAAATCTGAAATTCTTTCTGGCATTATCTTACTCTTCTTTAATTTATTAAGATTCGGGATTGTGATTGGATTACAAAAATTTATTTTCTACTAAATTCCAAAGTCTTTGGGCATACTCATCCACCTTATTCCACTCTTTTTTGTAGTACAATTCACTGAGATACGTTCTGGCGTCTTCAATATTTTCATAGGAATTAAGTTGCTCGATGGTTTGCTTTAAATCCGCCTCATCACCATTGAACAAAAGTTTTGTAAACGCAATCTTGTCATTAAAGTCCAATCTAAATTCTGGTTTTTTCTTCACCGCTTCCATAAACTCAGTGGAAATATTGGTTTTCAGCAAACTTCCCGCGTCTATTTCTTTCTTTTCCAGAGCTTCTTCCTCCTCAATTTTTTCCAAAGGATCATCTTCAAACATACTTCTCATGGCTTTTAAACCTTTGATGTTTGCTAATTTAAATTTTCTTTCGACAGCAGGCGAAGAATTTGGCGTCTCTCCAACTGCCTCCTCGGAAGGGTCAGAAATAGGCTCCGATTTGCTAAATTCTACAATTTTTCTACGTCTTTCTTCTAGTTCTAAAAATTCCTGTTCTTTTTTTGCAATACGTTCTTCGTACTCTTCTAGATCAGAATTTTTAGGCTGCTCAAACTCCTCAGGACGCTCATTGTCAATTTCGAAGGTAAGTTCTTTTGATATTAAATCTTCACCTTCTACATTTATGCTTTCTAAATTTGAACTTGTTTCCGGTTCAACCGTTTGCGGAATTTCATCTAATATATCGTTATCCAACTGATCTTCAATATCATTGATTTCATTCGTAAACATAACTTCTTCTTCTACTCTCTCTTCAGGTTGATTGAAATCTGCTACACCCCCATTTTTTGACTGATTTTCGGAGATGTGTTGGTGGTTCACTCCATCCTCAAAAACTGACTCCTCGTCTTCGTATGCTTCTTTATTTTTTTCTAAAATTTTTAAAAATGCAATTCTGTCTGTAAGTTCAGCAAACAATTCCTGTTTTGCGAGCAATTCCTCTTTGGTGGTTATTTTGGATAGGTTTTCCAAAATGCTTTTCGATTCAAAAAAAATTTTATCCTGTATATCTTGAATATTTTGCATCATAAAGCTTATTAAATTTCCTTATTTTTGGTCTCTAAATATTACGGCTAATTTAACAAATGTTTTTAGAAAACACAATTAATCACGCAAAACAGAGCGGTTGGATGGAAGTCATCTGCGGCTCTATGTTTTCAGGAAAAACGGAAGAATTGATCCGTAGACTTCGCCGTGCAGAAATGGCAGGTCAAAATGTAGAAATTTTTAAACCGAAATTAGATACCCGGTATGGCGAAGAGGAAGTAGTTTCTCACAATCAAAATAAAATTCGAAGTACGCCTGTAGAAAGTCCCAGTGAGATTCTACTTTTGGGCTCAAACTGTCATGTAGTAGGAATTGACGAGGCTCAATTTTTTGATGAAAGCATTGTAGAAGTCGCGAATACGCTTGCAAATAGTGGAATTCGTGTAGTGATCGCTGGTTTAGATATGGATTTTATGGGTCGTCCCTTTGGGCCCATTCCTAATTTGATGGCGACCGCAGAATACGTGACGAAAGTTCACGCCATTTGCAAACGAACGGGAAATCTGGCCAACTATTCTATGAGAATCTCTGCAAGTATAGACTTAGTAGAACTTGGAGAAACTGAAAGTTATGAAGCGGTGAGCAGAAAAGTTTTCAATGAAGAATTTCTCAACAGAAATAATCAATGAATTATACCACCAAAGAAATTTCAAATATTACCAACTCCACTTTAATTGGAGAAGAGAACCTGCAGGTTAAAACCATACATTTTGACAGTCGAAATATTTTTTCATCTATTGAAGCGGCCTTTATAGCAATTAATTCAGAGAAAAATACTGGTGAAAAATACATTAGATCAGCAGTAGACAAAGGCATTAAAATCATTATTTCTGAAAATAAATTAGCAGGTTTTCCTGAAGTTACCTGGATTATCGTAGAAAATGCAATACGATTTTTGCAGCAACTGGCGCACTATCATTTGAGACAATTTAGCTTAAAAACTATAGGAATTACTGGCAGTAATGGAAAAACAGTTGTTAAAGAATGGCTTTATCAAAGCGTATTTGATCAATTTATTACGGTAAAAAGTCCAAAAAGTTTTAATTCACAAATTGGTCTACCCCTTTCTTTGCTTCAAATAAACAATAAACACGAGTTGGGGATTTTTGAAGTTGGTATTTCCAAACCATCTGAAATGGAAATTTTAGAAGAAATTTTTTCGCCAGAGATTGGAGTTTTAACCCACATCGGCGCTGCACATTCTTCTAATTTTATTTCTGAAGATCAGCTCATCGAAGAGAAAATAAAATTGTTTCAACATTCGAAGGTGATTATTTTTAACGGCGATCATCATGAGGTTTCGGAAAAATTGAATCAAAAATATGCAGATAAAAAACACATTTCCTTTGGATTAAAAATATCCAATGACGTCCATTTTGAAAATGATTGGGCCACAAAAACTGAGCCGCTTGTTGTAAATTTTTGCGGAGAATTAATTACAATTCCTATTCAACAAAGAGATGAAGCCACTTTGAGTAATGCATTGTGCACCATTTCTTTACTTAAAGAATTGGGTATTGGTACGGAAATTATAATTGAGAAAATTAATAATTTGAAATCGGTGGAAATGCGGCTTGAAAGTGTGACTGGTCTGAGAGATAATTTAATCATTAACGATTCCTATAATTTAGATTTAGACTCCCTAAAGATTGCGTATCACTTTATTAACGAATATAACAAACCGCAGAAGTCGCTCATTTTGACGGATTTTGTAGAGGGAAAAAATTCTGAAAAGTTATATCATGACGTTGCGGAATTAACAAACAGACAAAAATTTCATCAGATTTTTTTGATTGGAACGGAAATCACACAATACCATGATCTTTTTAATGATGAAACGATCACCTTTAAAAATACAGATGAACTCATTAAAAGTCATGTACTTAACCAGATTGAAAATCAGCTCATTTTATTAAAAGGAGCTCGTAAATTCGAAATTGAACGGGTTAAAACTTATTTGGAGCTACAGAAACATGATACGATATTGGAAATTAAGCTGAATGCAATTTTGCACAATATTAATGTCCATAAATCAGTTTTGAAACCCGAAACCAAAATGATGGCAATGGTAAAAGCTTATTCCTATGGTTTGGGAGGTTATGAAATTGCAGAATTCCTGCAGCATCATCACATTGATTATCTGGGTGTTGCGTACGCAGATGAAGGAGTAGACTTGCGGAAAAATGGAATTTCTACACCGATTATGGTCATGAATCCGGAGCAGCACAGTTACAATATTATCATCGATTACAAACTGGAGCCAGAAATTTATAGTTTTAGAGTTTTAGAATTGTTTACGGCAGAACTTAAACAGAAAGGAATTCAGAAAAAATATCCCATTCATATCAAGTTGGAAACCGGTATGCATCGTCTTGGTTTTAAGTCTAATGAAGTCGACAACCTCATTCAATTATTGAATACCCTTGATGTAAAAGTAGCCTCCATATTTAGCCATTTAGCTACCTCAGATATTGAAGATGAAAAGAATTATACTTTAGGACAGATCACTGAATTTACGGCTATGTCTGACCGATTAATCGCTGGTCTTGGTTATCAACCTTTGAGGCATCTTTTAAATTCTTCAGGAATCGTCAATTTTTCCGAACATCAATTTGATATGGTGAGAATTGGAATTGGGATGATTGGAATTTCCTCTAATGCAGCGATAAAATCAAAATTGCAAAATGCAGTGACATTTAAATCTGTAATCTCTCAAATATCGAATATTAGCGCGGGAGATTCTGTTGGATACAGTAGAAATTATAAAGCAGAAGTTTCTACAAGAATTGCTACTTTACCTGTAGGTTATGCAGACGGTATCCCCAGATTAATAGGAAACGGTGTGGGAACAGTCGGTATTAGAGGTAATTTGTATTCAATCGTGGGTAATGTTTGTATGGACATGATGATGGTAGATTTAAAAAATGAAAACCAGATTGTGGAAGGGGAAGAAGTTATTATCTTTAACTCCCAACCTAGCTTAGAAGAATTTGCTGATTATTGTAAAACAATCCCTTACGAAGTTTTGACCTCAATTTCGAGGCGTGTTAAACGAATTTATGTAAAAAATTAATGAATAAAATAATAGTTCTATTTGCTGTATTTTTCTTAACCCTGGTTACAAAGGCACAGGTTAAAGAAGGATTTTCTGTACCACAAAAAGCTAAAATTGGCCTCTCACTTTCTGGGGGTGGTGCTAAAGGATTTTCTCACATTGGCGTCTTAAAAGTTTTAGATTCCTTGGGTGTAAAAATTGATTATGTCTCTGGAACCAGTATGGGCGCTATCGTCGGTGGGTTATATGCATCGGGATACACGGGAAAAGAAATTGAAAAAATAGTGATGGATACAGATTTTTTCTCCATCATTGCCAATGAAAAAACACGGGAAGAAGCAACTTTTTTCAACAAATCGGTGGATAAATACATTGTGACTGTTCCTGTAAAAAATGGAAAAGTAAATGTGTTGCCGAAAGCTATATCAACTGGTCAGAAAAACATCTACCTTTTGAAGGAGCTTTTTAAAAATGTCTCCACAATAAATGATTTTTCCAAACTTCCTATACCATTTATGTGTGTAGCTACAAATTTGGAAACGGGAAAAATTAAAATTTTTGAAGAAGGAGATTTGGTGAGTTCCATTATGGCAAGTTCTGCATTTCCCTCTTTAATGGATCCTGTTAAAATAAATGATTCCCTTTATATTGATGGTGCCATGACCATAAACTACCCATCTAAACCACTCAAAGACAAAGGAATAGATATTGTTATTGGCGTTGATTTAAGTCAAGGTTTGGCCAGCAGAAAAAGCCTATTAAGCGCGGTGGATATTTTAAATCAAGTTATTGATTACGGAATCCAAACCGAAACAAAAAATCAGTATCAATTTACTGATATTAATATAAAACCCAATTTAACCGGATTGGGAGCGACCAGTTACGGCGAAAAAAAGCGGATCCTTGATTCTGGTTACGTTGAAGCGATTAAATACATTGAGCCACTTTCGCTACTCCCGAAGCGCGATAATAAGTTTTTAAGAGCGCCGATGAATTCTATTTATTCCAACGTTTATAAAATAGACAGTTTAGTAGTAGAAAATAATAAAATTTTCCGAAAGAACTACATTCAAGGTAAAATGAACCTTAAAGTTCCTTCTCTACAAACGTATGGTGCTATCAACAAAATGATAGACCGTCTATATGCCACTAATAACTACAGCCTTATTAATTATGATGTTATTCAGGAAGACGAAGGCAATTATCTTAAATTAATCGTCACTGAAGATGACACCCGATTTTTCTTAAAATTTGGTCTGCATTACGATGAAATTTTTAAAACAGGACTTCTTTTAAATGCTACGGCAAAAAGATTACTTTTTAGAAACTCTACCATTTCATTAGATGTTGTAGTAGGAGATACGTCTAGGTATTATTTCAATTATTTCATTGACAATGGGTATATTCCTGGGTTTGGAGTATATGCTTCTGGAATGAAATTGGAATTAAATGATAAAGATTCTAACATTGTAGAAAGATGGAACTGGTTCCGAAATGAAGCCTACATCCAATCCATTTGGAGAGATAAATATGCCATCGGCGGCGGATTTAGTCATGATTATTTCGAAAAGAAAATCACTGGAGCGCCAAGTTATGAGGGACCAGAAAATCTCTTAAACTCCTATGTATTTATTAAAAGTGATACTCAAGATGATTTAGGTTTTCCAACGAAAGGAATTCTTTTGCATGCGGAAGGAAAATTATTGGATCTTTTGAATGATGATAGAGAAGGCAGAACCTTTCAAGGTAAAATAACAACCCAAATTAACTTTCCGTTTACTTCGTGGTTCACGTATCGATTGGGATTATTTGGTGGATTTACGATTGGGGACAATCTTTCTCCCTACTACCAATATAGAATTGGTGGAATTTTCGAACAGAATTTGGGGAATTTTGCAAAATTTGGCGGATATGAATTCGGTCAGTTATCTGCAGAGAATTTACTTACTGCAACCAATAGCCTTCAATTTAATGTCTACAAAAATTATTTTTTAGAAGGTCAGCTTAGTTTTGCCAATCTATTTAATGATATTAAAGTAGATGATTTATTTCAAGTGACCAATTCCTCAATTGGACTCACAGCAGGTTACAAATCACCTGTAGGACAGATTAAAATCAACGGCAGCAGATCACTCGATTTTAAAACAACTATTTACAGTGTCATTTTAGGTCATTGGTTTTAAGAGATATGATACAGTTTTTTTTCGAAAATATTCCTGAAATTTCTCTTGATTTAAAAAATTCTGATTGGATCAAAAATTTGATATTGGAAGAAGATAAAAAAGTAGGAGAAATCAATTACATTTTTTGTGATGATGAACATTTACTGCAAGTAAATAAAGATTTCTTACAGCATGATTACTACACAGATGTCATCACCTTTGACTATGTAAAGGGCAAAACCATCTCCGCAGATATTTTTGTATCTTTGCCGCGCATTTCTGACAACGCAACAACCTTAAATAAAGACTTTAAAATTGAATTTATGAGGGTTTTAGCACATGGAATTCTCCACTTATGTGGTTATGGGGATAAAAGCACTGAAGAGATTGCAATAATGCGGGATAAGGAAGATTACTATCTTTCAAAATTCTAATTAACTTAGTAAATCTTTTCACTTCTATTTTCAATCCCATTTTTACAAGAAATTGCAGATGTTTCACGTGAAACATTATTAATATTTTATACACGATGATAAACGAAATATATGACGTTATTGTGGTTGGTGCAGGTCACGCTGGGTGTGAGGCTGCAGCTGCTGCTGCTAATCTTGGGTCCCAGACGCTTTTGATTACCATGAACATGCAAACAATCGGACAAATGTCTTGCAACCCAGCAATGGGAGGAATTGCAAAAGGACAGATTGTACGGGAAATTGATGCGATGGGTGGTTATTCTGCAATCATTGCTGATAAATCAGCCATCCAGTTTAAAATGCTAAATCTCTCCAAAGGTCCTGCAATGTGGTCGCCAAGAACTCAAAATGATAGAATGATGTTCGCACAAGAATGGCGTATAGCTTTAGAAAAAACGCCAAATCTTGATTTTTTCCAGGATATGGTCAAGAGTCTAATTATAGAAAATCATCAGGTTGTAGGTGTTCGTACTTCATTAGGTCTGGAGATTAGAGGAAAATCTGTGGTTCTAACGAATGGAACTTTTTTAAACGGCCTAATTCATGTCGGCGATAAGCAGTTAGGGGGCGGTAGAATGGGTGAACCTCGCGCGTTTGGAATTACCGAACAATTGGTTTCTCTGGGTTTTGAAGCTGGACGAATGAAAACAGGTACTCCGCCTCGAGTTGACGGTAGAAGTCTCGATTACACAAAAATGGAGGAACAAAAAGGAGATGAAATCCCAAAAAAATTCTCTTACCTAGAAACTCCTCCACTCACCAAACAACTTAGTTGTCACATTGTATATACCAATGAAATTGTACATGATATTTTAAGGGAAGGTTTTAGTCGAAGCCCCATGTTTAATGGTACTATTCAAAGCACTGGTCCAAGATATTGTCCAAGTATTGAGGATAAAATCAACCGTTTTGCCGAACGTAATAGACATCAGCTTTTTGTAGAACCAGAAGGTTGGAATACGTGTGAAATATATGTAAATGGATTCAGCTCCTCTCTCCCGGAAGATGTTCAGATGAAGGCTATGAAACATATACCAGGCTTTGAAAATGCGAAAGTATTTCGTCCAGGTTACGCTATTGAATATGATTACTTCCCTCCTACCCAACTGTATCATACCTTAGAAACAAAATTAATTAAAAACCTCTTTTTTGCAGGTCAGATTAATGGGACTACAGGTTATGAAGAAGCAGCTGGGCAAGGGTTGATGGCAGGTATTAACGCACATCAAAAGGTACGTGATAAAGGTGAAATCATCCTGAATCGTGATGAAGCTTATATTGGAGTTTTGATTGATGATTTGATTACAAAAGGAACAGAAGAGCCCTATAGAATGTTTACTTCTCGTGCAGAATACAGATTGCTTTTAAGACAAGATAATGCAGATATAAGACTCACCGAAAAAGCCCATAATTTTGGTTTGGCAAGTGAAGAGCGATTACGAAAAGTGCAAAAGAAAATTTCCCAGAGTTCAGAACTAGAAGATATCCTAAAAGAATCTTCCTTAAAACCAGGACTTATCAACCCAGTTTTAGCTTCCATAGAATCTTCTCCAGTTGATCAAGCTTACCGCGCTGCACAAATTCTTACACGTCCAAATATGACTCTGGAAAAATTAGAAGAGATAGATTTTATTCGAGAAAAAACATCGAATTTTCCTACTGAAGTAAGAGAACAAGCTGAAATAAATATTAAGTATAAAGGTTATATTGAGAAGGAAAAAGAAAATGTTGCGAAACTAAATAGGTTAGAAACGATTAAAATTCCTGAAAATTTCGATTATAGCAATATCAACTCCCTAAGTGGTGAAGCAAAACAAAAACTACAAAAAATACAGCCACAATCGATCGCACAGGCTGGTAGAATAAGTGGCGTTTCTCCAGCTGACATTAATGTTTTACTGATTTTTTTAGGAAGATAACTAAAATGTTTCACGTGAAACAAATAAAAAATACGAAAATATATTCGTCAATATATTCTTTATTAAATGCAAATAAAAGATCATTTCCTAAGTCAAGAAGTGTTTTCCCTCACAGAGACAGACACTGACGGCATTTTAAAAACTAGCCCCCTTCCAGAAAGTTTGGATCAATATTATGAAAGTGATTCTTATATTTCACACCATCAAGATTCAGGTTCTTTAAAAGAAAAATTATACAAATTTTTACAATCTTTCAATTTAAAATATAAGAAAAGAATACTGCATACGGTCTGCTCACAGAATGCAAAAGTTTTAGATTATGGATGCGGGGCTGGACAATTTTTAAAATTTATCGAAGACGATTTTAAAACTTTTGGGTTTGAACCTAATGCTGCGGCAAAATCTGCAGCTGAGAAAAAATTAGGAAAAACAAAAATTATTAGTGATTTAAATACCATTGGTAATGGAAGTTTAGATGCAATTACTTTGTGGCATGTGTTTGAACATATAGAAAATCAAGACGAAATTCTACGTCTTTTTCATCAAAAATTAAATTCAAAGGGAGTGCTCATTATAGCAGTTCCGAACCCTACTTCTTACGATGCAATTCATTACAAAGAATATTGGGCTGCGTATGATGTACCAAGACATATTTTTCACATTACGAAAAAAGGGATGGAAAATTTAATGAACACTCCAAAGTGGAAAATAAAAAAAATAAAACCGCTCCTACTCGATTCCTTCTACATTTCCGTTTTGAGTGAAAAATACCAAAAAAATACAATTTCTTGGTTGAAAGGATTCTATTACGGAGCGATTTCTAACATAAAGGCATCAAAAACGGGTCAATATTCAAGTTTGATATACATTATAGAAAAAAAATAGTTTTTCCAAAATAAGCATGTTTCTGACTGTTGCATTTTGTAAATTTTTAAAAATTATACAGAAAAACAATCTTTTCATCTCCTTATGATAAATTATTTGCAAAAAAAAGTTTCCAATTGGAAACTTTTAAATTTAACGCTTAAAATTGATTTTAATTATTAATCGCTTTAATTCCTGGAAGTTCTAAACCTTCTAAACTTTCTAACATGGCACCTCCACCTGTTGAAACATAACTTACTTTTTCATCATAACCGAACTTTTTAACAAAAGCTACACTGTCTCCTCCACCAACTAAAGAAAATGCACCTAATTCAGTTGCTTCTGCTATACTTTCGCCTAAAGCAATGGTTCCACCTGCAAAATTTGGCATTTCAAAAACACCTACCGGTCCATTCCATAAAATAGTTCTAGAATTCATGATCACATCATGATTTAGATCTCTGGTTCTGCCTCCTGCATCTAATCCCATCCACTCTTCTGGAATTTCGAAAATATCAACTTCTTTAATCTCCGCATCATTGCTAAATTCATCAGCTATCACTGAATCTACCGGTAGATGTACTTTCACATTCTGCAATTTGGCTTTCTCCAAAATTTCTAAGGCCAAATTCATTTTATCTTCTTCCAATAGAGACTTTCCTATCTGTCCACCTAAAGCTTTAATAAAAGTAAAGGCCATACCGCCACCGATAATTAAATGATCAATTGCTGGTAGAATATTTTCTATAATAGTAATTTTTGTGGAAACTTTGGATCCTCCAAGTATTGCAGTTATAGGCTTTTCCCCACTTTTTAAAACTTTATCAATCGCTTCTAACTCCTGGGACATTAATAAACCGAAGAATTTAGTTGAAGGAAAGAATTGTGCAATAATTGCTGTAGAAGCATGCTCCCGATGAGCAGTTCCGAAAGCATCATTAACATAAGCATCAGCATATTTTGAAAGTTTTTCTGCAAAATTTCTGTCGCCTTGCTCCTCTTCATCATAGAAACGTAGATTCTCTAATAATAGAATTTCTCCAGCTTTTAAATTACCTGTCATACTAGCTGCGTCTTCTCCCAAACAATCCGGACAAAACTTCACCTCGTATCCTAAAACATCCTCAATTTCCGGTATAATGTTCTTTAGAGAGAACTCTTCCATCACCTTTCCCTTTGGTCTGCCTAAGTGCGACATCAAAATAACGCTTCCACCATCTTGTAAAATTTTATCTATCGTAGGCTTTACCGCTTGAATTCTCGTATTATCGGTAACTTTTAAATCTGCACTTTGTGGTACATTAAAATCTACACGAACCAAAGCTTTTTTATCTTTAAAATCAAAATCGTTAATTGTCTTCATAAATTTTCTTGTTTTTTGCTTTCACAAATTTAGCATTAATTCGAAAGTTTAAAAATTAAAATTCATTTAAAATTCCACAATCCTCCCCAACTCATTCTATCTACATAACTTCCTTTTTTTTAAATAAAAGAAATGAATAGTGTTGTTGTAGGCATCGAACTAGTGGAGAAAAAAAGGACTATTATTTCACCACACAGAGTTGCGGTTCATTTCATAAGATACTAATATTGCAAATGCTTGAAGCCTAAGAATATACTGTACTTATCAATAATTGTTAATAAATAAATTTTTCTTGTATTCTTTGCAAGTCAACTCTTAACAACTTCTGCAATTGTACCCTAAAAGTTTATCTAATTATTCTGGACTATTCTTAAATTTTTAGTCCATTACACTTTTTACTTCAGTAAAAAAAGTAAAAGTTCCGCACACTTATCCACAGCAATAAGGGAAGATGTTAACAAATTTACCAATACGTTTTGGGCGTGACCCTCTCCTATTTTTTTAGATGATCCTGTGTTTTTGTAGATCGGGTCGCGGTGTCCGCTATTACTCCACATCTCTTCTTGCTAGAAGAGATTGTGGGGTAGCCACTTCCATCGCTCACGCAGGAATGTGGCGTAAATTTAATGTTAGAAATTTTATTTCAAGGTGAAAAAAAAGTGTATTTGCATTAATAGTGTTAAATTTGTAGTAAATGTAACAAGTATACCTATTTCTCATGATAAAAATAGCAATCGCATGCGACCATGCAGGTTTCGCCTACAAAGAACTTTTCAAAAAATATTTTTCAGACCGTTTTGAAATTGAAGATTTTGGAACAGAATCAAGCAATTCCGTAGATTATCCTGATTTTGTACATCCTGCTGCTGAATCGGTAGAAAGCGGTAAAAATACTTTGGGTATCCTAATTTGTGGCAGTGGGCAAGGTGTACAAATGACAGCCAATAAACATCAAGGCATTAGATGTGCATTGTGTTGGATGCCAGAATTGGCAGAACTGTCTAGGCTGCATAATAATGCAAACATGATTGCAATTCCCGCAAGATTTATTGCGGCGGAATTAGGCATAGAAATTATTGAGAAATTTCTCACTACAGAATTCGAGGGTGGAAGACACCAAAACAGAGTCAGTAAAATAGCGACCTGCTAAAAATAGAACTCTTTAAAACAAATGAAAAAATTAAATGGCAAATAAAAGTAAATTTATATCTCATAAAAATGATCAAAAACTCCAGCAAATAGGACGCTCGATCTTAAATTTTATGAATGAAAACTCATCCAAAATCTACAATTACAAACAAATTGCAGATGGAATTGATTTTAAAAATCCGCGTCAACGCGAACAAGTGATACAATCACTTCACAAACTCCTGTCTGACAAAAAAATCAAGGAAGTTGAGCACGGTAAATATATTATCAACCTAAATATTGAAGGAACTTTAACAGGAACAATCGACTTTAATCAAGCTGGTAATGCTTATGTAAGAGTTGATGGAGTAGAAGATGACATTTTCATCCACTCAAAAAATGTAAAAGATTCCATGCAAGGCGATAAAGTCCTTGTAGTAACCTACAATTTTAAAGGTAAAAAATTAGAAGGTTCCGTTTTAGAAGTTTTAGAAAGAAAAAGAGACCAGTTTGTAGGAACTTTTCAATTGATCAAACACAAAGATTTCGGATTTGTAGTCAGTGATAAAAAATCAATGAGTACAGACATCTTTGTTCCAAAAGGTAAAATAGGCGGTGCAGAAGATGGCGACAAAGTTATTGTAAAAATGACCGACTGGAAAGCCGGAGAAAAAAATCCAGAAGGAGAAATCATTCGAGTGTTGGGTGCTCCCGGTGATCACGAGACAGAAATTCATTCTATTTTAGCAGAATATGGTTTACCCTACAGTTTCGCCGAAGAAGTGGAGGCAGAAGCAGAAGCAATAGACCGCACGATTCATGATACAGACAAACGCCGAGATATGCGAGATATCTGCACATTTACCATTGACCCGAAAGATGCTAAAGATTTTGATGATGCGCTTTCCATCCGGCAATTAGAGAATGGAAACTGGGAAATTGGTGTTCACATAGCAGATGTTTCTCACTACGTAGTTCCCGGTACTTTGATTGATGACGAAGCCTATGAACGTGCGACCTCTGTTTATTTGGTAGATCGCGTTGTTCCTATGTTGCCAGAAGTTTTAAGCAATGATGTATGTTCCCTGCGTCCAAATGAAGATAAATATACTTTCTCTGCAGTTTTTGAAATTGATGAAAATTCTCAGGTTCAAAACGAATGGTTCGGAAGAACTATAACCCATTCAGACCGTAGATTTTCTTATGAAGACGCTCAAGAAAGGATAGAAACTGGCGAAGGAGATTTAACAAAAGAAATTTTAACCCTGGATCGATTAGCGAAACAATTGAGAAAGGAGAGAATAGACAATGGTGCAATCACCTTTGACCGCAGCGAAGTTCGTTTCACATTAGATGAAAACAGCCAACCGATTGGTGTTTATTTTAAAGTCAGCAAAGATTCTAACCACTTGATTGAGGAATTTATGCTTTTGGCGAATAGAAAAGTTTCAGAATTTATTTCCTTAAAAAAAGGTGGAACACCAACTCAAAATACCTTCATCTACAGAATTCATGATGATCCCGATCCAACTAAATTGGAGGCTTTAAGAGATTTCGTCGGAACTTTTGGATATGAAATGAATTTAGCCAACACTAAAAAAGTGGCGGAATCCTTAAACAAATTACTCAAAGAAGTTCAAGGAAAAGGTGAAGAAAATATGATTGAAACATTGGCGATGCGCTCAATGAGCAAAGCCATTTATTCTACCAATCCGATTGGCCATTACGGTTTGGGATTCGAATATTATTCCCACTTTACGTCTCCAATTCGGCGTTATCCTGATTTAATTGCACACCGATTATTACAGCATTATTTAGATGGTGGTAAATCTCCGAATAAACAAGAATACGAGGAAAAATGCAAACATTGCAGTGCCATGGAGAGATTGGCTGCAGATGCAGAGCGGGATTCCATCAAATTCATGCAGGTTAAATTTATGGAAAAACATTTGGGCGAAGAGTTCAGCGGTATTATTTCTGGCGTTGCAGACTTCGGATTCTGGGTTCAAATTCCAGAAAATGGTGCAGAAGGTTTGATCAAACTTCGGGATTTAATGGATGATTCTTATTCTTATGATGCTAAAAATCATTTGGTTCAAGGCAGCAAAACCGGCAATCAATACCAATTGGGAGATAAAGTAACCATCAAGGTGATGAAAGCCAATTTAATTCAGAAACAATTGGATTTTAAAATTATGTAATTTTTTTAAAAAATATATTGTACAAGAGTATTCAGAGAAATCTGAATACTTTTTTTATGACCTCAATTCAGAGGTTAATTGTGCTATTTGAGAGGTTTTTCGGTGGTTGTGATGGTTATTTTATCCTTATTTTGGTCTTTATGTTGTCAAACTTTCCGTATTTTCGCAGGACAACAATGTTTGTAAATCACAACAGTAATTATGTTAGAACTCATTTTCTCGGCAATCGGTTTAGGCATTATGCTGAGTCTTGTTTTTATCGGTCCTATCTTTTTTCTTCTCATTGAAACAAGTTTTACACGTGGTCCGAAACATGCAATGGCATTGGATTTGGGTGTAATTCTGGCCGATATAATCTGTATCGCTGCCGCTTACTTTGCAAGTGGAGATTTGGTAGAAATCATTGATAAACATCCAGGATTTTATAGAATTACCGCATTTATCATTCTCATTTACGCAATTTACATGGTGGTTTCCAAGACTAAAATGCATTTGGCGGGTGAAGAAAAAATGATTAATCAAAACTATTTTAAAACCTTCGTAAATGGTTTTTTCTTTAATATTTTAAATATTGGGGTTGTACTTTTTTGGCTTGTCACCGTAATATCTGTGCGCAATTCTTATCCAGATCTTCATGATTTCTTGCTTTATATGGGTCTTGTTGTAGGAACATATTTGGTAATTGATTTTTTCAAAATTACCTTAGCAAAGCAATTTCATAACAGATTAACGCAAAAACTAACCAATCAAATTAGGAGAGGAGTAGGTTTTGTTTTGGTTGCATTCAGTATTCTAATATTCCTGCAAAGCTTTAAAAAATTCAATCAGTTCGATCAAAAATTAGAAGACGCGGAGAAAATTCAACAAAAACTTATTCACCAATGAGCACAATAATTTTTCCCAAATCCCTGAAAAAAGGAGATAAAATTGCAATTATTTCTCCCGCTGGATCTGTAGAAGAGGCTCAATTAGAACAAAGTTTAAAACTAATTGAAGCGCACGGATTTGAGCCCGTTTTAGGAAATCATTTGTACACAAAATATAATCACGGGTACGGATATGCAGGCACAGAAAAAGAAAGAATTTCTGATTTTAACTGGGCAATAAATGAGGATGAAATTAGCGCAATATGGGCATCTAGAGGAGGATATGGAGCTCAACATTTGGTGAAGCATGCAAAGATGACCAACTTCAAAAAAAATCCAAAGTGGTACATCGGTTATTCTGATAATACAGTCATTCAAAGTCTTTTACTGAAAGATAACATCGCCTCCATCCACGCACAAACCATTAAAACCAGTAGTTTTGGCGTCTCTACAGAAAGTTATAGCCAAACTTTTGATATTCTAAAAGGGAAATTTCCTAAGTATAAAATAGATCCGAATCCATACAACAAAAGTGGATTAGCAGAAGGAAAATTAATTGGTGGAAATTTAGCTTTGATTTACGCACTTTTAGGAACGGCCTATTCATTCAAATTTAAAGATAAAATCCTTTTTATAGAAGACATCGGTGAGAAATATTATGCGTTAGATCGAATGTTAATAAGCTTAGATTTGGCGGGAGTTTTCCGAAAAATCAGAGGCTTGATTGTGGGCGGCATGACCTTAATGGGTGATGAAAAAGAAAATAAAAATTACGAGGAGAGTTTTGATGAATTTTCTTACCAAATTATAAGTGAAAGAATTTCAAAATATAATTTCCCGGCGCTTTATGCCTTTCCAAATGGACATATATTTGAAAACCGACCCTTAATTATTGGCGCCACAATTAAGCTGAAAGTAGGTGCCGAAAATAGAGTAGAATTCTAATGGAAACACTTGAAATTTCTAAATACCTCCTTGGTGGATTTTTAATTTTGGTAGGAATCATGCATTTTCTTTTACCAAAATTCTTCATGAGCATTATGCCACACTATTTGCCGGCGCATAAGACCTTAGTTTTGCTCAGTGGTGTAGTAGAAATTTCATGTGGAATTTTACTGCTTTTTCCCAATACTCAAACGATTGGAGCCTATGCAGCCGTCGCATTATTTGTCGCAGTATTCCCTGCGAATATTGAAATGTCTCGGCAATTCTATGTAAAAAAGAAGAAAGGTTTTTGGTGGACTATTATAAGATTACCTTTTCAAATTGGACTTATTTATTGGGCTTTACAATTCATCAAATAATGGCGAAACATAACGATTTTGGCGCTCTCGCAGAAGATTTAGCCACCGATTTTTTAGCCCGAAAGCAGTATAAAATTTTGGGTAGAAATTATCGTTACCAGAGAGCTGAAATCGATATCATCGCGGAGTTTGAAGGAATCGTTATTATTGTGGAAGTAAAAGCGAGAGGCACGGATTTTTTTATGGAACCACAGGAAGCAGTGACCAAAGGAAAAATAAAATCGCTCGTGAAGTGTGCAGATTACTATATGCAAAGCAATGAGATAGACAAAGAAGTTCGTTTTGATATTATCACCGTGGTACCAGATGAACATAAAAAATTACAGATTACCCACATCGAGGACGCATTTCAGTCTTTTGATGCCAATTAAATTCCTTAATTATGAAAACAGTTTTAATTACCGGAGCAACCTCTGGAATCGGAAAAGCCACAGCTGAGCTTTTGGCAAAAGGAGCTTTTCGATTAATTATTTGCGGTAGAAACGAAGCGGTTTTAAATCAGATGAAAACGGAGCTTTCTGCCAAAACCGAAATAACTAGTTTAAAGTTCGATGTCCGAGATAATAATCAGGTAATAAAGGCCTACAATTCTCTGCCAGAAGATTGGAAAGATATCGATGTGCTCATTAACAATGCTGGAAACGCTCACGGAATGGATTCCCTGGAAAACGGAAACGTTTCAGATTGGGACGCAATGATGGATGGTAATGTAAAAGGCATTCTCTACATTTCAAAATTAATAATTCCAGGAATGAAAAAACAAAATTCTGGACATATTGTTAACATTTCTTCTACGGCGGCTCGACAAACCTACGCGAATGGTGTCGTGTATTGCGCCAGCAAAAAAGCCGTAGATGTTATTTCTGAAGGAATGCGTTTGGAACTCACAGAATTTGGCATCAAAGTAACTAATTTGCAGCCAGGCTTGACGGAAACAGATTTTTCTAAAGTTCGTTTTAAAGGTGATGGAGTTCGCGCCAAGACTGTCTATGAAGGATTTCAAGCTTTAAAAGCAGAAGATCTTGCAGATGCCATTTCCTATTGTATCAATGCGCCAAAACATGTTTGTGTTTCTGATATGACCATTTATCCAACTGCGCAAAGTGAATCTAGAACGGTGTATAAAAATAAAGATAAATAAAATACAGATCATCTGAAATCATTTCTTACCATGAAAATTCTCCATATAGAGACCTCTTCTAAAAATTGTTCTGTTGCCATATCTGAGGACATGAAAATACTGTGTTTATGTGAACAGGTTTCTGAAAATTACAAGCAATCAGAAAGCCTGCATACTTATGTTCAATGGGCTTTGGAAGGAGCTGATATCTCTTTGCAGGATTTAAACGCTATTAGCTTAGGAAAAGGTCCGGGATCTTATACCGGACTTCGTATAGGAGCTTCTGCTGCGAAAGGTTTCTGCTACGGTTTAAATATTCCGCTCATCGCGGTGGAATCGATAGAAACACTTGTACAGCCTTTTATTGATAAAGGATATGATTTTATTATTCCTCTGCTTGATGCGCGACGGATGGAAGTATACACTGCCGTATTTGATGGGAAGACGGGAGAAAGAAATTCTGCAACAGAAGCCATGATTTTAGATGAATTTTCCTTTCAAGAATTTGCAGATAAAAAAGTATTGTTCGTGGGTGATGGCGCTAAAAAAGTTCAGGTTATCGTAGGATTAAGTTTCGCGGATTTTAATGATACGATTTATCCTTCAGCGAAATTTTTGGTGGAGAAAGCAGCGCAAAAATTTTCAGAAAAAGACTTTGAAGATGTGGCATATTTTGAACCATTTTACTTGAAAGATTTTCAGGGAATCAAAAAGAAAGATAAGATAAAAAAAGGCGAAGATTAAACTTCGCCTTTTTTTATTTCAACTCCAATTGGGGAAGTTGGAATTGATCCGGAGCAATTAAGCCTTCCTGTTTTTTTGGTTCTCCAGGTCTTGGTGGACCTTGATTTTTAATCTCATTTTCTCTCACTTTCTCATTCATTTTCGGGGTCGAAATATCATTTTGATCTTGGATTGGAGCAGTATTAGTATTGTCAATCTTATTTCCAGAAGCATCAGTAGTTTCAATCTGCAAATCACTTTGGAGGTATTTCAGCATTTCTCGGGCTTTTTCCCCTTCCCGTGTTTTTTCGTAATTCAAGGCGATTTGTTCCAGTTGTAAAATCATGATTTCTTTACCTGCAATTTTCCCGGAATTAAATGCATTGAGCAAAGAGAATTTTGGAACCAAACCGTCTTTCGGATATTTTTCTAACGCAGTTTCAATTAAACTTTTACTTTCTGCATATTTTTCGGTACTGTATAGATCGAAGGCTTCTTCATACACCTTCTCTACTTCTTCAGAAGATTTAGCAAACTCATTATTCCTTGGATTTCTTACAAATTCAGCATAAGAAGTATAAGGGAAATCACTTAAAATCATTTGTTTCGCTCTTTCTGCAGCTGCGGGATTCTTTTCGTAATTAAAGGCAAACGCTTGATAAAGTGCCTGTAATTTAATGTCGTCTTCTGGTGCAGAATCTACCAAAGTGTATAATGTTTTTGTAGCAAGTGGTGTATCTGAAAAAAAGTTCTCATACATTCTCCCTAAACCTAAACTTGCAGTATCACGTGCTTTTTTCAAAGCTGCAATGTCGGCAGTATTCGTTGGGATTTTTTCGATGTAAAAACTGGGCTCTAGTCTTCTCGGATCTGGAGCTGTTCCAATTCCCATGGCTTCATTCTTTAGATCTTCTATGGAATTGCTCCGTGCAGAAGTTCGCCAATTGTCATTCAGGGCACGGTTTCCCCAAATTTGTTTAAAGCTGGATTCCCCTTTTGCAATGGTGCTGGAATTAGCGAAATAGAATCCACCTTTGCCGCCTCCGAAATCTTGAAAACCACCCGCAGTTCCTGCAAACACAGAATTGGCAGAGTAATCACCTGTATCAAATCCTTGGTTTCTTTCTTCGCGTCTTTTCAGCAATTCTTCTTTTTGTTCTTTTACTTTAATATCTTCTATGAATTTAGAAAAATAAGCAATTCTTTCAGCTTCTGGCATTCGAGTCAAGGCTAAAATACTGTCGTTTTTCTTGATTAAATAGTAGTTAGAAGAAACTTGTTTGATGTTTTGAGATTGTTCTTTTAGCAATTTTTTTGAGGGTTCATAAGTCATCACCGTCAAAGCAGAATCGTAATAGGCGCCTGCCGCCAAATAATCACTATTTTCAAAATAGCCTTTTCCAATTTCAAAATAACTTAACCCTCTAATTTGTGGATCAGAAACTTTTTCTGTGAGCGATTGTGCAAAATAAGCTTTGGCTTCCTCCTTTTTACCCGCTTTATACGCCATTAAACCTAAGGCATAATAAAACTCATTTTTACGGGAAGCGTAGGTTCCTTTTTTACTTATTTTCTCTAAATAATCCTTGGCACCTTCGTAATCATCATCTTTTCCGTTAAAGGTTTTTGCGATCTCGATCTGAGATTTCACTTCAAATTCAAAATCATTTGAGTTTTTGTAAGCGGTCACAAAACTTTCCCGAGCTTCTTCATTTCTGCCTAAATTGGCTAAAATTTGACCACGAAGAAAAGAGATCCTACTTCTTAGTTTTCTGTTTTTATTTACCGCATATGCTTCTTCCAATTCTTCTACGGCTTTTTGTTTTTGACCAGACTCAAGCAACATTTCTGAATAATAAATACTCATTAATTTTCTTTGATCTTTCTTAAGATTATCCTCTTTTAGCTCAGTGAAGACTTCTTCGGCACGTACATAATCTTCCATTTTAGAATAAGCTAGAGCTTGATAGATTCTTGCAAGAGGAATTCTTTTATCTTTTCTCATGTTAGAAAAAACATAATTTAAACCATCTAAAGCTTCCAGAGGTTTATCACGGTAAAGTCTCGATTGGGCCAATAAAATATTAGCGTCAAAAATTCTTTTATTCTTTTCTTCTCCAGATTTCATTACAGAATACTTTGCAATCGCTTTTAACGCTTTAGCTTCCGCAATTTCTAGGGTAGTTGCACCAGTTTTAGTACCAGAAGCAGAATTCGAACCCGATGAATTGAAGGAGCTAGGATTAAAATTGGAATTGGCAGAATTTCTAGACGAACCTGGAACACCAGGACCACTACTTCCCCTATTTCCTGGTCCGGTAGGTCCATCATTTGAAAGCATTCCGCCACCTAATTCGCTACCAAGAGGTTGCTCATCATAAGTTAGAAGCTGGATGTAAGGAGCGTAGAAATTGTCTTTGTGGGCCTTATCTCGATTTCTTAATTCCGTTTCAAGCGCATCTTTACTGTTAAAGAGCGTATTGTAGTAGGAATAAAAACCTTTCATAAATGTGGAATCATTGGACTTTTTCCGGGTGGAACAAGAGTTGAAAACCACGACTGCTAAAAGAAAGAATATAGTTTTTTTCATTATTTCATAATAACTTTCAAATCCAGCTTTTAGTATAAAAAATCCGAATTAATTTGTGTAAAAATAATGATTTTTATTTTTGAATTAAGCGTTTTCAAAATCTTTTAAAGCGGTGTAAAGCAAATGCGTTGGAAGTCCCATGATGGTGTAATAACTGCCGATAATTTGTTGAATTTTTGCCATTCCTAACCATTCTTGAATTCCGTAGCTCCCGGCTTTATCAAATGGAGCGTAATTTTTCACATAGAAATCAATTTCCTCCTCTGATATTTCTGCCAGCTTTACGGACGCAACATCTGTTCTAGAAAATGTTTTTTTCAAAGTTTTCAGCGTAAAGGCCGTATAAACTTCGTGGGTTTGGCCAGAAAGTTTTCTCAACATTTCTTTGGCTTCTCCTTCATCTTTCGGTTTTCCTAAAATCTCATTTTGAATAGCAACAATTGTATCTGCTGTAATCAGAACTTCATCTTCTTTCAAAGATCGGAACGCGTTTGCTTTAAGGGTAGAAAGAAATGCGGCAACCTCTGGAATTGGCAATTTTTCAGGATAAATTTCTTCACAATCAATGGGTACCACATCGAATTCAAATCCTAAACTGAGTAATAATTCTTTTCTTCGGGGTGAGCCAGAACCTAAAAGTATTTTCATAAATGTTTTAAATGCTTTGGGTATTATCTTCCACCCATTTTCCTTGAATTTTCATGACCTGTTCTATCACATCCCGCACGGCACCTTTTCCGCCTTCAATTGAAGAAATATAGTCTGAAATTGCTTTCACTTCTGGAACGGAATTTTTTGGACAAGCAGAAATGGCGGACTTAAGCATCATTGGAATATCGGGTAAATCATCGCCCATCGTCAAAATTTCTTCATTTTTGAGAGTGTATTTTTCCTTAAAATTGTTGAAATCAATCATTTTGTCGGGTGATTTTGCATAATAATCTTTGATCCCCAAATAATGAATCCTATTTCTAACTTCTTCATCATTTCCGCCTGTAATAACCGCGATGGCATAATTATTTTTAAGGGCCTTTACTACAGCATACCCATCTAAAACATTCATGACTCTACACATATTTCCACCCGGCATTAAATATACACTGCCATCTGTGAAAACGCCATCTACATCAAATACGAAAGCTTTTATGTCTTTTAATTTTTTTTTATAACTCATACATTTCTTTTATAGAATCATTCATTGTGCGGTAAATTTTAAGGTGTTCTTCGTCCGTTAGTAAATCTTCATGAACTTTTAAAACTCTTTCATCACCGCGTATTGCAGGACCGGTTTGGGCAAATTTTGGATCAATTTCTTTTATTTTAGCTGTAGTTTCCTGTATTAAAGGAATAAAATAGTGGAAAGGAATATTTTGGGCATCCGAAATTTCTTTGGCTCGTGCATAAAGGTGATTCACAAAATTGCAGGCAAAAACGGCGGTAAGATGAATATACTTTCGTTTTTCAAAATCGCTTGCCATCACATGAGGAGAAATGTTCTGTGCTAAATTTTCTAAAAAATGTAAATCAGCCGCATTATCTGCTTCTACAAAAAACGGAATTTCAGAATATTTTAAATTTTTACTCTTAGAAAAAGTCTGTAGCGGATAAAAACTTGCTTTCCTGTAATTTCCTTCTAAAACGGCTACAGGTAAAGAGCCAGAAGTGTGCGCAACCAGACAGTTTTCTGCTGTAATCATTTTTGAAACTTCATTTACGTAATCATCACTCACCGCAACGATATAAAAATCTGCAGATTTTAGTACTTTAGTAGAATAAGGAACATCGAAGGCGTCAGAAATCTCTTTCAAATCCTTTTCATTTCGGCCAAAAATTTGATCAAGAGAAATTCCTTTTTCAGAAAAAGCTTTCGCTAAATGATAAGCAACATTGCCCGATCCGAGAATTACAATCTTCATGAATTTAATTATGAACAAAGATAATTAATTTGCTTTGGACTAAAAATTGAAATACTTATTTAACTTTTAAGTAGATTTATAATCAAAATAATGAAAGCGTCTCAATGAAGATCCAGGAAATCGAAATTATCGAAATGATGTCTGACGAAAAAACCCGTGAAAAAGGAGTTCGTTTGATGATGGATGCTTACCAGAGTAGGTTATATTGGCATATTAGAAGATTTTTAGTGGATCACGATCTGTCGCAAGATGTTTTGCAAGACACGTTTATAAAAGCGTATCAAAATTTTCATCAGTTTAAGCAAGACAGTCAATTATATACGTGGCTGTACAGAATAGCAACAAATGAATCTTTGCAACAACTTAATAAATTGAAAAAGATGCAGCAAAGTGACGAAGGGTCAGAATATCATCTTCAAAATTTAGTAGCAGATAACGCGGGAGTAGAAGCAGAAGAAATTCAGATATTATTGCAAAAAGCAATTCACTCCTTGCCCGAGAAACAGAAATTGGTGTTCACCTTAAGATATTATGATGAACTGCCTTATGAGGAAATATCTACCGTTTTAGAAATGTCAGTTGGAACATGTAAAACCAATTACCATTATGCAAAACAGAAAGTAGAGGCTTATATTAAAGAAAATTATACGGAATAAAATTTTTTCTCCAATGAAAAATTTAGATATAGAAAAGTTAGAACGAAAGAATATTTATCAGGTTCCTGATAACTTTTTTGAACAAATGCAGGCAAAGGTGCTCCAAGAAACTGCTCCTGTGAAGGAAAGAAAATTTTTTAAAATGAATTGGGCATATTCAGCCGCCGCCGCAGTTGCATTGCTATTCGGAATTACGTTTTTAGTTAATAATGAGGGCAGCACAGAAAACACGGAAATGGCAGTTGCGAGTGCAAATCTGGATAGCATAAAGAGTTCAATATTAGCAGATAAGCCAAAAATTGTAGATCATATTTCTTATACTGACAAAAGGGTAAAAGAAGATAAAATTCAGGAAGTAAAAAGTGTTGAAATAAATGCACAGCGGCCGAAAGCAATAGCTACAGTAACTCGAAAAATGACCACCGCAAAAATAGAAAACACTAAAATAAATACGCAGCAAGAGAACATGCCGATGGATCAGATTCTATCAAGTTTTACTTCGGCAGATTTAGCGGATTTAGGAAGAAATACAGAGCAAGACATTTATTTAGATCTGTACAATTAAAGCAAGTAACCATGCAAAAGATTTTATTATTAGGTGTAGTTTTATTGAGTTCACAAATCACCTTCGCACAGGAGCAAAGGTATGATTGGAAAACAATGAAACCCGATCAAAGAAAGGAAATCATTCAAAAAATGAATCCTAAAGAGAGGACCATGTTGCTGAATCAATTTAGAGAAGACATGATGGTTTCTGAATTAGACGTGCCGAAAACAAATGAAGAGGAGTTTAAAACATTGTACGCAGAGTATCAAGAAAAGCAAGCAGCCATCAAAAGAAAGTTTAAGTCGGAAGCAGATTATGAAAGCCTGAGTGATGATGAAGCCACAAAGCAATTGAATCAAAGTTTTGAAATTGGGCAGGAGCTTTTGGATAATAGAAAAATGTACGCGCAAAAATTTATGCAAGTGATTAAACCACAGCAAGTTCTCCAGATGTATCAAACAGAGGGAAAAATGCGCAACAAAATTATAGATAAGAAACAAGACGGGCTTGGAAATCCAAGTTCGCAGCGTAGGAGACCATAATAGTTTATTTTTTTAATGTTGAAGCGACCTCTGCAATTAATTTTGTAGAGGTCGTTTTTTTTTCTTAAAATTTGAAATATTATGTTAATTTCGTCAAAAATAATTTCAAAATGTTTAGATATCTATTTCTTCTTCTTCCCCTTTTTGCTTTCTCCCAAAAAACGCAGGAAATTTATGTGATGGGAACCATTAAGGATAAATCCAATACTACAAAAAGTGTCTCCTTTATTGATCTGCGTGAGAGCAAAGATCTGGGAACTGTTACTTTTAAAGGTAAACAAGTACAGTTTATCTTCCCAAAAAATGATGCTGAAATTTTCGTTAACGAGTGGTTCTTGAAATATAACAAAGACCCAAAAGGAAACAATAACATTGTTTTGGTATTGGAAAAACTGCACTTTGCAAATAATCCCACAGAAGATGAAAAAAATCACTTTACTGCTGATTTCAGAGCGAGCACGTTTTTAGAAAAAGAGGGGCAATATTTCTTTCTAAGCAGAGTAAACAATTTATACACACCAAATCAAGATTTCCCAGAAAATCCTATGGGTATTGCATTAACGGTGACACAATTATTTCAGTCCCTACTAAATCAGTCTTATACCAAAACTCCTTCTACTTTAGCATTGAGCAAGGAATCTTTATCTGATTATGAAACTTTTTTAGTCCCTAGTTTAGCTGCTAATAAAAATCCAGAATTGGCTTCGGGTATTTATTCAGATTTCGAAAGTTTCTTTTCTCAATCACCATTATTGGGTTATGAATTGATTCGGAATGCAAATAATGAAGTAAAAAGCGCTAAGAAAGGGGAGGAGACAATTCCATCATATAAAATCTTTGCTTATTCAGATGGCAACAAGGCGCATTTAAATACAGCAGGAGGATTTTTAGAATTAGAAAAAGATGATAAAGGCTTTTTTGTAACTTCCAATGAAGGCACCTTGAATCCAGCACAAATGAATTCTACTTACGGAATGTTTGGCCTTATCGGAGCAGGGATTGGTGCCATAGAAACCAGTGCAAAAAACAAAGCTGCCCGCAAATTACCGACTTCAAAAATCTACATTGATCCGTTGTCTGGTAAATATATTTACGGCAAATAGACTCTAAAAATAGATTCATACACAGAGAGGCATTATTGCCTCTCTTTTTCTATCTTTGCAAATACAAGATTCTTAAATGAAAAACATACGTAATTTCTGCATTATTGCACATATAGACCATGGTAAATCAACTTTGGCAGACCGACTTTTAGAATATACCAATACCGTTACACAAAGAGAACTACAGTCCCAGACTTTAGATGATATGGATATTGAAAAAGAGCGCGGAATCACCATAAAATCGCACGCTATTCAAATGGATTATGAATTAAATGGAGAAAAATATATTCTCAATTTAATTGATACTCCGGGTCATGTAGATTTCTCTTATGAAGTTTCCCGTTCAATCGCCGCTTGTGAAGGTGCGCTTCTAATTGTAGATGCTGCACAAAGTATTCAGGCTCAAACGATAAGTAACTTATATTTAGCCTTAGAAAATGACTTAACCATCATTCCGGTTCTTAATAAAATTGATTTACCTTCCGCAGATCCAGAAGAAGTAACGGATGAAATCATGAATCTAATTGGGTGCGAATATGAAGATGTATTGCGTGTTTCTGGTAAAACCGGGGAAGGCGTTTTGGATCTGTTAGAACATATCGTAAAAAGAATTCCTGCACCAGTAGGTAATGAAGATGGTCCACTCCAAGCTTTGATTTTTGATTCAGTTTACAATCCATTCCGTGGCATTGAAGCTTACTTCAAAGTAGTCAACGGAAGCATCAAAAAAGGACAACGAATTAAATTTATGGCCACCAATAAAATGTACGAAGCCGATGAGGTAGGTACATTAAAATTAAAACAAACGCCTAAGAAAGAAATTAAAACGGGCGATGTAGGATATATTATTTCTGGAATTAAAGATGCGCGAGAAGTTAAAGTAGGAGATACTCTTACCACTTTTGAAAACGGCGCAACAGAACCGATCGATGGTTTTGAAGAAGTAAAACCTATGGTTTTTGCAGGAATTTATCCCATAGAATCCGAAGATTTTGAAGAACTTCGTTTCTCTCTGGAGAAATTGAGATTGAATGACGCCTCCTTGGTTTTCGAACCAGAAAGTTCTGCCGCCCTAGGATTTGGATTCCGTTGTGGATTCTTAGGAATGCTTCACATGGAAATTGTGCAAGAGAGATTGGATCGGGAATTTAATATGGATGTGATCACTACTGTTCCCAATGTTTCTTACCACGGTTACAATAAAAAAGATCCAGATACCATGATTCTCATTAATAATCCCTCAGAAATGATGGATCCTATTTCTTTGGATCGCGTAGAAGAGCCTTTTATTAAAGCTTCTATAATCACGAAATCAGATTATGTAGGTCCCGTAATGACTTTGTGTATCGAAAAACGCGGCGAAATTGTGAACCAAAGTTATTTAACCGCAGATCGGGTAGAACTCGTTTTCAATATGCCTTTAGCAGAAGTTGTTTTCGATTTTTATGACCGTTTAAAATCTATTTCAAAGGGTTATGCTTCTTTCGATTATCACCCAATTGGGTTCCGTTCTTCTAAATTAGTGAAGATGGATATTTTAATTAATGGTGATATGGTAGATGCACTTTCCTCTTTAATTCATGATAGCAATTCCTTTTATATTGGGAAAAGAATGTGTGAGAAATTGCGCGAACTAATTCCAAGACAACAGTTTGACATTGCGATTCAGGCGGCTTTAGGTGCGAAAGTTATTGCAAGAGAAACCATTAAAGCTTTAAGAAAAGATGTTACCGCAAAATGTTACGGTGGAGATATTTCCCGTAAGCGTAAATTGCTAGAGAAACAAAAGGAAGGAAAGAAAAAAATGAAACAAATCGGTAGAGTAGAGGTTCCACAATCCGCATTTATGGCGGTGTTGAAGTTGAATGATTAAGCTCGAATTTTTTTTGACTATTTTTATCCAAGATAATTTCGAGATGATCCAAAATGGAAAAACTAATTCCTTCCTTTAAAGATATTACTCTATGGCAAAAACAAAATTTTGTTAACACAGGAGGAACTAGAGCAAAATTTGTTGCTCTCAATGAAAAAGAAGAAATTTACTATTTTAAAGGTTCGAAAGAGGCTCCTGATGGAAGTATCAGATATCCGTTAGAATTTTGGTCTGAAATAATATCTTCAAAGATTGGTCAATCGTTAGGATTCGAAATGCTTGATTATAATATTGGTTATGATTCGAATCATATTCAAAAGATTGGTTGTTTATCTAAGTCTATGATTATTGAAAAGCATGAAAGGCTTACAGAGGGAATAACATATTTAAAAGGATATTCACCTAATTATGATCCAGTTAAAGATAAGAAAGACTACACATTTAAATTTATTAATGATGCTTTAATTCATCATAAAATCAATATCCATCTCCCTTTTTTAATTGACACTATAATATTTGACTGCGTAATTGGAAATTCCGATCGACATCAAGAAAATTGGGGCTTTATCAGAAAATATATTGAAATATCGTTAAATGAAAAGAGTCAACCTTTAAGTAAAAAAGTAGAAACTAATTTATTTACAAAAGTAAAAAATGCATTTGTAAATAAGCGAAAACAGGAAGTAGAAAACGCAAGAAAGAGTAATAATGTAATCAGATTAAATTTTAATAACACTAGCAGATTTTCCCCTATTTATGATTCAGGTTGTTGTTTGGCGAGAGAAAAAAATAATGCGGAAATTTTGGAAATGAATAAAGACATTCAAATAATTGAACGATATATAAATAAAGGTAAATCCGAAATTCATTGGGAAGGAAAAAAAATTACTCATTTTGAATTAGTTGAAAATTTGCTGAATAATTATGGCGAAATCGTCAATAATAGATTAAAGGTTATTAAGAGTAATTTTAAAATTGATGAAATAGAAGCTATAATTTTCTATATCGATAGTCAATTGCCCGATTTTTGTAACGAATACAAGATAACACCAGAAAGAAAAGATGTTATTATAAAAATATTAAATTTGCGTATAGAAAAACTATTGTCTTTGTAATGAAAAAGATAATTAAACATATAGATTTAACTTGGAGAACAGGTAAAGGTGGAAGTAGAATTCCTGTAGGAAGAATAAAAAAAAATTCATCCAAAGGAGTTGTATTTAGTTATCTCAAAAAAGGAGTTGAAGAAGCTAGAAAAAATGGTTTTCTACTTTTTGAAGGTTTCCCAGATGTTAATAAAGTTTATGATTCAAATGTTTTAGATATTTTTGGACATAGATTAATTAAAAATGAAAGGAGTGATTCAAAATTTTTTTATGACTTTTGGATGATAGAAACAAATAAAAGAGATGATACCTTTTATTTATTAGCTATGACGCAAGGACTTGTCCCTACTGATAATTTTGAATTTTTAGCAGATTTCTATCCAGTAAAAGATCTTTGTTTCATAACTGAAATTTCGGGATTATCCAAGACTCAAATTGGAAGTAATTTATTGAATGAAAGAGATATACTAAAGCCTATATTGGAAAAAGATAATAATTATGATAAATACGCTGTTGCACTATATAAAGATGAGTATAAAATTGGGTATGTAAAGTTGATTAATAATAAAGTTTTTTATGCTTCTAAATATACTCCAAAAGTCACAGTGCATTCAATTGAAAGAAATGGAGTTTTGAAAAGAGTCTTTATTAAAGTGCTTTTTCAATAATTTTTATATTTTTGATTGTAATAAATTGGTAGTTATCATTAATCTTATAATATAAATTCCTGAATTCGTTCAGGAATTTTTTATATAAATTCGTTTGACCAAACTAAAATTAATCTTAATGAAATTTTTTTCAATCTTCGCTATCTTACTTTCCTCCTTAGTTCTCTCCCAAACCAAGCCTCAAACTCCTTACGAAAAAGGCAACGGAAATCAAACCAACACCTACGCAGAAATGGTTAGTTTCTACAATCAGGTAGCAAAAGATTTCCCAACCATTACTGTAGAAAATTTTGGAACGGATGATAATGGCGAACCCATAAAAGTGGTCATTTTTAATAATTCAAAAGATAAAAATGTTCCCACAATTCTTATCAATAACGGAATTCATCCGGGTGAGCCTGATGGAATAGATGCCACCATGATGATGATGCGCGATTTTGCAACCGGAAAACTTTCAGTTAAAAATTTAAAAATTGTTGCTATCCAGGCTTATAATATTTCAGGAATGCAGAGAAGAGGTAAATTCAGCCGCGCCAATCAAAACGGTCCGGAAGAATATGGTTTCCGTGGGAATGCCCGGAACTATGATTTGAATAGAGATTTCATTAAAAATGACACCGAAAATGCCAAAGCTTTTCAACAGATTTTCCAGCATTTCAAACCGATCTACTTTATTGATAATCATGTTTCAAACGGCGCGGATTATCAATACTTGTTCACTTATATTTCTACTAATAAAGAACGGTTGGGAAAAACGTTGGGAACCTATTTTAATGAAAAAATGCAACCAGAGATTATACAGACTTTAGAAAAGAAAGGTATTCTTACTACACCTTATGTCAATATTCACGGTGATTCTCCGGATGCCGGTTTTCCTACTTTTATGGATTCCCCGAGATATGCAACAGGTTATACCACGTTATTTAATACGATGGGAACCGTTGCGGAAACACATATGCTAAAACCCTATAGAGATCGCGTTCGCGCTACCTATGAAAATATGGTAAGTTCCATCAATTACACCTCTAAAAACGCGAAAGAAATTCAGCAAAAAATGGCAGAAAGCTTAAAAGATTATCAGCCTAAGATGAAATATCCTATTCAATGGAAACTAGACAGTACCAAATATCAACTAATTGATTTTAAAGGCTATGAAGCGCGTCAAAAACCTAGCGAAGTTTCTGGAAAGCCTCGTCTATTTTATGATCAAAGCAAACCTTTCACTCGAAAAGTGAATTTTTACGATCAATATATTCCTACGAAAGAAATTGTAATTCCGTCTTATTATGTCATCCCAAAATCTGAAAGAAAGGTCTTAGAACATCTCCACCGGAATAGCATTAAAATGACTTCAATTAAGCAAGATTCTACTGTTTTTGCCCAGCAATATCAAATTTCTGATTACAAAACAATGAAAAATCCTTACGAAGGTCACTATGCTCATTACGACACGAAAGTTAAAGCGGAAAAAAAAAATTTTAAAATAAGAAGTGGGGATTTTTTAGTTAGTACAAAACAAAATGGCGTAAAATATTTGCTGGAAACCTTGGAACCAGAAGCTACCGATTCTTTTTTCAACTGGAATTTTTTTGATGCAATTTTGGGTCAGAAAGAATATTATTCCGATTATGTTTTCGAAGATACGGCTACTGATTTATTGAAAAATAGTCAAGTTTTGAAAACCGCTTTTGAATTTGAAAAAATAGCCAATCCAGATTTTGCAAAAGATGGAAAGGCGCAATTAGACTGGATTTACAAACATTCCGAATATTATGAAGGAAGCGTAGGTTTATATCCGATTTATAGGATTTTGTAAATTCCACATGTCATTTAAATTCAAGAATTAAAACGATGATTAAAAATTTGATAAGAATAGTTTTGGGTGCTTTCATGCTTTTAGCAGGAATCGGTCACTTGACTTACGCAAGGGAAACTTTTCAGGCGCAGGTTCCGGATTGGATTCCGCTTTCCAAAGATTTTGTGGTTCTTGCTTCCGGCGTGGTAGAAATTCTCTTTGGATTGAGTGTGCTTTTCTGGAAGAAGCAGAGAAAATTTGTCGGATTAGCGTTGGCCATCTTTTTCATTTTAATATTTCCTGGAAATATTTCCCAATATGTGGAACAGCGGGATGGTTTTGGTTTAGATACGGATGCTAAAAGATTAATCAGACTTCTCTTTCAGCCTGTATTGATTTTCATCGCTCTTTATTCTACAGATGCAATTCAATTGCTCAAGAAGAAATAAAAGGAAAAACGCTTTTAGATATAGAATCTAAAAGCGTTTTATTTATTTTGGTAAACCTTTTTTCAAAGCGTAATTGGCGCGTTCGATGGCTTTTTTTTCTTTCCAAACCATGTATTTTCCTTTCAATCTAGCTTTCAAAATATTATCAAAATTTCTTTGAACTGTAAGATTCCAAAGCGATTTTGCTTTTACCGCCCAAGATTTATCCCAAGCTCGCAGCGAAATGGAAAAACTTCCGTCTAGATAGCGCATCCAATGCCACCAACCTGTCGGCATAAATAACGTATCGCCATGTTCCAGAAAACATTCTACACCCTGTACACCTTCTAAAGCTGGGAATTTTTCGAAATCAGGATTAGATATGTCATAATCTTCTAAGGCATAAGTGGCGAAGGGAATTTGATACAAACGCTCTTTCCATTTGTTATCAAAAAGCAAAACATGTTTTCTGCCATTAAAATGCGTGTGGAAAATATGCGCCATGTCAATATCATAATGAAGAAAAGTTTCAGAGCCTTTTCCGCCAAAAAACATATTTGGATATTTATCTAAGAATCCGCCCATTAATTCTTTCGGAGAGATATAATCATCCAGAAGTTTTGGGGCCGTTTTAATTGGGTCAAAAAGAAATATTCTTAAATCTGTGGGTTTTTCTTTGATCAAATCAATGTAATCCGAAAATTTCATTTTAGTTGCGGACGCATTAATTGGTGCGGCTGGATCTGCTTTGGAGGAATCATAAAGCGGAACTTCTACGTCGCCCACGGTTTCTTTCATGTATTCCATGGTCCATTTCTGGTAAGCCGGCCATTTTTTCGCCATGTTGCGAATGACAACTGGTTTGCGCGGAATTAAATACTTTTCTCGAAAATCTTCTTTAGAAATGTCTTCCACAACATCAATCGGAGTTAAATGTAGTCCCATATTACGTAAATATCAAGGTGCAAAATAATGAAAAGTTTTCAACATTGCAGATTTACAACTTAACATAATAAAAAAAATATTGAGAAAGCGATAAAAAAACTTGCATAGGTTTAGGTTTAGTTTAGAGTATTAATCAATTAAATTTTATTATGAAAAAATTGTTTTTACTTTCAGTTTTCATGTTGGGATCTGCATCCCTAGCTTTTGCAAAAGGATTAGAGGTTAGCCCAATGCAAAATAAAAAGATTGTGGAAGCTGCAACCCTAATTTCAAAAAAACGGATGATAATGATTACTACCTCGTGCGGAAATTCATATAATGTGGACTCTCCCAACTCTTGGACATCCAGTCAAATTAACACATGGATAATTGGGTTTGATGCGGGAAATTGCGCCTAGTTTGTAATTTAGGAATGATCCTTAAAGATTAAGGATCATGCTTTTAAAAGAAAAAAATGAAAACAAAATATATAATCATCTTGTTATTTTCTGTAGCAATTTTTTCAGCTCAAAAAAAGATCATGAAAATTTCTTATCAATATAATTATCTGACAGATTCTACTAACAAGTTATCTGAAAAAGAGGATCTCATGATTTTAGCTATAAAAGATAATAAATCTTATTTTTATAGTGAATTTAAACAAATCGGAGACTCTCTTTTAGAAGATGACGTGAAAAATGGAATTGATCTTGCAAATGCTTTGAAAATTAAGGAAAAATATGGACTAAGTAAAAATTCTTACTTCATCACGAAAGATTATCAATCGAGCCTACTTTTATTCTCAGATAAAATAATGAACAATTCTTATTCTTATTTTGAACAAATTCCTACAATTCCTTGGAAAATTTTAAAAAAAGATGAACAAATTTTAGGATACCAAACAATCCAAGCAACTGCACATTTTGCAGGAAGAGATTATATAGCTTGGTTTACAACAGAGATTCCTGTATTTGATGGACCTTACAAATTTCAAGGATTACCAGGTTTGATATTAAAATTAACTGATACCAAAAATAATTTTCTTTTTAAAGCAATTGCTATTGAAAAAAACAAATATATAAACACCAATAGCAAGATGGGAAAAGTCATCCCTACTACCAAAGAAAAATATGCTGAATTAAAGAAAAATTCTGTAACAAACTTCATTCAATTTATAAATTCAACATCTGAAGTTATGGTTTCTCCAGTGAATACATCTGAAAAACCCAAAGAAAAGCCATACAATCCAATTGAACTAAATTAATGTCTGATAAAACATGTCCCGTCCTAAAAAAGCGATACAGATTATTAAACAAAATTAAATAATTAAACACTAGCGATAACGTTATCGCTAGTGTTTTTTCTTTTGTAGG